>NZ_VHKL01000002.1:300000-595509 GCF_007474605.1 Rhodoligotrophos appendicifer | reverse complement strand
CCCCGCCCCGTCCCCCGATCTCCTCGCCCGCTTCGCCGCCATCGTCGGCCCCGCGCATGCCCTCGCCGCACCCGCCGACCAAGCCCCCTATCTCACCGAATGGCGCGACCTCTATGTCGGCGTCACCCCCCTGGTCCTCCTGCCCGGCTCCACCGCGGAGGTCTCCGCGATCCTGGCGCTCGCCCACGAGACGAACACCGCCATCGTCCCCCAAAGCGGGAATACCGGCCTGGTGGGCGGCCAGATCCCCGACCGTTCGGGCACCCAGATCCTCCTGTCGCTGAAGCGCCTGAACCGCATCCGCGACATCGACCCCCTCGACAATTCCATGATCGTCGAGGCCGGCTGCGTCCTCGCCACGGTCCAGGCCGCCGCGGCCGATGTCGGCCGGCTCTTTCCCCTGAGCCTGGGGGCGGAGGGCTCCTGCATGATCGGCGGCAATCTCTCCTCCAATGCCGGCGGCATCAACGTGCTGCAATACGGCAATGCCCGCGCCCTCGTGCTGGGCCTCGAGGTGGTGCTCGCCGACGGCCGCATCTGGCACGGGCTGCGGCGCCTCAAGAAGGACAATACCGGCTATGACCTGAAGCAGCTCTTCATCGGCGCCGAGGGCACCTTGGGCGTGATCACGGCGGCAGCCTTGAAGCTCTGGCCCCTGCCCACCGACCGCGCGACGGCCTTCGCAGCCCTGCCCTCGCCCGAGGCCGCCTTGCAGCTTCTCAATCTCGGCCAGGGCCTGAGCGGTGGACGCCTCACCGCCTTCGAGCTCCTCCCCCGCATCGGCCTCGATTACGTGATCCGCCATGCCGCAGCAGTTGATCCCTTCCCCGAGCGCTACCCCTGGTATGTGCTCCTGGAATTGTCGGGCGGCGAAGCCACCGGGACGCTCAAAAACACGCTTGAAACGATCCTGGAACAGGCATTTGAGCGCGTTCTCATTGAAGACGCGATTCCGGCCCAATCCGACGCGCAACGCCAGGAATTCTGGCGGATTCGCGAGACCATGTCGGAAGTCCAGAAGCATGAGGGCGGCTCGATTAAGAACGATGTCGCGGTTCCTGTCTCAAAAGTGCCCGCCTTCCTGGCGCGCGCCACGGCCGCCGTGGAGGCCCTGGTGCCGGGCTGCCGCCCTGTGCCCTTCGGCCATCTCGGCGACGGCAATATCCACTTCAATGTGAGCCAGCCCTTAGGCGCGGAAAAGTCAGTCTTTCTCGAGGCTTGGGAGGAGATGGCGGATGCGGTGAACGCGATCGTCCTCGACCTCGGCGGCTCCATCAGCGCCGAGCATGGCATCGGTGCCATGAAGCGTGCCAAAATGGCCGCCATCAAGAGCCCGGTGGAGTTGGAGATGATGCAAGGTCTGAAGCAACTCTTTGATCCCAAAGGGATCTTGAACCCGGGCAAGCTTCTGCCGTGAGCCCCGGGATCATTTTCCGCCCGGCGGCGGCGTCCGATATCGAGACAATTGTAGCGATCTGGCGGGACTGCGATCTCGTCCGCCCCTGGAACGATCCCTATGGCGACATTGCGCTCGCATCCGGAAAAGCCAATTCCGACATACTCTTAGGCATTGTCGGGGGAGAGATCGCCGCCACCGTCATGGTGGGTCATGACGGCCATCGCGGCATCGTCTATTACGTCGCCGTGGCCCCCCGTTTCCGCCAGCACCGTTATGGAACGGCCACCATGCGCGCCGCTGAATCCTGGCTGGTGGAGCGTGGCATCGCCAAGCTTAACCTGTTGATCCGGCCCGAAAACGAGGCTGTGCAACGGTTTTATGAATCTCTCGGCTACGAGGTCGAGCCGCGGCTGTCGATGGCACGCAGATTGCTGAAGCCAAGCTGACGTTGACGGGCGCCTGTGGCATTAACCCTTAATTCAATTCAAATTCGATGCTTCTCCCTTGCATGTTAGGATTTGTTCAGCATTGGAGTGGCAATGGAAGAGATCATGACAGATGTGAGCCACCTCCTCGAGGATGACACTAAGCACTTGGCATTACGCTACATTTTGGATGCGTGGGAGGAGGCCGTCCATGATGGCGTGGACCCCGACAATCTGGCGACCGCGGCGATTTTCGCGGCCTTGAGCGATCTTGTGGCCGTCTATGGGGAGGAGAATGTCGCCCGCATGACCTCCGGCCTGAGCGACCGGATCCGCTATGGCGAGTTCAGCATGAACCGGGTAACTCAATGATTCAGAAGCTGAATTCATAGAGTCCCCGGAGCAGGACGAAGGCTCCGAAGCCGGCGATCAGCACGCCCGAGATGGCGTTGACGAGCCTCAGGCCCTGGCGCGTCAGCCGCTCCCGGAAGTGGCTGACGATGCCCGACAGCACGATCCACCACAGCAGGCTGCCCGCCATCACGGCGATCACCAGGGCGCCGGCGTGAACATAGTTCTCATTTTCTGACACAAGCCCGCCGGCTGAGCTGAAAATGAACAAAAAACCCATGAGCGTGGCCGGATTGGTGATCGTCAACACGAAGGTCGTGCCGAAGGTGGCGATCTGGTTGGCAAGGTCAAGCTCTTGATTCGGCTCCATCTTTTCGAGCTTGGCGGAGGGGTCGGCGAAGATCGTGCGCAGTCCCAGCACCAGGAGTACGATGCCTCCGACGCCGGTGATGAACCGGTCATACTGGGTGATGAACTCCGAGATCGCCGTGAGCCCGAAAGCGGCCACCAGGGCGAAGCATCCATCCCCCAGCACCGCCCCCGAACCCGTTGTAATTCCTTGACGAAATCCCCGCTGCAGCACCGCCTTGATGACCATGACATTGATCGGTCCGATCGGGGCGGCCACGGCCATGCCGATCCCGATGCCGCTGAAAATGAGAGCCCAATCCATAAATTTTTGAAACTCTCAAATGTCCACGACGACCCGACCGCGGATCTTCCCCGCCACGATCTCTTCCGCCAGTTCGGGTACCTCGCTCAGCGAGGCCCGCTGGGCGATGGCTTCCAGTTTTTTGACATCGAGATCGCGCGCCAGCCGTTCCCAGGCTTGTTTTCGTCGGGGCATCGGGCATTGCACGCTGTCGACCCCGATGAGCTTGACCGCCCGCAGAATGAACGGTGCGACGCTTCCCGGCAGATCGATGCCTTGTGCCAATCCGCAGGCCGCGACGGCACCCCCATAGTGAATTTGAGACAAGACATTCGCCAAGACCTTCGAGCCGACCGCATCCACAGCACCAGCCCATCGCATCTTGCCTAAGGGCTTCGGAGATCCGCTCAATTCCTCCCGACTGATCAGATCCTTAGCGCCAAGCTGCTTCAGGTAACTCTCCTCCTGGGGCCGGCCGGTGCAGGCTATGACCGAGTAACCGAGTTGGGAGAGAAGCGAGATGGCGACCGACCCCACCCCGCCTGATGCACCGGTAACGAGAATTTCACCGGCTCCGGAAGTGAGACCTGCGTCCTCCAGAGCCATGACGCACAACATTGCTGTGTAGCCTGCGGTACCGATTGCCATGGCCTGAAAAGTCGTGAAGGCAGCCGGGAGAGGGACCAGCCATTTCCCCGGGACCCTTGCGACCTGTGCCAGTCCGCCGTGATGCTGTTCACCTACACCCCAACCATTGAGAATGACACAGTCACCCACCGTGAATGTCTCATTGCTGGACGCGGTCACCCTTCCAGAAAAATCAATCCCTGGGATCAAAGGGAATCTGCGAACGATCGGTGCTTTCCCGGTAATCGCTAAACCATCTTTGTAGTTTACGGTGGAGTGTTTTACCGTCACCGTTACGTCACCATCCATGAGATCCGCCTGAGCAAAATCTCTGATTTCGACGCAGTGTTTGTCCTCCAGCCTGTCAACGACCAGGGCGGTAAATGTGTCGCTCATCGACGGGGTAATCTCCTGTTAAGCGGCCCTCTCTACTTTTCACTGGCCGGAAAGGGTTAACTGCTGAATTTTAAGGCGGGTACTCGCATCAAACCACTATCGTCGATCACGGCCTACTGAGTAGCGAAAACTTACTTGAACTGGGGCAACAGTGCTAATCCGCGAGTGCAGAGTCCGGACGGAAGCAAGAATGGTAGGAATTTTGCGTCAATCGGAGAGAGGCCTGAAACACCGCATCTCGATTTCTGGGGTGGGGTTATGGATTGCTCTCACTGGCTTCATAATCACGCCCGTCGAGCTTCTTGCGGATGCCGTTGAGACCTTTACGCCCCAGTCGTCAATGCACTCAAAGACGGATAGATCCTCGGACGCCGAACCATCACCACGAACCGATTTGGCACTTCCTATGATTTTTTATGGGGAGGCCGGCTTGCCAGATTCAGTGGCCGCGACGCGTGAGGCATTAATTAGTGCAGCAACTTCTGGTGAAATAACAGAGCTAGAATCGGCCCTCAGGCGCAGCGGTTCTTTTCCAATGGTGCAGTCGACACCTGTCGATGATCCGGTCGCCTATTGGAAGAGCATTTCATTTGACGGGACCGGTCGAGATGTCCTGGCGCAGATTTTGAAAATACTGAGATCTGGTTATGTTCACGTTGATGCTGGAAAGCCATCGGAGATGTTCATATGGCCATACCATGCTGTCTATCCCATAGACCGGCTCACTCCTCAGCAGCAGGTGGAACTCTACGTCATCATGCCCCCCCGCGAGGTCATGGAAATGGATCCTGCTGAGGGGTATGGTGGATATCGGATTGGCGTGGCAACTGATGGCACCGTTCGTTACTTTAAGACATCTGATTGAACATCGCGATGCTGGTCGACGGTAGCTCCTAAAAGGAATACCGCCACCTCCACCTAAGCAGAATGAAGCGCCTCGCTGAAGCGCACAGGCTTCCCTGCCCCCTCCGCTAATAAAAGTTGGTCCTCCCAGACCACGCGCTGTCCCCTAACTACAGTACCAACAGGCCACCCGGTGACAAGCCTTCCAGCAAAAGGTGTCCATCCGCAGCGACTAGCAATCCATTTGTCCTCGATCAGACGCTGCATTTTCAGATCCACGATGGTGAAATCTGCGTCATAGCCAACCGCAATCCGACCCTTATTGGCGATTCCGAAGACTCGCTGTGGTCCATGCGCGGTGAGGTCGACAAAACTCTCAAGTGATAGCCTTCCCGCGTTCACATGATCCAGCATGATCGGCACTAACGTTTGGACACCTGGCATTCCTGAGGGGGAGAGCGGATAAGACTTCGCCTTTTCCTCTAGGGTATGCGGCGCATGATCTGACCCTATTGTGTCCGCCACTCCCTGAGCAGTGCCGAGCCACAGCCCGGCAGCATGAGTCTCATCTCGTAGCGGAGGGTTCATCTGCGCTCTCGTACCCAAGCGATCATAAGCTTCAGGAGAAGTCAGCGTCAGATGCTGCGGAGTCACCTCGACAGTAGCGACAGCTTTGTGCAGGGCCAAGAGCTGCATCTCTTCAGACGTCGTTACATGCAAGACATGGATGCGTTTACCTGCTTCCGATGCAAGTTTTAGCAGGCGCCGTGTTCCGAGCAGAGCCGCTTCGGCATCTCGCCACTGAGAGTGGCTAGAAGGATCGCCTTCTCGCTGCTGGGACACTCTGCGTCGTAGCCGCTCTTCATCTTCCGAGTGAAACGCAACCCGACGGTTTGCCTGCCGTAGAACGGCAGCAATGCCCTCATCGCTCTCGACCAACAGAGTACCAGTCGATGCTCCCATGAACACTTTAATACCACAGCATCCCGGCAGTCGCTCGAGATGTCCCAACTCCTCTATGTTTTCGAGAGTTGCGCCCACGTAGAAAGCAAAGTCGCAGAAGGCTCGATCTGTCCCGATTGCAACTTTGCTTGCTAGTGCTTCGGCACTTGTTGTTGGAGGGGTTGTGTTGGGCATCTCAAAAAACGCCGTCACCCCACCCATGACTGCTGACAGGCTTCCCGAAGCCAAGTCTTCTTTCTGTAAAGCACCCGGCTCGCGAAAATGCACGTGAGTGTCGATAACACCTGGAAGAATGTGGAGCCCGGTGCAGTTGATCACCTCGGCCGAGACCGATTGCTTCAATTGGCCGAGCGCAGCAATCTGACCTCTCACAACCCCTATGTCACAAACATGCTTCCCGGCGTGGCTGACAACGGTCCCCCCCTCCAGAACTAAATCGAAATGCTTTGCCATCCTTCAGCACTCTCCTTGCGGCCCAGCAATCGCTTACGTAAATGTAGCGTCAGAAGCAAGCCGACGGGCTAGCGCATCATTTTCGAAGGCCACATGTCGCCTATGATCAGTCGGGATTTCACAGAACTCACGGACCGCACGACAATACGTCTGAGTGGACCAGATGCGCGCCCGCTCCTTCAGAAGCTCCTGACCGTCGACCTTGACGACGTCGGCCCGGAGCAGGCGCGTTATGGAGCCTTGCTGTCACCTCAGGGCAAGATTCTCTTCGACTTCTTCATAGCTCAAAAGGCCGAGGGTTATTTGTTGGATTGCGCAGTGATCCAGAAATCTGACCTCATGCAACGTCTGAGCTTTTACCGTCTTCGAGCAAATATGACTATCGAGGACATGTCGTCAGAATACACAATTCTCGCGAATTTCAGGTGCAACGGCTTGAATTTAGACCTCGTCGCGGGAGACGTCGATCAAGATGGCGCGAATCTTATTTTTTGCGATCCTAGAACGAGCAACATGGGCCTTCGAGCATTTGCTCGCAGCGGAGGAATGATCTCCGGCAATTCGAGGTCCGAAGACGAATACCATTCTCACAGGATTTCTGTTGGCGCCGCCGATACCGTGAGAGACCTGGGCTCAAACATTCTCTTCCCCCACGAGGCAAATTTCGATCATTTTCGGGGAGTGGACTTCACGAAAGGCTGCTACATCGGCCAAGAAGTTGTGTCTAGAATGGAGCATCGGAGCACGGGAGGACGAAAGCGAATCGTGCGGATTTCGGTTGGATCCGGTAGTTTGCTATCTGGAAGCGCAGTTACCGCTGATCAAAAAGTCATAGGAACAATTCTCTCGACGTCAGTTATGCAGGGACTTGCTCTTGTACGCCTCGATCATGTCGCAGGTGCCTTAGCACGACGAATTCCGCTTACCGCCGCAGGGGCGGAGGTTGAAGTTCACTTACCTGCTTGGGCGGATCACTACCTCAAAATGATAGAGCAAGATGACCTTGATTAGTCCCACCAATAATTTGGCGGCGGGCCAAGAGCGTTGCACGTGGCCAGGCCAGGATCTCCAGTACATAACGTATCATGACGAGGAGTGGGGCGTCCCAGAGTGGGACGACAGGGCTTTGTTTGAAAAGCTTATCCTCGATGGTTTTCAAGCAGGCTTGTCTTGGATTACGATCCTGCGGCGGCGACAGGCCTTTCGCCGTGCTTTCGATAACTTTGAGCCAAGCCTTATTGCCAATTATAACGAAGCAAAACGAGCGTCTCTGATGGCTGATTCAGGAATCATCCGCAATAGATCAAAAATAGAGTCTACGATTACTAACGCTCAGGCCTATTTATCAACTCAAGAATCAGACGGTTTTTCTAATTTCTTGTGGCAATTTGTGGGTGGATCTCCCATTATAAATAACTTTACAGCTCGGGAACAGGTGCCAAGCGAAACCGAATTGAGCCGCACCATCTCCAAGGAGTTAAAAGCGCGCGGATTTCGTTTTGTGGGTCCCACTATTGTCTACGCTTTTATGCAGGCTGTCGGAATGGTGAATGATCACATTGTTGATTGCCACAGACATTCTGCCTGCCAGGCACTCAGCCGGAGTTGAACTTAGCCACAATGAACACTGTTGCGGGACCTCCTCGAGCATGGCAAAGAATGCTGAGTGGCCGGCGCCTTGATCTTTTAAATCCCTCGCCTCTGGATATCGAAATCTCAGATATCGCTCACGGTCTTGCCCGGGTTGCCCGATGGAACGGACAGACCCAAGGCCCCCACGCATTTTCCGTGGCCCAACATAGTGTAGTCGTCGAAGAAATCGCCTTTCGTATTCAGCCGAAAATTCCCCCGGCTTGGCGATTGGCCGCACTGCTTCATGATGCGCCTGAATACGTGGTCGGAGACATGATCAGCCCCTTCAAAGCCGCACTTGGCTTTGACTACAAATCATTTGAACTACAGCTTTTAGAAGCTATTCACCTCCGATTTGGGCTCCCAGCACATCTCCCGGATGCTGCTTTGCAGTTGATCAAGCGTGCTGACAAAGCATGCGCTTATTTGGAAGCTATTGAATTGGCCGGGTTCTCACACTCGGAGGCAGCCCGGTATTTTGGGAGACCTCCAAAAGTAAGTGCCGCAGCGATAGGCGTCGCCTCGCCCTTGACACCGCTAACAGCGGACGAGGCATGTGAACTTTACCTTGGGCGTTTTGTACAGCTGACTGTTTTGGCGGGACTAGATGACTAAGATCATTGTGTGCCCCATGGCTCAGGTGAACTCAATCACTCTCAAATCCCGGCCCAGTCATCTTATCAGCCTATCGAGTCCGAATAGTGAGCCTTTGAGCGTCGAAACATTACCTGAATGCAAAAGGCTTTTCTTGTCATTTAATGATGTTACATGTCCGATAAAGGGACTAGTTCCCCCTTCTGCAGCGCACATTGAGCAGATTCTCGGGTTCTTTTCCGCCTGGCAAAAGGATGCCCCGATCTTGATCCATTGTTGGGCGGGAATCAGTCGCTCAACAGCCGCGTCTTACGTGGGATTGTGCCTGATAAGACCGGACGACGAGAAATTTTTAGCTAGAATGCTGCGGCAGGCATCCCCGTCCGCTACGCCGAACCGTTTGATGGTGGCTCTTGCCGACGATATTTTAGGGCGCTCAGGAAGAATGGTGGATGCGGTTCATGCAATCGGCCGAGGCCGGAATGCCTCCTGTGGCAATGCATTTGAGCTGCCACTTTCAGGGTCTTAGGCTTTCAAACTTTTCGAGGTGATCTGGTCAACCCATGCGGCGATTGACAGCTAGCTGTCAGAGTAAAAGATATGCCTGCCAATCTTCCCGATACGCTTCAGTACGCCTGCCCATTTTGGATTTACATAATCGGCGTGATAATGCGTTGCACCCCGAATTTGATCGATCCCCAGTTCACCCCCCATAGCGGACCGAGCGATTGCCTTTGCCTCTGTCCACGACGCCCCCGGTTTTGGCTCGTCCGGCTTGCCATCGCATGTAAAAGAAAACTGGCAGCTTCCGCCTCTGGTTATGTTTTGATAGACGACGCCACAGACTGTCTTCGGATAAGCGGGGTCTTTAACCCGATTCATTATCACTTTAGCGATAGCCCTTTGCCCAAGCTCAGACTCGGAGCGAGCCTCGAAATATATCGCCACAGCTAAGCAATTCTCTTCTGCAGCACTTCTCTTTTTTTGCAGAAGCAGCCTTTGCTTCTCAATCTGAGCGGCTTCAAACCTTTTTTCCAGCTGATCAATCGGAGGCGAAAATATAAGGGTCTCGGCCCGATCGATTCTGTCGCTTGCACTCGGCAAACTGGCCAGTGTGATGTTGAAGTCACCCTTTCGAGACTCGCTCGCGGCTTGATCGCCGACTAAGGGGAAGCCTTCCTTGTCAAAATCCTTCACGTCGGTGCGAAGAAGAGATGTTTTAGCCACGACAGACCGTGGAACCTCGCCGATTTCCTCCCAGGCAGAACTCGTAGCGCCTCTTGCCGCGGCATTCTGTCCGAGATATTGGCTCACAAATCCGAAGCTGACGATCAACGTCATGCCCGCAAGTAAGTAGGGAGCGACCTGATTTAATCGATTTTCCTGGTCACGGGATTCGAGCGGACCGAATGGGTCTTCCGCTAAATTCTCGCCATGGAGAAACAGGTCCTCGTCACTGTCATGCAAACGTCGAAACCAATTCACCCCGTCGCTTCCCCGCTTCAATTTGCTCGCCGTCTTCTCGCGTAAGATGACGTTAACCACTTAAAAGATCGTTAACCATGATCCCCAACTTAGGCACCCGCCCCCTGAAAAAACGTTGCCCTAGCACGTTCTATGCTCTCGAAAACCCGAAGCTAGCCCACATTTTGGAGCTACGCCAGTCTTTTTGGTTACCGTTTAGTAACCTTCGTGATCATGCTCAAGCGCTTGCCTGCGCGGCAGCGAGGCGTGCAATCGGAACTCGAAAGGGAGAGCACGACACATAATCCAAACCAATTTCCTCGCAGAACTTTATCGATGCTGGATCTCCACCATGCTCGCCGCATATACCAAGCTTTATATCGGACCGTGTCATTCGGCCCCGTTCTGCAGCAATCTTGATCAATTCCCCCACTCCATCGCGGTCGACGCTAACGAACGGGTCCACCGTGATCAGTCCCTTGCTCTCATACTCCGCCAAAAAGCGAGAGGAGTCATCGCGGCTGATACCATAGGTAGTTTGCGTCAAATCATTGGTGCCGAAGGAAAAGAACTCGGCTGACTGTGCAATTTCAGAAGCGCGCAGGGCAGCTCGCGGCAGCTCGATCATCGTTCCTATGAGATAATCGAGCTCGCGATCATATTCCCTCTGCACATCTTCCGCGACGTCGACGATGAGTTTTCTCACGAGGTCGAATTCACCTTTGATGGCAACGAGAGGTATCATGATTTCCGGCGTCACCGGCTGTCCTGTTCTGGTTCCAGCCTCTAGCGCCGCCTCGAAGATTGCTCTCGCTTGCATCTCTGCGATCTCGGGATACGACACTGCTAACCGGACACCTCGATGGCCCAACATGGGATTGAACTCGTGAAGCTCCACCACCCTGGCGCGCAAAACTTCTGAACTGGTGCCAGTCGCGCGCGCTACTTCATCGATTTCCTCATCAGAATGAGGCAGGAACTCGTGGAGAGGAGGATCAAGAAGACGGATTGTGACCGGAAGTCCCGACATGATTTCAAACAATTCGATGAAATCCGCTCTTTGCATAGGAAGAAGCTTCGCCAGCGCCGACCTCCTCCCTTGCTGATTGTCAGCCAGAATCATCTCCCTGACAGCTACAATTCTATCTTGATCAAAAAACATGTGCTCGGTCCGGCAGAGACCGATCCCTTCGGCCCCAAATTCGCGGGCAATCTTTGCATCTGCGGGCGTCTCAGCATTGGCACGAACTTTAAGACGTCTTTTCGCGTCGGCCCACGACATCAGCCTTGCGAAATCATCGGACATCTCGGGCCTGATGGTCGCGATCTCTCCCCGCATGATTTGACCCGTGGAGCCATCAATAGTAACCAGGTCCCCTTTCTTCAGGATGACACCTCCCGCCATCAGCTGCTCTTTGGCATAATCTATCTGAATCGTCCCGGCGCCCGAGACACAGGGTTTTCCCATGCCCCTCGCGACCACAGCTGCGTGACTGGTCATTCCCCCGCGGGTTGTTAATATACCTTCCGCCGCATGCATTCCGTGAATATCCTCAGGGCTCGTCTCCACCCTGGCGAGTATAGCTTTGCGGCCTAGAGATTTCAGGTACTGGGCGTCCTCCGAGTTGAAGACAATTTCACCGCTGGCAGCGCCAGGCGATGCCGGAAGCCCGACCCCTAGCAACTCCCTCGGCGCGTTTGGATCAAGAGTGGGATGAAGCAGCTGCTCAAGTGAGGCTGGCTCGATCCGAGAGATGGCCTCTGCAGGATCGATAAGGCCCTCATCCACCATTTCAACTGCAATCTTCAAAGCTGCCTTCGCAGTTCGCTTGCCAGATCTTGTTTGCAGCATCCAGAGTTTTCCATCCTGTATGGTGAACTCGATGTCCTGCATGTCCCTATAGTGCCGCTCGAGTTTAAGATAAACGTTCACCAACTCGGCGAAAACTTGCGGCATCAGTGCCTCTAATGAGGGAGATTGTGACTCTGCGGCCAGTCTGGCAGTCTCCGTAATGTTCTGCGGAGTACGGATCCCTGCAACAACATCCTCTCCCTGCGCATTGACAAGAAATTCCCCATACAACTCCTTCACACCTGTCGAGGGATTTCTTGTAAACGCGACGCCGGTTGCGCTAGTCATCCCCAAATTTCCGAATACCATTGCCTGGATATTGACCGCTGTACCCCATGCTTCTGGAATCTGATTGAGCTGTCTATAAGTGACGGCGCGTGTAGTCATCCAAGAACCAAAAACCGCACCAATTGCACCCCACAGCTGCTCATCAACGTCCTGCGGGAAAGCAACCCCAGTTTCACTCCTGACGATATTTTTGAATTTTTCAATAATTTCCCGCCAGGCTTCCGACGAAATTTCTGTATCTGACTTCAGCCCATGAACATCTTTGTAGCTCTCTATTTCTTCTTCAAATAAAGAATGATCAACATTCAAAACTACATTTGAATACATTTGAATAAAGCGGCGGTAACAATCAAATGCGAACCTCCGGTCACCCGACCGATCCGCCAACCCTTCGACAGTTAAATCATTGAGACCAAGATTCAATACAGTATCCATCATACCTGGCATTGATGCACGGGCACCCGAACGCACTGATACGAGAAGGGGTCTTAAAGCATCGCCAAATTTGCAGTCAACCAAAGTGCCAATCGTGTCTAATGCCACAGCAACCTGGTGCGCCAATCCCGCAGGGTAAGCACCCTTCTCTTGGTAATAATAGGAACAGACATCCGTCGTAATCGTAAATCCGGGGGGTACTGGGAGACCTAGATTGCTCATTTCGGCAAGGTTGGCTCCCTTGCCGCCAAGCAAATTTTTCATTTCAGCTGTGCCGTCGGCTGAACCGTCACCGAAGACGTAAACCCACTTTTCAGAGGGAGCTGACGCCATGAGATGTCCCTTTTTATACAAGTTGAGAAGTTTATTTTTCAATCCTGGAGAAGTCGGCAATTCGGAGCATCAGAGTCCTTACTCGATTTAAGAGCATGAGACGATTGATGCGAAGGCTTTCGTCGTCGGAATTGACGATCACCTTCTCAAAAAACGCGTCGACAGGCCGCCGCAATTCCGCGAGCAAGCGCATCGTTTCTTGCAGGTCTTCTGACAGCAGAGCCAAGTCTGTTAGTTTTTCAGCACGATCTACTGCTTCCGATAACTCACGTTCCTCCGCAGACGCGAAAAGACTTGGATCAGGCTTCGCGATATAATTCACACCGTCTTTGGCCTCTTCAATCTTCAGAATATTCCCGGCACGCTTCACACCGTTTAAAAGAGCCGCACCGTCCTCCGACTGCAGGAACTGACCAAGAAATTCGACCCTCCGCCAAATTAACCAGAGGTCTTGCTGACATTTAATCGCCGCAACAGCTTCAATAAGGTCATGTGGGCGTCCCAAATCACGCATATAAATTTTTAATCTATCAATAAAGAACTGAAAAAGATCAGAACTTAACCTGTCAGTTCTGTCTGAATCGATTACCTCATGCCTCTGATCTAATACGGATAACGCTCTCTTGCATAATTCGAGCAAAGAGAGTCTCAGGTTACCCTCCAGGATAATTCTGATTATGCCGTATGCCGCCCTCCGCAGAGCATAAGGATCTTTAGAACCACTTGGCTTTTCATTGATGAACCAAAACCCCGCCAAGGTATCAAGCTTATCAGCGATCGCAACGGCACTTCCAAAGACGGTGCGAGGCAACGCGTCTCTAGGTCCCTGCGGGCGGTAGTGGTCCGCGATCGCGTATGCTACGTCTACATCCAGCCCCTGCTCGAGGGCATAGCGGCCTCCCATGAGGCCTTGAAGCTCCGGGAATTCTCCCACCAATCCAGATACCAAGTCAGCTTTACAATGTTCCGCCGCCAGCTTTGTCTTAACTGGATCTATTCCAATTTCTATCGCGATATTCTCTGCCAGCACGGCTACTCTCTGAACTTTATCAGAAACCTGTCCCAATTTTTCTTGAAATCGAACGTACTTGAGCTTCTCCACCATTGCACTCAAAGGCGTCCTTCTGTCTTGATCCCAGAAAAATTTCGCGTCTGACAAGCGCGCTGAAATAACTCTATTGTTGCCTTGAACAATACATCTTCCCCCGTCAGACGCCTCCATATTTGCAACAAGAATAAATTTATTTGTCAGACACCCGTCTTTATTACGAATTCCAAAGCATTTTTGATGGGATCTTAGTGATGTTAAAATCACCTCTTCTGGTAGATCTAAAAATTTCTGGTCAAAGTCACCTATCAAAATAATGGGCCACTCTGTAAGGCCAGAATTTTCTGAAATAAGCCCCTCGTCTTCGACCAGTACCAGCCCATTGGAAAGCGCCATTTCCCGAGCAGACTGGCGGATCAAATCCTCCCTTTCGTCCGGATCAATAATAACATTGCTCCGTCTCAATGCTTGTTCATAGGCATCAAACCGCTTCACATCGATACACAGGGGCGAAAGAAAGCGGTGACCAAGGGTGGTTGATCCGGAGGAGATGCCGGAAATTTCAAAGGGAACAGTCTCACTGTCAAATACACAGAGAATAGAGTGCAATGGACGCACCCACTTTAAAGATCCATCTCCCCAACGCATCGACTTGGGCCAGGGAAAGTCCTTTAGGATTTGCGGCATGAATTCGGCGATGACATTCTTAGTTGGCACGCCTGATCGCTGTATTGTAGCGACGTAGAATTCGCCACGTTTGCTTTTTTCTACCCGACACTCTTGTAGCGTCACGCCGGCCGCAGAGAGAAAGCCCGAGAGGGCTTCAGGGGGCGCGCTTGTTCGCGGCCCTCTGCGCTCTTCTAAACTGTCCGGCTGTCGCGAAATAAGGCCATCGACGACCAAGATCAACCGCCTTGGGGTGACCAGTCCCTTGGCACTCACGAAGGAAAGACCGTTCTCCGACAATGCGCCTGTGATTAAGCGCTTCAGATCCTCGGCGGCCTTCCGCTGCATGCGTGCAGGGATCTCTTCGGAGAAAACCTCAATCAGAAGCTCAGGCATCGGATCAAATCTCCAAGCCGCGACTATAACCTCCACCTTCCGTTTTTAGCCAAGCAGTTGCACATCCCCTGGCCAATTCTCGAACCCTCAAGATATAGCTCTGCCGATCCGTCACTGATATCACGCCCCTAGAATCCAATATATTAAATATATGGGAAGCTTTTATACACTGGTCATAGGCCGGCAAACAAAGAATATGGTTCGCCTCACCTTCTCCAGAACTTAGAAGAGATCGACACTCTTTTTCTGCATCATTAAAGTGTACCAATAGCATATTTGTGTCAGCATACTCGAAATTATAACGAGAGAATTCTTGCTCAGCCTGCTTGAATATTTCTCCATAACAGATTTTGTCATGGCCGTCACGACCGTTGAAATTGAGGTCGTATACGTTGTCAACGCCTTGCACATACATAGCCAAGCGCTCCAGGCCGTAGGTCAGTTCACCAGATACTGGTCGACAATCATACCCGCCAACCTGCTGGAAGTAGGTGAACTGTGAGACCTCCATTCCATCACACCAAACTTCCCATCCTAGCCCCCACGCGCCCAGCGTTGGGCTTTCCCAGTCGTCCTCGACAAACCGTATATCGTGCAACAGCGGATCAATCCCGATGCTGTAAAGACTTCTCAGATACAGGTCCTGGAAATCAATTGGTGACGGCTTCATTATCACTTGAAACTGATAATAATGCTGAAGTCTGTTCGGGTTTTCGCCGTATCGTCCGTCCTTAGGACGGCGGGAAGGCTGAACATACGCAGCCCGCCAAGGTCGCGGTCCTAAAGACCGAAGCGTGGTAGCAGGGTGAAATGTCCCGGCTCCGACCTCCATGTCGTAAGGCTGAAGAATCGCGCACCCCTGTTGAGCCCAGAATAGCTGCAGCGTCAGAAGCAGATCTTGAAAGGATTTTGTGGGCGATAGCCTGGAATTCGAATTTTCCGAAGTGAAAGATACGCTCATGCTGTGCCAATGTTTAGCTGTCAAGCGCACCCAAGGGTGCGCCGCACACTATGTGTAAGGAGCGCATCCGTCAACCAACACACCAGCATCTGGGGGAAACGGAACGGTCGTCTGCTACACCCTCACAGAGGCCTCCGAAGAGTTGTGCTGACGGCCCTAAGACGGACGTAGTAAGCAAATTGGACAATCTAACTTTCGTGCCGTGGGGGGATCAGAGACGCCGCGGCCTTGCTAAATCAATGTTATACAGCTTTTTCGTCAGAACCCGATTGGATCCAGGCCGCCAGTGACTTTAGGTCACCAGGGAAACGCGTCTGCATGGCGAAGGATTCTGTCAGCGCCCGCAGTATACTGGTTGTCCTCACTGTGCAAAACCAAGCCCTGCAATAGCTTTAGGGGCGCACCGCTTCCTTTGGTCGCCTGAAATATTATTCGAGAAGCTGAAGCTCCAACGCGTGGGTACAAGGGAGCAATCTGAACATTCCCTAGCGTCCTGCCGCACGCCGTCAGAAGAGAATGGAGATGCTCTGGGCGATGTATCAGCGTTACCGTGCCACCGGGCCGCACCAACGCTGTCAGGGCCTTGACCCAGTAGAGCAGGTCTTTTGCAGGCATATTGCGAGCTGCTCGCCTCAAGTCTAGTGACGACTGGCTGCCCCTGTCTTCATCATAGAAGGGAGGATTGGCAAATGCGTGATCGAATCCCTCCAGTTGCTCGGCCAAGACTCCTCCACCTCTAATTGCGACGTGGAAATCTGCACAAATGACCTGGACCCGCCCATTGCAGTTGTTCTCCATGATGTTCTTTTGCGCCAGTTGCGAGTAAAATTGCGACTGCTCGATCCCGGTTATTAATATTTTCGGCATCCGATGTGCGAGGCAGAGCGAAGGCACGCCAACGCCCATACCTGCCTCAAGCACATGTTCTCCAGGTTTAGGCCGAACAGCCGATGCCAGAAAAACGGCATCCATGCCCGCTCGATATCCCTGTTTTGGCTGAAATGCTGAAACCGCACCATTCAGAAAATAATCTTGGCTGACTGGGTGGGGATTAAAATCGCCAAGGATTTGATCGGCGGTCATTCAATACCCGCCATACTAAGCCACGATTTTGCCTCATCGAATCGATCATCGCTTACCATTAAGCGGCGAGGCAGAACACCCAAGCTGCCCTCTACGCTGCTCATGTTGGAATCAAACACCACATGTTCAATGTCTGCGTTTGTGAGGAGTGAACTTGCAAAGGAGATCACCACCAGGTCATTTGAGCGCAACACCTCACGCATTTTTCTGCCCTCTTGAAACTGTGAAATGTACCTATCCATCACAATTCTGATGAACCATGTTATTAAAGGCGATTGAAGCGGCCAACAGTCACGCTTGACCCTCACTTTCAGGCGCTCCTAATGTCGCTACCAAACAGCCACACGGAGGTTTTGTGGGAGAAGTTTTAGCTTTTGAGAGTCGGAGTGAAGGGCCGAGCTCTTTGAACCCTCTGCTGGTGCTTGTTGATGCGGATATGGCTCGTGTGAACGAAGCAATCGTTTCGAGGGCGCATTCTGACGTGGACATGATCCCTGAGTTGGCGCGCCACCTGATCGACAGTGGCGGAAAGCGACTACGCCCCATGCTGACGATTGCCTCCGCTCAGATGTGCGGGTATCGGGGTGATTATCATATCAAACTTGCATCCGCAGTCGAGTTTATGCACACGGCCACCCTTCTCCATGATGATGTGGTGGATGGCAGCGATCTCCGTCGTGGAAAGAAGACCGCACGCTTGATCTGGGGAAACCAAGCCAGCGTCCTTGTAGGAGACTATTTGCTAGGCCAAGCATTCAAGATGATGGTCGAGACTCGATCGTTGGAGGCGCTGAGGATCTTGTCAAATGCTGCTGCAGTAATCGCTGAGGGTGAGGTTCTCCAACTTGAAGCTCAAAAGGACACTTCAACCACTGAAGATGCATATCTCCGCATAATTGACGCAAAGACCGCGGCCCTTTTCTCGGCCGCTGCTGAGGTAGGAGCTGTCATCGCTGAAAGACCAAGGGCAGAACAACAGGCGCTCCAAGCCTTCGGTCGAAATTTGGGCCTGGCATTTCAATTGATTGATGACGCTCTCGATTATTCCGGGATGCAGTCAACCTTGGGAAAGGAGATCGGCGATGATTTTCGCGAGGGAAAAGTCACTTTGCCCGTCGTCCTTGCCTATAGACGGGGCGATGCCAAGGACAGGACATTCTGGCAGCGCACACTGGAGAAAGGTGAACAGTCGGACTCAGATTTACGGCAAGCAATCCTTTTGGTTGAAAGATACGGGGCCATTACGGACACAGTCGAGAGGGCCCGCCATTATGGACAAATTGCTTGCGAAGCTTTGGCAATTTTCCCCGACGGTCCCCACAAACTTGCGCTGAATGGTGCGGTGAAATTTAGTATTGAACGAGCTTTTTAGGATGCTCTTAGGATAGTTGACTACTCATAGTCCACCATCTGGGATGCACAGTGAGGATTTCCCGTTCAGCAAGCATCGCCTCACCCGCCTCCGCGAACAGAGCGAAACATGTGGCGCCACTGCCCGACATTCTTGCCATCAGACAGCCCGGCAGTCTTCGCATAAGCGCCAGCAGGACACCAATATCTGGCGCAATTGAAAGAGCTGGTTGCTCTAAATCGTTGCGGCAGGCTAGGAGGTAGTCACTTAAAGCATGAGCGCTGTCCCAACCCCTAGTCGGGAGTGATGGATGATTGCCCCCGACTCCCTCCCCGATTTCCAAATGCAGATTTTTGAACACAGTCGCGGTGGACACCTCAATCATGGGGTTAACAAGCAGGATCGAAACCTTTGGGAGATCTGGGACCTCCTCAATTTGGTCTCCGATACCTCGCATGAAGCACGCTTTGGAGCGTAGGCAGATCGGCACATCTGCACCCAAGCTCATGGCCAACTCTCCGCTGTTCGAGACCTGCTTGCCATATCCCAAGACGTGCATTCCCCGCAGAGCGGCTGCAGCGTCAGCAGATCCACCGCCCAACCCAGCGGCAACCGGCAGTCTCTTGTTCAAAGTGACTTTTAGATTATTCACGCCCTGGGCACGTGCAGCCCTAAGGATCAAATTATCATCACCAGACGTGAGATTTCCGCTAAACGGCCCCGTAATCTTTAGTTCAAGGGATGTGTGTCGCTCTAAATAAAGCTCATCTCCAAGAGAAGTGAACGCAACCAGACTTTCAAGAAGATGATATCCATCTTCCCGCCGCCCCACGACATGTAAGGACAAATTGATCTTTGCCGCGGCAATTTCATTGACAGCCCGACAAAAGGTTACGTCTGATGCAAAGCTCGTCTCCACGAGACATCCCCTCTTCTTGCGTATCGAGCGCGTCGAGCGCCTCTAAGTGCGCTTCTCTATTGTCGGAGATGCAACAGAAGGTGTGGGCTCTTCCTTCAGACCGTTGTTAAGCTTCTCTTCGATGGATTTTAGCAACTGATCATCGGGTTTGCTATCCTTCGCATGTCTCCACTGGAATTTAGCTTCAATCTTTCTCCCTACCTTCCAGTAAGCGTCGCCAAGATGATCATTTATAGCGGCATCGTCAGGTTGAAATTCGATCGCCCGCTCAAGCTCCTCCACCGCACGGGCGTAGTCCCCCTGCTTGAAATAAGCCCATCCCAAGCTGTCGATAATGTAGCCATCGTTCGGCCGTTGCTCTACAGCCTTCTGGATCATGGTGAAGGCCCTATCAATATTCTTATCTTGTTCGATCCACGAGTAGCCAAGATAATTCAGCACAAGAGGTTGGTCAGGCTCCAAGTTCAACGCCGCCAAAAAATCTGCTTCCGCTTGCTGCCACTGCTTGGAGCGCTCATAACAAATTCCTCGGAAGTAAAGAACTGACCAATTTCGTCGTGTGACTTCCTTAACCGTAGACAAGGCGGCAGTATAATATTTGGCTGCGTCCTCAAATTTTGAACCATTTCTAAGAATGTTGCCCAAGGTCACCAGCGCTTCGTAATTTGTAGGCTCACGTTCTATAATTCTTTCGAGCCGAACCCTAGCGTCGTCCGCACGCTCCATTTCATTGAGATCAACGGCAATTCTAATATCTGCATTTGTCCGAAGCGGTGACGAGGCCGGCACCTTCTCATAAGCCTCAATGGCCAGTCTGTATTGCTTCATGCTCTCGAAAATGTCACCGAGTAGAGTTTGTGCAACGGTCAGTCCTGGCTTCAGGCTAAGGGTGAGACGAGAGTATGTCAGCGCCAAATCGATCCCGGATTCATCCGTTAGGGCACTGGCCAGACCAAAAAGTGCCTCGGCTGCTCCGTCTTTTGCATTTCCAATAAAGGGCTTCGTGGTCCCTCGTTCTGAATCTACAAGGGCTTGCTCTATTACGGGATGCCCAGGAGACGCATTTAAAAACCCTTCATAGACTTCTCTGGCCTTAGATGTCTGCCCATGCCTCTCAAGGAAGTTTCCATAAGCCTCCACAACGCGCAGTGAGTTTGACGATTCGTCGAACGCCTTCTGATAAAGGGCGCCCGCCTTAGCATTGCTGCCAGAAATGTCCGAAATGAGAGCTTCATGAAAGGTTTTATAAATTCCGAACGATTCATTTCGATCAAGAATATCAAGCGCCTCAGTAGCTTCCCTTATCTTATTTTCTGAAACGTAACTCCAGGCCGTGAGCAAACCACTGGTAAGCTCTCCTATGGGTGTATAGGAAGACTTCTCGAAATGTGCGCGTGCGGCAGGTTCTCTTCCGTTTCTAAGATCGCTCAATCCCAAGACAATGTGCGCCAAGCGATGCCTGGAGTTTATTTTGATTAGCTGTTCTGCCAGGACTTCGGCCCGAGGAATGTTTCCGACTGAAAGTTCAGCGACAAATGCCCGCTCTAGCAACAACGCATTCTGAGGGTCCTGCTTCAGGGCGTTGGAAAAATACTCCGCTGCGTAGCTTACATCGCGGGTCTGTGATGCAAACTGTCCGGCAAGATAATTGCCTGAGGCTGATTTAGGTTCCTGTGTTTGAACGTCTGCAAAACCTGACGTCGAGGGTAAAATTACCCCCACACTCATGGCCATAGCTAGAAGTAGACACTTCGAATAAAGGATCATGCCAGCTGGGCTCCTGCAACTCTGTATCGACACGGCGCTGAACTCCCGCACAGTGAGGCAGCCGCCACGCCGGTGCTGGCGACCACCATCGGCTTGATCACGGCCACGCCTCTACTCAGAATTATATATAATTGCGGCGCAAATGAAATTGCCAACGCGGGCTGCGGTTCATTAGTCACATATTGGGATAGTTAGGTCCTCCGCCCCCCTCCGGCGTCGTCCAATTGATGTTCTGAGGTGGGTCCTTGATATCACAAGTCTTGCAGTGAACGCAGTTCTGCGCGTTGATTTGAAACTTAGGATTCTCGCCCGCCTCGTCCAAAATGATCTCATACACCCCGGCGGGACAATATCTTTGAGCCGGCTCATCGTATTTAGGCAACGTGTACTTTACCGGTATTGATGGATCTTTCAGCTGTAGATGGCAAGGTTGGTCTTCCTCATGATTGGTCGCCGAAAACGATAGATCCGTAAGTCTGTCGAAGGAAAGAACGCCATCTGGTTTAGGATAGGTTATTTCGTGGGCTCGAGCTGCCGGATGTAATGAAGCATGATCCGGTTTCCCATGTTTCATGGTTCCAAATAAAGAGGCTCCGAACAACTCGTTCGTCCACATGTCGAAGGCTCCTAACGCGAGACCACCAACCAAGCCATACTTGGACCACATCGGTTTCACGTTCCGCACTTGCATGAGATCTTTATATACCCAGGAATTTCTATATCGATTTTCATACTCGATTAGCTCGTCCCCCTCCTGCCCCCTGCTAATCGCCTCGAAAGCGCTCTCTGCTGCCATCATTCCCGTTTTCATGGCATTATGGCTGCCTTTGATGCGCGGTACATTGACGAACCCAGCGGAACATCCAATCAGCACCCCCCCTGGAAAGGTGAGCTTCGGCACAGACTGCGCTCCGCCCTCTGTGATAGCCCGCGCTCCGTAAGCGATGCGTCGCCCTCCTTCAAGCACGCTCCGAATCAGCGGATGGTGCTTAAATCGCTGGAATTCTCCAAATGGAAAAAGATAAGGGTTCGTGTAGTTGAGGTGCACCACGAACCCAAGTGAGACTACGTTGCCCTCGAGGTGGTACATAAAGCTCCCGCCTCCGGTTTTGGTGCCGAGAGGCCATCCCATTGTATGGGTGACCTGCCCTTGTTTATGAACGTCGGGGCGAACCTCCCACAACTCCTTCATTCCAAGGCCGAATTTTTGAGGCTCTCTGCCCTGCGAGAGCCCAAACCTTTCGATCAGAATTTTTGCGAGAGATCCTCTGACGCCCTCAGCAATGAAAACATATTTGCCGTGAAGCTCCATACCCGGTTGAAAATCGCTCTTCGGTCTTCCGCTTTTGTCGATCCCCATAACACCTGCGACTACTCCTTTTACCGACCCATCTGGTCGGTAAATGAGATCCGAACAGGCAAATCCAGGGTAAATCTCTACGCCCAAAGCCTCGGCCTCAGACGCGAGCCATCGGCAAAGGTTCCCGAGAGACGCGGCATAATTTCCATGGTTGTTCATCAACTTCGGCATGGCCACATTGGGAAGGCGCAAACTGCCGGCAGGCCCTAAAAGGTAAAAGCGATCCTCAACCACGGGGACCGTCAAAGGTGCATTTCGGCTCTTCCAATCCGGTATGAGCTCAGTGAGGGCAATAGGATCGATCACCGCGCCCGATAGGATATGAGCCCCAACTTCCGACCCCTTTTCGAGAACGCAAACGGAGATTTCACTTTGCGCCTCCACAGCCAGTTGTTTCAACCTTATGGCGGCACTGAGACCGGCGGGGCCTGCACCGACGATGACAACGTCATACTCCATACAGTCTCTCTCAACGCCGACTTCCACTCCGCTCAAAGTGCCTCTCCTCTTCTTAGTCTCTGTTGGCTTTGCGGCCGAAGCCACGAACCCTTCTCAACCATCAGGGTCTTATAGTAGTGTCCCGTCCCTTGGAAAGCACTGTTGCAGGCAAAAAGTTGAACAGCACGGATGAGGGCAAAACAGGGTTGAGGCTTCTGAAATGGTACTCAGACATAGGTGTCGATGAACTCATTGGAACCAGCCCCATCGACCGTCTGGAGCTCTTTTCTCCCTCAACGGAGGCTTCCTTCCCTGTCAAAGACTCGTCTCAACAAATGCTGAACGAGACGTCCGACGCTATCCGTGCACAGGCAACGGGCTCTTCGAAAACTCTGAACACGGAAGCATCATTTCGGGATCCGACTTTGAGCGTTGGCGAAAGGAAAAACGTTCGTCCAACAACAATACCCTTATTGGCGACGCCACCGCCTGAAGATGTGGTTCAAGACGCACATAAGATCGCGAGCAGCTGCAACTCGCTGGAGGATGTCAGGGATGCACTTAACGGCTTCCATGGATGTCCGCTAAGACGGACTGCCACAAATCTCGTCTTGTGTGACGGAGATCCTCGGGCAGACCTAATGATAATCGGTGAAGCCCCGGGCCGGGATGAAGACGTTCTGGGGAAGCCCTTTGTCGGGCGCTCAGGTCGCCTGCTTGATCATATGCTTTCGGCTATCGGCCTTTCTCGCGCATCGACCGACAGCAAGTATTCTGTGTTCATATCCAATTGCATTTTTTGGCGACCGCCCGGCAACCGAAAACCAACGGAAGCGGAAACCCTGATGTGCCTACCGTTTCTAGGGCGCATGATAGAAATCATAGATCCAAAATTTTTGCTTTTCGCTGGTTCCACGGCAACGGCTCGGCTTTTGAATACAACGCAGGGAATTATGCGACTCCACGGAAACTGGCAAATTTACACCAGCCCTTGCGGTAAATCATACAGGGCGTTGCCAACACTGCATCCCGCATATTTATTGAGGCAACCTGACCACAAAAGACTGGCGTGGCGTGATCTAATGCAACTTAAAAACACTATCTCCACAGAAAGGTTATAGATGTCCTTAGGTAGAGATTTTCATCCACTTAGGATAGCCGTTCTGACTGTATCCGACAGCCGTTCGATGTTGACGGATAAATCTGGTTCCCTTTTGGTGGAGCGTATCCAGTCTTCGGGCCACATCCTGGCCGATCGAGCATTAGTGCTTGATGAGGTCGAAGATATTCAAAAGCAGGTCAAGAACTGGATTTCAACGTCGGCCCTCGACGTCATCATTACGACTGGCGGGACCGGCTTAACAGGTCGCGATATAACACCAGACGCTTTGAAGCCAATATTCGAAAAAATAATAGAGGGGTTTTCGATAGTTTTTCATATGATTTCCTACAGGAACATTGGCACCTCAACAATACAGTCCCGAGCCATGGCGGGAACCGCAGGAGGTAAGTTAATTTTTTGTCTCCCCGGTTCTCCTGGTGCTTGCAAGGACGCATGGGATGAGATCCTTGCTGCCCAATTGGACTATCGCCATGCACCCTGCAATTTCGCAGAGATTTTGCCTCGCCTCAGCGAGCACAAACGGCAGTAGACATTTTCCACTCACTTTGTTCTTGTTACGTTCTGCTCAATGAGGTACCAAAGCCGTAAGACTGGCTAGGAGCGATCCAAAGGGCGGAGGCTTTTTTGAGGTCAAAATATCGCGGCCGCGGCGTGCACTCCAATACCTCTGGGAGGTTCGAACGCTTATGTACCGCTCCTCTTTCTGACCAACAGGACTTCTTAGAGAACGAGGGTCCACTTCGAACAAAAGTCGTCCTTGAAGCTGCGCGGACTATTATTACCAGAAATAAAAGTCCGGACCTTTCATTTGACAGATCTATAAATCCTTATCAGGGTTGTGAACATGGCTGCTCCTACTGCTACGCAAGGCCCACTCATGCCTATTGGGGACTGTCCCCGGGAGCCGATTTCGAATCCCAGATTTTCGCGAAGACAAATGCGGCTGAGCTGCTGCGGCTGGAGCTGTCGAAACCAAGTTATATTCCAAAGGCGATTGTCCTCGGCGCAAATACCGACCCCTATCAGCCCATAGAAAGGCAATACCGCATCACGCGAGAAATTCTCCGGGTTCTTCTAGAGTTTAATCATCCAATAGGACTCATTACCAAATCGGCCTCTATTTTGCGCGATCTCGACATTTTGAAAGATTTGGCCAGCAGACAACTGGTTAAGGTCGCAGTATCTGTGACCAGTTTGAATTCGGCACTAGCCAGGAGCATGGAACCTAGAGCCTCGACACCGAAGAAGAGGCTCGAGGCTCTCAAAACGTTGAGCAGCGAAGGCATTCCCACAACAGTGATGGTGGCTCCGATTATTCCAGCAATCAATGACAAAGAAATCGAGAACATTTTGGCTGCAGCATCCTTGGCTGGGGTGTCTCAAGCCGGCTACGTGTTGCTGCGGTTGCCAAGAGAGGTGCTCCAGGTTTTTCGAGAGTGGCTCGATCGAGAGATGCCTAATAAAGCACAACATGTCATGTCGCTGATTAGATCGACGAGAGATGGCAAAGATTATGAGGCTGCCTGGGGGAAGCGCATGAAGGGCTCTGGCCCCTACTCTCAGATGATTAAGCAGCTCTTTGAGGCATCCTGCCGCCGCCATGGCCTGAACCGCGGTTCCTTGGAGCTGGAGACCAAATTGTTCTCTCGGCAGGTGATGGAAGGCCAGCAGATGTCACTGATCTAAATCTCGTTTTTTATTTCCTTGTTGAAATCGTTGAAAAGAGCTGTTTAACGCTTCCCCCTACGCTCAACGCTTCAAGGTTAATGGGATGTTGGACTTCCGCTACGAGAGTGAGGCGCACAAAGATGGGGTCCGCCTTATAGCGGGGGTTGACGAAGCTGGTCGCGGTCCCTGGGCAGGTCCTGTGGTAGCCGCAGCTGTGATTCTGGATCAGAGCCGAATTCCAGCGGGGATCAACGATTCAAAAAAATTGAGCTCCGGACAGCGCGAGGCACTTTACGAGAAAATTGTTGCGACCTCGACTTGGTCAGTCGGTGTTGTGGATGTTCATGAGATCGAGCGGATAAACTTACATTTTGCGACACTGTTAGCCATGCAGCAGGCTTGTATGGCCCTGAATGTCCGCCCTGATCTGGTGCTAATAGACGGAAAATTCTGTCCTGATCTCCCCTGTAGAAGCACAGCAATCATCGGCGGTGACGCCATTTCTCCCTCCATTGCCGCAGCGTCCATTATAGCAAAGGTCACACGCGATCGCCTAATGGGGGAAATTGCCCTTGAGTACCCGGACTACGGATTTGAGAAGCATAAGGGGTATGGCACTCCTGATCATCAGAAGGCGTTGATCCGCTTCGGCATCACCCCCCATCATCGCCGGAATTTCGCGCCGGTCCAGCTCGTGCTGACAAAGTTCTAGCTCCACGAAATTTACCAACGATTAATGCTAAACTAACAAGAACAACGCTGTAAATTTCAGGATTAGTATATCTTAACTTTAATTTTACGAGAATAAACAAATCTGCCCTTTGAATGTTATGTGAGGGCAGAGAATGGGTGTCGATCATTTTTCGGGAGTCAAGGATAAATTAAACAATATTTTAATTGGAGATTGCCTTCAAGAATTGACGAAGATCCCGTCGAAGTCTGTCGACGCCGTTTTTGCCGATCCACCCTATAATCTTCAGCTCCGCGGAGAGCTTCTTCGCCCCAATAATTCTAGGGTAGACGGAGTTGAATCCGACTGGGACCACTTTGCCAGCTTTGCTCAGTATGATGACTTCTCCCGCAGATGGCTGCAAGAATGCCGCAGAATAATGCGGGACTCGGCTACTTTATGGGTCATTGGAAGCTACCATAATATCTTTCGCCTAGGCACTGCTCTCCAGGATATGGGTTTTTGGCTCCTGAATGATGTCGTCTGGAGAAAGACCAATCCGATGCCGAACTTTCGTGGAAAGCGTTTTACCAATGCACACGAAACCCTGATTTGGGCGGCTAAGAGTGCCGACCAGAAGCGCTACACATTCAACTATGAGGCTATGAAGGCCTTGAACGATGACATCCAGATGCGATCCGATTGGCTCCTCCCGATCTGTACCGGAGGGGAGCGCTTGAGGAACAAAGATGGGCACAAAGTGCACCCCACTCAAAAGCCCGAATCCTTGCTTCATCGGGTGATTTTGGCCTCGACCCATCCGGGCGACACGATTCTGGATCCATTTTTTGGCACTGGCACAACCGGCGTTGTCGCGAAGAGGCTCGGCAGGAACTTCATAGGCATCGAACGTGATCCTGCGTATGCTAAAGCGGCGTCAGACCGGATCTCGCTGACGACGCCCATGGAGGGTGATGCAATAAAGGTCACAACTGGAAAGCGAGCCGAACCCCGAATTCCCTTTGGTGCAGTTGTGGAGCGCGGCCTCATAGCTCCAGGAACAACGCTTTATGATCCCGCGCGTCGACACGCCGCCAAAGTTAGAGCAGACGGAACGTTGATCTCCAAGGATGCCACCGGATCTATCCACAAGATTGGTGCACATGTTCAGGGAATCGTAGCCTGCAACGGGTGGACTTTCTGGCATATGATCGCAGAGAAAAATCTGGTTCCCATAGACATTATGCGCCAAAAATTGCGGGCTGAATTGGCCGCGTAAGCCGTCCTCTAAGGCCACAATGCCTTGTCTAAGATTTTGCGCATCAAAGTTGGAAGGGCTTCTAGATGGATCTCCGATCGTGAAACCCATCTATAATCATCGCCCGAAATCGGCTCCGTTTCTATAATCGTCAACTGCCAGAGCTGAAGGCGCAAATGAAAGTGGGTAAAAGTATGCTCCACCGATGTGTTTCCAGAAACCCAGGAGCCGGTTAAAGGTGCAAACTTTTTCGGATTGTCCTGCCGAAGGGTTGACCATGGTGTTGAAGGGACCTCCATCATCCCTCCAAGCAAACCCTTCTCGGCTCTGCGCCGCAGTAAGACGTGGCTATCCTCTGTTACAACCAAGAAGGCAACGCCCTCCCTCACGGGCTTGGTCGATTTTGCTCTCTTCAGCGGTAGCGTTGCAGCAATGTTAAGTGCCCGCCCTTTACAGGCGTGTGCCAAAGGACAAATTAAGCAGGTTGGCCTCCGCGGGGAACAAATCGTAGAGCCGAGATCCATCAGCGCCTGAGCGAAATCCCCCGGGCGCTCGCTGGGGACGAGGCGTTCCGTTAACGCTTTCAAATATGACTTTGATTCGGGCAAAGGCACTTGGACGGCGAACAATCGCGAAACGACCCTTTCCACATTTCCATCGACTGCAGCCTCCGGTTGATTGAAGGCGATTGCCGCGATTGCACCGGCCGTGTATTCTCCTATCCCGGGCAAAGACTGAAGTTGCCCCTTTGTTTGTGGGAATACCGCACCAAAGCGGCTGACAACCTCTTGCGCACATTTGTGAAGATTTCTGGCTCGCGCGTAGTAACCAAGGCCCGCCCACTCCCGCAGAACCTCGTCCAACGGCGCAGAGGCGAGACTGGAGACCGTTGGCCAACGATCAATGAAGCGGGAGAAGAAGCCCTTTACAACCGTTACCGTTGTTTGCTGCAACATGACTTCGCTTAGCCACACCGCATAAGGATCGGGCACGCTTCCGGGAGAGTAGCGCCACGGCAAATCACGCTTGTGAAAATCGTACCAGCGCAACAAAACAGAGCTGAGCGGTCCATCGGTAGCCGGTATCGGCTTGTCCGTCTGGACTGCGAGAAGATTGTTTCTGGCCACTTCGCTCTCTGAAACCTATAATGAACGGTGAGTCTTTAGGCCTTGGGTTCACACAATGATTACCCCGCTTGAAAAACATGTGCATGCCCTGACCGAAAGGGTGTTTGGAAGACATCACAACATCTTGGGAACCCTACTGTCACGGTGGCCAGAGGTCGTTGGCGGGGAGTATTCTGCGATCACCCGGCCGTTCAAGATAAGCCTTCTTCACAACAAGGCCAACGGTGAAGAAAAATTAGCCAAGCTCGTTCTTATGGTTAAGCCCGCAAAAATGCTCTTTGTGCAACATGCCTCGTCCGAGATTGTTGAACGGATAAATGTTTTTCATGGCTATTCCATCATAAAAAGCCTCAGGCTCACACCCGACGCATCAAATGAGATTTTAAATGCCAAGAATAAGGCCCCTCTTCGTCCTACCCCAGAGGTAGAGAGATTGGCATTCGAAATCGTGAAGCCGGTTTCTAATCTCCCCCTTCAGGCCGCACTTTTGCGACTTGGAATGAATGTTATCGTGGCGCATCAAGCCAAATGACGACGGCCTTAAGCATGAGTCTCCATAGCTCAGGCTGTGATGGCTTTGTGAAGGAACCACTAATGGAACACAATATAGGTGATTCATGAATTTTACTCGTCGAGCCGCCATGAGAGCGCTGTCCGCTTTTTCTTTCTTCATGGCTTCGGAGTTATTCTTTCCGATTAATCCGTTGAGAGCTGATGTCGAGACCGAAGCTCTATTGGAGCCGGGCGCGCTAGGTGACATTATCATTGGCTCTGATGATGCACCGGTAACGATTGTAGAATATGCGTCGTTGACCTGCCCTCATTGCGCAGATTTTACTGCGACTACATTTCCAGAGCTTAAGACAAAATATATAGATACCGGAAAAGTTCGCTTTATATTTAGAGAGTTTCCCTTTGATGACCTTGCTCTGGCTGCTGCAATGATTTCTCGCTGTATGCCCAGGGATAAATTTTTTCCTATGATCGAGATCCTGTTTGATCAACAGAAAGTCTGGTCCCAGAACAACCCTCGGGAAGAACTCTTCAATATCGCTAAATTATCAGGAATGACGCAAGCCCAGTTTGATGAATGCCTAAAGCGAGAAGATATTGCCAAAGCAATCATTGCTTCTCGCTCCAAGGCAGCGGAACAGTTTGGCGTTGACTCAACTCCGACTTTTTTTATCAACGGCAAGGTTCTTAAGGGGAGCCAGCCTCTGTCTGAGTTTGACAAATTGATCGAAGCGGCCCAATCCGAGTGAGGGGCCGTTACTTTGATCCCGCCCGCAAACGCCGGAATGAAATTCACGCGACTGCGGCTGGCCGGCTTTAAATCCTTCGTAGAGCCTACTGAACTTATTATTGACACCGGCCTTACGGGGATAGTGGGGCCTAACGGCTGTGGAAAATCCAATCTTCTGGAAGCTCTTCGTTGGGTGATGGGAGAGAACTCGCATAAAACAATGCGAGCTTCGGCAATGGATGACGTCATCTTTTCCGGAACTGCTAACAGACCCTCCCGAAACATCGCTGATGTCGCCCTCCACGTCTCCATTCCTCATAACGGGCAGCATTCAGATTTCGCGAGCGACGAATCTATCGAGATCTCTCGCCGGCTTGAGCGCGATGTTGGATCGTTTTACCGAATCAACGGGCGCGACGTTAGAGCGCGCGATATCCATCTCCTCTTTGCGGATGCCTCAACAGGTGCGCGTTCGCCGGCGCTCGTCAGACAAGGACAGATCAGCGAGCTCATCGGAGCAAAACCCGCAGCGCGTCGTAGGATTCTGGAAGAGGCCGCAGGTGTCACGGGCCTGCATGCCCGGCGACATGAGGCGGAGCTTAAACTTGGAGGAGCGGAATCTAACCTGTCTCGCCTTGAAGACATCCTCGCTCAACAGCACACTCAGCTTGCAAGCTTAAAGAAACAAAGTCGTCAAGCACAGAGATACAAAGATCTTTCCGCAGAGATCAGGAAATTGGAAGCAGGACTGCTTTATCGCGCGTGGCTAGAGACCCAAGAATCGGTTCGTCGTGAGGAAACCATTCTTTGCAATATAATGGCCCAACTTTCTGACGCAACTCTGAACAAGTCAACCGCGGAGCTTGCATATGATGAGTCCACCGCGGCGCTTCAAATGTTACGGAGCGGGGTCGCGGCCAAAAAAACGGGTGCCATGCGATTACGGGTGCAGATAGCAGAACTTGCAGGAAAAGAACAGCAACTAAATAATCAAAATCAAGATCTAAATACTCAGATCAGACAGATTTTGCTTGATTTTGAGCGGGAACAACAAATTTTATCTGACGGTCATCAAATTTTAATTCGCCTTAATGGTGACGAGGAGAATTTATCCGATCTTTCCTCATCAGACGAGAAAATGATGGGAGCTGCTACCGCTGCCTTCACGGAAGCCAGCGAACTTCTATCCAAACTTCAGGATGACTCTGATCATTCATATGCAGTTTACACGCGGTGTATCTCCAACAGAAGTGCTGCCGAAAATTCTCTTTTGGAGCTTCAGTCTCGACTAAGCCTACTCGAAAGCGAATACAATGATGCACTGACGAAACTTCAACTTCTTTCTGGTCCGAGCGAGCAAGAGCAACAACTTCAATCTTTGATGAAATCTGCTTCACAGCTAGCAAAAGAAGCCGAATCTCATGAGCGCATTATCGCTGAGATCGAGGAGGAGAGCCTTCTCGCCAACCACGAAGAGGCGGTCGTACGTGACAAGCAGGAGCAGGCACGGCGCCGGGCTGATACGCTGTTGGCTGAGGCACGCACGTTAGGAAAGATTTTGGCGGTCCCGAACAGAGAGCTTTGGCCCCCGATCCTCGACAAACTTGATGTGGACCCCGGATATGAGAGAGCCCTTGCAGCAGCGTTGGGCGATTCACTTGATGCCACGAGTGACGAAGCGGCACCCGTTCATTGGGCCCGACTTCCCCCCTTGGGTGTTATGCCCCCCCTTCCGGCCAATGCGGTGCCAATGGCCGCCCATGTTAGAGCGACGGAGTCTTTGCAAAGAAGTCTGGGAGCCATAGGTATTGTGCAGCCCGGAGACGGACCTGTTTTACAAAGATCTCTTCGTCCTGGTCAGTGTCTGGTATCGCAGAATGGTGATCTTTGGCGCTGGGACGGCTTCACAGTGACGTCTGGAGCAAACTCGGCCGCTGCAATTCGTCTTGCTGAGCGAAATCGACTGAGCGAACTCAATCAGCAAGCCAAGGACGCTGAGCGGGCTGCGATAGAGATGCGTGCCGCGTTCGGAAGAGTGAGAGCTCATTTGGATGAATTGCGCGCTCATGAGCACAATCAACGAGATAAACTGCGTAGCGTCCACGAGAAGCGCGAGTCAATTTGGTCTCAAATCGTTGCACTTGAGCGGAGAGCTGTCGAACGCAGAACTAAGCAGGATGCCCTTGCACAGGCTGTCGCAAGGCTTGATGCTGAGCTATCACATGTGATCTCGTCGGTTAACACCACCTCTCTGCAACTTGAATCGATGGAGCCGCTTGACACTCTCAGGGACGAAGTCTCTCGAACGCGACTGGCACTAACACATCAGCGCGATGTTCATGCAAAGGCGCGCACCTATCTTGAAAGTCTTGAAAACGAAATCCGGTTTCGGCGAGATCGTCTGAATGCAGTTCGGCGCGATCAAATGGAGTGGCATGAGCGTACGCGCAGAGCTGTCAGCCAAATCGAAAACCTCCAAATGCGCTTGGCAAACGCTCGAACCAAGCTTGCCGACTTGGCCACACTGCCCTCCCTCATTGAGACTCAGCGAATCGGGGCAGAGAACGCCCTGATTGATGCTGATAATGAATGTCTGCGAACCGAAAACGAGCTTGCGGAAGTCGAAAGGAGTTTTACTGAAGCCGAACGACAACTCAGGCTTTTTACAGAGGCGTTATCCGGGATCCGCGAGCAACAGGCCCGTCAAACAGAACACTTGTCAGGACTTCACCTAAGGCTGGCGGAGTGCAGGGACCGGATCATGGCTTCTCTAGGGACCGATCCGGCTGGCGCGTTACGGGCAGCGAACATGCCGACTTTGCTTGAGCTCCCAATTCAAAAACTAGCGAAAGACATCGGCAAACTCAAAGATGCCCGGGATCAACTTGGCGCTGTCAACCTGAGGGCGGCTGAGGAGAGTGAACGTGTTGGAGCAGAAATTCAGAGCCTGACGGCAGAACGAGAAGATATTATTGCCGCAATACAGAAACTAAGACTGGCGATTAGCTCACTTAATGCTGAGGCGAGGCAACGCCTTCTGAATTCTTTCTCCGCCGTCAAAACTAATTTCAGCTACCTTTTCCAGCGCTTATTTGAGGGCGGCAATGCCGAGCTAAAGCTCACAGAATCTGAGGATCCGCTTGAAGCGGGGTTGGAAATTGTTGCCCATCCGCCCGGAAAACGACCTCAGCTGCTTTCGCTACTTTCAGGTGGTGAGCAGGCGCTGACTGCAATATCGTTAATCTTCGCGGTGTTCTTGACAAGCCCCACGCCAATTTGTGTTCTCGATGAGGTTGACGCATCCCTGGATGACGCGAACGTTGGCCGTTTTTGCACTTTGCTAGACGTGATGTTGAGCCGCGTAGATACCCGATTCCTGGTCGTCACTCACCACCCCGTCACCATGTCGCGCATGCATCGGCTGTATGGAGTGACCATGATCGAGCGTGGGGTTAGTCAACTTGTGTCGGTGAACCTTGAAACCTCTCCAGCGCTTCGCCAGGCGGGATAAGCTCATTGCGTATGGACCAATTCCACGCTCGAAGGATCCGATACGCGTCCACCACCGGCGGTCGAATGACGCATCTTCTGTCGATCACAGCGAAAATTGAGAACGCCCATAAGTTTCAATGAGTTGCCTTTCCTACCCGTGAGCTTGACAGCTTTTACCCTCATCTCTATCTTGCGCGCGACTTTACGGCGGCTCGGTGGTCGCCTCCATAGTCGCGAGGGCTATTAGTTTGAGCGACAACGGTGGGGCTCAACGATCTGAAAAGACCGACGATTTCAATAGGCGTCTGCTTCGCGCGAAGGCGTCGATTGAGCAAGTCGAACGCAAACGTCCTGCGAAGGGGGCCGCATATAGCTTCGGCATGCGTGTTGCTACCGAGTTGGGCGTTGCAATTTTGGTAGGTTTCGTATTTGGGTGGTTTCTTGACGCTTGGCTGGACACAAGGCCCTGGTTTCTGTTGCTATTTTTACCGTTAGGCGCAGCAGCGGGAATTATGAATGTGTTGCGTGCAGCTCGTGTAGAGGCAACGCGGCAGCAAGCCGATTTGCTTCGCGATAGCGTTGATCTAGAGAAGTAAGGCGACGGCCGGAATTCTTGGCCAGCAGCGAATATGGGGACTGAACCGGTGGCAGTAGAAGACAATGCAACGGCGGGATTGGAGCACGCCGTTACCGATCCGACAGCCTCAGCTGGCCTCCATATCGATCCTATGCACCAGTTCGAGGTTAAGTCGCTGATCGATATTACTATCGGCAGCTTCGACCTGCACTTTACCAATGCAAGTTTATGGATGGTAATTGCCATTGCTGCAGCGAGCCTACTTATGCTTGCACCAGCCGCGCGATTGATTCCAGGTCGTATGCAGTCGATTGCAGAAATTGCTTACGAATTTGTAGCGAATATGATGCGCGACACCATTGGTGAAGGTGGGCGACCATATTTTCCTTTTGTGTTCACTTTGTTTATTTTTATCTTGATCAGCAATATGTTGGGAATGATTCCTTATTCCTTTACAGTGACAAGCCATCTCATTGTAACTTTTGCTCTTGCCCTCATGGTTTTTGTGGCTGCAACTCTGGTTGGATTTGCCAAGCACGGAGTCGGCTATCTCAAAATCTTTGTTCCTTCCGGAGTTCCGACAGTTCTTCTTCCCCTGTTGGTTGTCATCGAGGTGATCTCTTACTTCACTAGACCCATCAGCCTTTCCGTTCGACTTTTTGCCAACATGCTTGCGGGCCACACGATGTTGAAAGTTTTTGGCGCTTTCGTGGTCGGCATGGGTGTATTGGCTGGTTGGGTTCCACTTGTCGTAATGGTAGGCATTACGGGGCTCGAAGTGTTGGTGGCCTTTCTTCAGGCTTACGTCTTCGCGGTTCTTACCTGTATCTACCTGAACGATGCCATAAACATGCATCACTGATTAATATCTTAGGAGTTCTTCGAAATGGACGCGGAAGCAGCAAAGTTTATCGGTGCGGGCCTAGCTTCAATAGCACTCGTAGGGGCTGGCCTTGGGATTGGAATGATCTTTGGAAGCTACTTGCAGGGAGCTCTTCGTAATCCAGCCGCAGCACCTGGTCAATTTGCCAACCTTCTTCTGGGCTTTGCGCTTGCCGAGGCGACAGGATTGTTTGGTCTAGTGGTTGCACTGATCATTTTGTTCGTATTCTGATCAACCGCCCTTGGATGAGGTGCGCCGCGACGAACAGATCCTAAGAGTAATGAGGTGAGGCAGGGCGATGCCGCAGTTTGATTTCAACACGTTTCCACCGCAAATCGCCTGGTTGGTGATCACATTCATAATTCTTTATCTGGTGATGTCGCGGTTTGCGCTTCCCAAGGTTGGAGGTGTCATCGAGCAAAGGACCAGTCGAATAGCCGGAGATCTCGACGAGGCGTCCCGCCTTCAGCAGGAGGCAACACGGTCTGCGGAATTATATGCAACTGCGTTGGCGGAAGCACGCGCTCGAGCCCACATCATTCACGTGGAAATGCGCAGCCAGATCTCGGCTGAGCTCGAAAAGGAGCGGCATGGAGTGGAGGTGGAGCTTGATACAAAACTGGCCTCTGCAGAAGCCAGAATCTCGGCCACGCGGCTGAGCGCATTGTCGGATATCACTGAGATCGCGGCCGACAGTGCACGCGAAATAATCCTCGCGTTAACAGGGGACCAAACCGACCCCCTGCTGCTCCGAGGAACGGTCGAGAATCTCAAGGGGGTATAGACATGTTAAGTACCCCGGAATTCTGGGTTTTAATCTCCTTCATCCTGTTTTTGGCCCTGTTGGGTTATATGGGCGTTCATAACAAGGCTATCGCTGCACTTGATTCCCGCTCCTCGCGGATAAGGCAGGACCTTGCGGAAGCCCAGCGCCTGCGCGAGGAAGCACAGCTTATGCTCGCAAGCGCTCAACAACGCCAGCGCGAAGCTGAGCAGGAGGCTACCGAGATTATAGCCCTTGCCAGAGAGGACGCTCGCGCCCTTGCTGGAGAGACAAGACGAAAGCTTGCTGAGCTCCTCGACAGGCGCAGAAAACTCGCTGATTTGAAGATCCAACAGGCAGAAGAGCAGGCAGTTAAGGATGTACGTGCGGTTGCTGCCGATTTAGCGATCTCCGCGGCGGCCAAAATCATGGCGGAAACCATGCGTGGCCCCAACGGCTCCAAATTGGTTGAAGACAGCATTGCAGCTCTAAACAACAGAATTCAGTAGGTTCTGGTAACCGCCTGAGCGGACAGTCTCCCTCATGAGCTTTCGTAACGCATGAGGGGACGATTACCCCTCATGCTTTACTCAGCAGCGTCAAGATGATCGGCATTGCCCGTCCAGCGCAAAATGGGTTGTCGAGCTGCTCTGGTTTCGTCTAGCCGACCGACTGGTGTAAAACGCGGTGCCCCGATGAATCGTTCGCGATCGCCGGATGTCGCTGCATTGACGAGCTTCCGCATCGTCGCAACGAATTGATCAAGGGCCTCTCGCGATTCTGACTCGGTCGGTTCGATTAACATGGCTCCATGGACCACAAGCGGAAAATAGACGGTCATAGGGTGGAAACCCTCGTCAATCATCGCCTTCGCAAAATCCAATGTGCTCACCCCGGTCCCCTTTAGGAAGGTGTCGTCAAAGAGCACCTCATGCATGGACCTCAATTGGCTAAACGGAAGGCTCATGACATCCTCTAGGCCAGCGCGAACATAATTGGCGTTCAACACTGCATCTCTGGATGCCTGTTGGATACCGTCTGCACCATGACTGAGCATATAGCTGAGAGCACGAACAAACATGCCCATTTGTCCGTGAAAGGCCGTCATTCGTCCGAATGGGCAGGCTTCGACACTTGCTTCGCCTTCATGTTCTACCAGCTGGTATTGGCCGTCGGCATACACAACGTAAGGCAGGGGCGCGAATGGAGTTAAAGCCTCCGACAACACCACCGGTCCTGCACCAGGTCCGCCTCCTCCATGCGGAGTGGAGAAGGTCTTGTGCAAGTTGATGTGCATAGCATCAATACCAAGATCGCCGGGACGGACCAAACCGGCAATTGCATTGAAATTGGCGCCGTCGCAGTAGAAGAACGCACCGGCGTTATGGACCGCGTCCGATATGCCGACGATGTCCCGTTCGAACAGCCCGCAAGTGTTTGGATTTGTCAGCATGATGGCTGCGACATCACTTGATAGTTGGCGTTCAACGTCATCCGGATCGACAGTACCGTCGCTGCGCACGGCTATAGTGCGCGTCGTATAGCCGAGGTAGGCCGCCGTAGCCGGATTGGTGCCGTGCGCAGATTCAGGCACCAAAACAATCTTTCGATCCTCCCCGCGTGCATCTAACGCAGCCCGTATGGCCATCATCCCACACATCTCGCCATGGGCTCCCGCTTTTGGGGACATTGCCACCGTTGGCATTCCGGTGAGCGTCCTGAGCCAATGCGCAAGCACATGAATGACCTCGAGTGCTCCCTGGACAGTACTCAAAGGTTGCAGCGGATGGACATCCCCAAAGCCTGAAAGCCGCGCCAGTTTTTCATTCAGCCTTGGGTTGTGCTTCATGGTGCATGAACCAAGCGGATAGAGGCCGAGATCGATGGCAAAATTCCGCCGCGAGAGCCTAACATAATGGCGCATCGCTTCTGGTTCGGATAACCCCGCAAGCCCCAACGGCCGAGTTCTTTTGAAGCCTCCCAACCGGTCTTCCAGACTCGCAGGAAAATCAATGTCTACCCCGGAAGTGTTCGTACGACCAACTTCAAAGAGTAAGGGTTCATTGATTTCCAGTCCCTCGTTACCAGTAAAACTTTTTGAAGGGTCTTTTTTTAACAATCCAAAAGGAGTTGTTGTGCGTCCGTTACGGTTCATGTCAGTATCTCACTCAGGCGGTCTCGGTAAGTCTCTCGATCGTCGTCACTGTTTACCTCGGTAGCAGCAACGATAATCAAGTTACTGAGGTCAGGATGGTCAGGGAGCAATCTTGATACCGGCACCCCGCCAAGAACACCTTTTGAGGCTAATTTTTCGATTACATCAACACTGGGCTGAGGCGTACGGATTGTGAATTCATTGAAGAAGCGTTCGTTGAGAACTTCAACCCCATCCACCTCGCTGAGAACATCCGCTAATGCACAGGCATTGTGATGGTTAATGGCAGCCAGAGAGGTAAGACCTCGTTCACCCAAGAGTGAAAGGTGAATAGTAAATGCCAAACAACACAGTCCCGAATTCGTGCAAATGTTGCTTGTCGCCTTCTCGCGACGGATATGTTGCTCCCTCGAAGACAGGGTCAACACAAAGCCCCGTCTCCCGTCTGCATCAGCCGTTTGACCACAAATTCGTCCCGGCATTTGCCGGAGGTACTTCTCACGGGTTGCGAAGAGGCCCAAATAGGGGCCACCGAAATTAAGGCCGACACCAAGAGACTGGCCCTCAGCGACGACTATGTCCGCCCCAGAATCGCCCGGCGATTTAATTGCTCCCAGTGAAATAATTTCTGTCACCACTGCGATGAGGAGAGCACCATTTCTGTGGGCAGCTTCAGCAATAGGTCCGAGATCGATAAGCTCACCGAAAACGTTGGGGTTCTGCACCACGATGCACGCTGTGGTCTCATCAATGCGCCCACTGCAAACATCTCCATCATTCGTGCTCGGGGACAAAGTCACACATTCCGAGCCTCCGAACTTGGCCAGATTTTGAACAACTTTACAATAATGGGGATGAAGCCCCCCCGATAATATCGATTTCTTGCGTTTAGTGATACGTTCCGCCATAAGAACGGCTTCGCCACATCCAGTCGACCCGTCATACATAGATGCATTCGCCACATCCATGCCTGTGATTAGCGATACCTGGGTCTGAAACTCGAAGAGATATTGTAACGTCCCCTGTGATATCTCCGGCTGATACGGGGTGTAAGAGGTCAAAAACTCCGAGCGCTGAATAAGATGGTCAACCGTGGCAGGCACGTGATGTTTGTATGCACCCGCTCCCACGAAAAACGGCACATCACTTGCCGGCACATTTTTGGCGGCCATCTTTGACAGAAGACGTTCTACCTCCTGCTCTGTCTTTCGCTTCGGGAGCTCAACTGTCCCAAGCAAACGTGCTTGGGGTGGAACATCGACAAACAGATCATCAATGGAGTTGACGCCGATAGCAGCCAGCATCGCCTTACGGTCTTCGTCAGTGTGAGGAAGATAACGCATCAGTGATCTTCCTTAGTAAATTCCTCATACTCCTGCCTCGTCAAAAGATCGGCGAGCTCTGCCAGGTTTGATACGCTCATTTTAAGAAACCATCCCTCTCCCTCGGGATCACTATTCACCAATGATGGCTCGCCCTCGAGCTTCGCGTTGACTTCAATGACTTCCCCGGACACCGGCGAAAAAATATCGCTGGCAGCCTTGACCGACTCAACAACCGCGACTTCTCCACCTCGTTGGAAGGTCTGTCCCAACGTCGGAAGTTCGACGAAGACCACATCGCCCAATTGTTCCTGAGCGAATTGCGTGATCCCCACAGTTGCCACTTGCCCCTCCAACCGGATCCATTCATGGTCCTTAGTGAATTTCAGTGCATCCATACAAAAAGCCTTCCTTGCATGATCAATCCTTCACATACCGATGACGTATGAACGGCAATTGAACTATCTCCGCCGGAAGGGATCTTTCTCTGACCATGAGATTCACAGTAGATCCCTTTGCCGTGAAGTTCGCATCCACATAACCCAGGGCGATTGGACAGTTGGCTGAGGGCCCGAAGCCTCCTGATGTAACCTTGCCTACGAAATTCCCATCGGCGCTGGTGATCAATTCGCCCCGTCGAGCAGGTGTTCGGCCCTCGAGGCGCAGTCCAACCAGCCGTCTTTTCGGCCCGACTCTTAGCTCTTCGGCAATCCGCCCATACCCAAGAAATCCCCCCTGCTCTCTGCGCCTTCTGCTCACTGACCAAGAAAGCCCAGCCTCTATAGGACTTGTTGTTTCGTCTAGGTCCTGTCCATAGAGGCAAAGTCCGGCCTCCATCCTGAGCGAATCGCGGGCTCCAAGGCCCGCTGGCTTTACAGCAGGGTCGGCGAGAAGAGCTTCAGCAAAAGAGGTGGCGAGGCACGAGGGCAATGAGATCTCAAAGCCGTCCTCACCGGTATACCCTGACCGGCTCACAAACACTTCTTTGTCGCCAAGAACTGCCGTGGCAGATGTCATAAACCGTAGCGTTTCAACGATGGGCAGAACCCTGCGAAGGACATGGAACGCCGCAGGGCCTTGCAGTGCCAGAAGAGCTCGATCGTCTAGTCTCTCGATGTGAGCACGCCCCGCCAACCTTTCTTGTATGTGGACAAGGTCATCCTGCTTCCGCGAGGCGTTCAAGACGAGAAACAACCGTTCTCCAGACTCGAAGGTCGGCATGAGAGTGACTAAAAGATCATCAATGATGCCGCCCTGCTCATTCGTTAACTGTGTGTAACGAATCTGGCCCGTCGAAAGCCCTTTGATGTCTCCGGGAACCAGAGTTTCAAGAGCCTCAGCCACTCTTGAAGGTGCCGTTAGCCAGATCTGGCCCATGTGCGACACATCAAAAAGACTTGCACTCTCTCGCGTCCATAGGTGCTCAGCGAGTATGCCAGCGGTGTATTGGACTGGGAGCATGTATCCAGCGAAGGAAACCATGCGGCCATTCAGGCGCTCATGAAGGTCAAATAGAGGAGTGCGTATCGCGGCTTGAGTGTCTGTCATATCTCTCACGAAACAATTGGCCCATCAGCTTCGGACACTGTCCGAACCGACCCCATCTGTCTCGATACCTGAGAGATTCGTTAGCTTAACATGCCTATTGGCACATAAAGCTCGACTTACCCCATCGGTGAGCGGCCCAAAAAGCCGCTGCTTTCCAGATTTGCATTAGCCTCAACGGTCCTGTTGCCTGAGAGTTTCCGGGGCGGTTTCTCCTTCGGCGCCGATCGAACGGTCTCTCCCGCTGAGGCAGGCATGTGACTTATGGTCGACATCGTTAGATGCCGCACCAACAGCTAAACTAGCTTTTGAAGCGGTCATGTCAAGCCGTTACGAGTCTGCCAGCCTGCGAGAAATGATCATTCCTTCGTCAAGATTACAGCGCAGATGACATACGTCGCCAGGAAACCTTGACATTCCCCCCCTCCCCTCTCCTATATCAGTTCAACGTTTTGGCCCGAAGCAGGTGCTTAATGCTCACCACTGAAAAACGACCATTGACCATTCTAATGGGCGCTCCGCGTGGATTTTGCGCTGGTGTGGTTCGGGCTATCGAAATTGTTGAGCTTGCGCTGGAGAGATATGGCGCGCCCGTGTATGTTCGCCACGAGATTGTCCATAATCGCTATGTGGTTGAGGATCTTGAACGGAAGGGCGCAATCTTCGTGGAAGAGCTAGATGAACTTCCTGAAGGAGACCGCCCCGTTATCTTCTCGGCGCATGGGGTACCTAAATCTGTACCCGAGGCGGCACAAGACCGAAATTTGTTTTTCCTGGATGCAACGTGCCCGCTGGTCTCAAAAGTCCATATGGAGGCCGAACGGCATTTCGAGCGTGGCCTGGAGATCCTTTTAATCGGCCACACCGGCCACCCTGAAGTAATTGGGACGATGGGCCAGTTACCCAAAGGCGCGATCACTTTGGTGGAAACTGTGGAGCAAGCGGAAATCTTTGAGCCTCAGAACCCGGAGAAGCTTGCTTATATCACGCAGACGACCCTCTCCGTAGATGATACCAAGGATGTCATCGCCGTCTTACGGCGTCGCTTTCCACAGATCGTCGGACCTCATAAGGCCGATATTTGTTACGCGACGACAAACCGACAGGAAGTGGTGAAGGAGATGGCGCCACGCTGTGACATGCTGCTTGTAGTGGGCGCACCCAACAGTTCGAACTCTCAACGACTCGTCGAAGTTGCTAAGAAATCTGGTTGTGAGCGCTCTATGCTTGTTCAGCGCGCAGCTGATATCTCGTGGAATATGGTTGAAGGTATTGAAACACTAGGAATTACCGCTGGCGCTTCAGCCCCCGAAATCCTTGTGCAGGAAGTCGTTTCCGCTTTCCGTCAACGTTTCGACGTTCAGGTCGAAGTGATCGAAACCCGGAAAGAATCCGTCTCGTTCAAATTACCGAGAGAATTACGACAAGCAGCAGCTCAATAATTCTCGTAATCCTCCATGCCTCGCCAAAATGTTGAGATCTTTACCGACGGCGCATGCTCGGGTAATCCAGGCCCAGGCGGTTGGGGAGCAATCCTCCGCTATGGGTCGGTGGACCGGGAGATTTCCGGCGGTGCCAGCGAGACGACCAATAACCGCATGGAACTAACCGCGGCTATTGAAGCGCTCGAGGCGTTGAAACGACCCTGCATAGTGGATCTTTATACAGACTCGGTATATGTCCGCGATGGTATCTCCAAATGGATCTTTCGTTGGAGAACCAATGGCTGGAAAACAGCGGCTAACAAGCCTGTGAAAAATATCGAGTTGTGGCAAAGGCTCGCAGCAGCATTAGAGACGCATCAGGTCACATGGCACTGGGTAAGAGGTCATGACGGCCACTTGGAAAACGAGCGAGCAGATTTTCTCGCTCGGCAAGGTCTCGCAAATAATAAATCGAGATCCGACTAACCGTCGATTCCGTGTTGTCTTTCCGGGATTGCGTAACCGGTTCGGCCAGTTATTTACTCAAGGCGGCCAGCACACTATCCGCCCCACTGACCTCTGCTTCGCTCGGTTTGCTCTCTAAAAAAAAGTTCTTAACCACACCGTTTTGCACAATCATGGCGTAACGCCGAGATCGTGTTCCCATACCGAAACCAGACCCATCAAGTTCAAGGCCCAACTTCCGGGTGAAATCTGCGTTTCCGTCCGCAAGGAACGTGACTCTATCTTGCGCACCCGTGGACTTCCCCCAAGCGTCCAAGACAAAAGCGTCATTTACGGAAATGCAAACAATGTCATCAACACCCATTTTCCGGATTTTATCCGCCTCGCGAATAAATCCCGGCAAATGTTTGAGATGACAAGTTGGGGTAAATGCTCCTGGGACCGCAAATAATACGACTTTCTTCCCAGAGAATATTTCCTCAGTGGAGTAATTCTTTACTCCCTCTTCCGTGACTTTGGTAAACTGAGAAACTGGAAGAGCCTCTCCAACTGCAATCATTTCATCCCTCGATAACGGATTTTCGTCGCCAGCAAATTACGGCAAATACACTTGGTTAGCGATGGCCTTATCGCCTTGCACCATGGTTATGGTCAACTCATTCTCCGTAGCTGCATGTCCCTTTTGACCATGGAGGGGCAACAAGAAGGTCGTGGTCCGACTGTCCACCTTACCTAGAACAGGAGCTCCAAAACTCTGCGCCCCTTCTCCCTCAACAAAAATGTCAACTGGCGTGGCCGGATCAGAAATGTTCGCTGACACTTCTAGAAAGTCCTTTTCGCCTTTGACAACGAAAGCCGTTGAATTGAGGGTGAGACCTTCTACTTTTTCTTTAGGCACCCGGTCCAGAAAGTGATCGAGGTCTTTCCGATGCTGCTTAGACACCGCACCAGGCTCCAAACTAGCCGAGGCCTCTATTTGAACGGGTACACACACATTGCGGCAAACTGCGTAGAAGAGTGACAAGGACAGGCTAATGGACTCTTTACTATCCCTGGGGCGAATTTTAATTGGGAATATGACTTCGTCTTCATACCCTATGATTGTTTCGCCATAGCTGACAAATCGCTTTGGTGCCGGCCACTGCACCTCTGCAGAAGCGAGGTTTTGTGATCCTGTCCAATCGAAACTGGGTGGGACGCCGGCATCCCCAGGAAACTTCCAATAAGTCTTCCATCCAGGGCCGAGCCTTATTCTAACACCAGCTAATATCTCACCTGCCTCCTGGCCCGCAATCATGAGTTCCACTTTGCTGTGCTCAGTGTCCGCAATCGACCTTGAAGTCTGTGCGCGAGCATCCCCGCAGAAAGCCAACAGGGCCAGCGCAAGGACCGCAGGAACGAATAAATTGTTTGGTGTCAGCAGTCGCAATTCTAAAATCTTTCAATTCCTAATCATAATCCCGCCAGTGGCGTAGACCAGCGAGATGCATGCAACATCAAGTCACGTTTGTGTCAGCCAGGGGGATATCAGCACCCTCTTGCCTGCGCTGTGAAACGCGGTATTTTGAAAGCAATTGAGAGGTGGCTTCATGCGATCGAGTCCATATCTCCATGGCAAGATCCTTATCGCAATGCCCAGTGTGATTGACGAGGATTTTAACCGCGCGGTGGTTTTTCTTTGCGCTCACTCGGCAGACGGGGCGATGGGCATCGTCCTGAATAAACCCGCCGAAAATATCTCCTTCCCCGACCTCCTTGGACGTCTCGGAATTCTTCCGGCGCCAGAGGGGATCTGCCTCGCCCCGGACACTCTTAAGAGGCTGGTTTATGTCGGCGGGCCGGTGGAAAGGAGCCGGGGATTTGTTATTCACACCTCAGATTACCATTCTGACGAGTCCACCCTTCCCATAGAGGAAGGAATTGGATTGACCGCAACCATCGATGTACTGAGAGCAATTGCGTTCGGTGAGGGTCCCCGCCATGCGCTGCTTGCTCTTGGTTATGCAGGATGGGGACCAGGACAACTCGAGCAAGAGTTCAGACAAAACGGCTGGTTGTTCTGCGACCCAGACGAAGATCTCCTTTTTCATGAGAGAACTTCGGAAAAATACGAGAAAGCATTGAGCAAAATTGGTGTAGACCTGCGGCTCCTCTCCACTGAAGCGGGTCACGCATAAATCAGGCCGTGATGCAATATGAGCCTATAGCCGGTTGACTGGACGTTGCCTCTTTAGGAGCCGACGTAACGGGGGTTGAGGCCGCTCGCCAATGTGCTCCCTGGCCGGATCTTGTGCAACAATGTCAGATTCTGCTGAAGATTGCATTGGAGAGCGAGGTAAATCACGAACCGCCACCTGAACCTCCACATTCTTGGCCGAGGAACTCTTGTCCGGCTCAGACTTGGGTTCATTATGGCCACTGCTCAGCATTCCCGGTGATTTCTCACGCTCTTCCGATTTATATCCTAAATCTTCGTTGTGAATTAATGGAGTTTCAGATTCTTTCTGCGGAGAAACTGGATGCGGGTTGTCGAGACTGACTCCGAGCACACTATCCTGGTCCTCACTATTTAACTTTTCAGAGCCACCGTTTTGAAGGATGTTCGATTCAGCGATCTCCGGGGAACTGCTGAGCTCTGATGCTTCACCCGCGTTACTTGCCCCCTTGTCCAGACCCTCTGACACTGACAATCTAGATTGCATCTCGGATGTGGACGTTGGGCCATACGCTTCTCCGTCGGCCCTTGAAGAGCTGTTGCGCGAAGACGGCCGCAGACCCGATCCGTCCTTGGTCTCTCCAGCATTTTCTTCTTGTGATCCGTGAGGACCACCAAATCCAATCGAGGGAACGATCAACAGTGAACGATCGCCTGCGGGATCCAGCCCCTGCTGATGCTTGTGCGGTTCTGATTCCTTTTCCAGCTCGCCTATCGCCAAATCTTTCTTGGGATCTTTAAACTCAGTGCCGGCAGTAGAGCCGACGGATACCACGGAAAGCTGTTCGATAGCCTCGTCCGCCTGGGGTTGCACTACCAAAGCAGTTCCCATGGATTTCTCGATCTTAGATGAAGTCCCTGGTTGAATGTTCCTCGCGGAGGCAATGTGAACGTTGAAGCCGCCACGCTTCACGTCTTTTGCTGTGTCATCAAGAGCTTGTGAGGCTGCACTACTCGGATCTTCTTTTGCTGCAGGCGCTTCGTTTCCAATACTCAGACCCGGAGCCCTCGGGCGCGGGTGGGGAGTCACATTCTGTATTGGCTCTGCAGCCAATCCTGCGGGCTGCCTCAAAACAGACCCTCTGCCGGAAGCAATCTCAAACGTGTCCTGCGCGTCTGCGCTTCCGGGCGCCTGTGCTTTCGACTGAGGGGGTACACTCGTTGCCTTCAATAAAGGTTTCTCATGGTCTTCTATTTGCATCGAAGGGGCTACCGCCTTCGATGACCGAGCATCATCACGGCTCCCAATTGCCACGTCTGCCCGTCCCTTTAAGTCCTCGCCACGTTTGATAATTCTCTGCCAGAACGACGCTGATGCGATTCCATCCTTCCCAAGACGACCGCCGATTGATTGGCTTCCACCAAAGCTCTCCATAACCTGGCGCGCACTCATCGGCTCGCCGAAGTGAAAACCCTGACCGAAGTCACATCCTAGGTCACGCAAACGGTCCGCTTGGTCCGCGCTTTCAATGCCTTCAATGACTGTATCCATGCCGAGATCATGGGCCAGCAAGACAATAGCTTCGAGGATAATTTGTGCGGCATCATCGTCTGGATCGCCGTCCAAGAAGCACCGATCAATTTTAATGGTATCGAAGGGGAGCCGCCTCAAATGCGCCATAGCAGAATAGCCAGTTCCGAAATCGTCACAAGCGATCCCCACCCCGGCCTGCTGAAGGCGCTCAAGAACCATTATCGACAGCTCTGGATTCTCCATCAAGATTGTCTCGGTAAGTTCAAGCTTTAACGTTCCAGGAACAAGATCTTCTCGGGATAGGACCGTCTTTACTTCATCGATCAAGTTTCGATTGATGAGTTCTCGCGATGAAACGTTCACTGTCATGAACAGTGCTTCATCCGAGCGATATGCTCTCTGCCAAATTCCCAGCTGACGAGCCGCTTGATTCAGGACAAAACGGCCAAGCTCGTTCAGGAGGCCAGTTTCTTCGGCGAGCTGAATGAAGGCACTGGGCTCAAGCGTACCGTGAACTTCGTGCCGCCATCTCACCAGCGCCTCGAAGCCTGCCAATTTGCGGTCATGCAAACGCATGACCGGTTGATAGGCGACCTCAATCTGATTCCGATCAAGGGCGTAGCGAAGATCTTCTTCAAGATTCAACAAGCGAGGTTGCGTATCGCGCATGCTGGCAGCGAATGTAATAGCCGAATCTTTACCCTGCCGCTTTGCCTCATAGAGGGCAATTTCGGCATCCTTGAGCAAATCCTCTGCTCTGCTTTTATTTGCCTCATAGCGTACGATACCGATGCTCGCCGTTAAAAAGACCTCTTGAGGTTTAAGGGGTATCGGCTTGGCAATAATGCTCCGTAAATGATCAATATAGCTGTCGATCTGTCGACCGCCTCTTCGGGTGTCCACAATGATCCCAAAACGATCTCCGGTAAGCCTTCCAAGCGTATCGTCCGTGGCGCAAAGCGTAGCCAGTCTCCGTGCTACCGTCAGCAGTAGACTGTCGCCTACGGCGAAACCAAGGCTATCGTTGACGTGCTTGAATCGGTCCAAATCGACGACCAACAGATAGAGCGCATCGCTTGCGGTCGCATCGGCGCGTCTCATGGCTCGATCGAGCCGATCGATGAATAGGGCACGATTAGGCAAGTTGGTAACGCGGTCTCGTACTGCGTCAAAGAGGAGATGTTCCTCGGATCTCTTTCTGGCAGTAACGTCGCTCAGCGTTCCGATACATCGCGCAGCGCGCCCATGCTCGCCAGGGAGCGATCTCGCCCGAAGTTGATACCACCGATAAGTGCCGTCGCCGCGCCTTAGGCGGAAATCCTGCGAGAAGGTTCCACGGCCCCGCTGTACCGCGTTCTCGATCACACCCACATAAGCGTTTCGATCGCCGGGATGAACGAGCTCAAGCCAGCCCTTCAACCCTCCCCGGCTGATGCGTCCTTGGGCATGTCCTAAGACCCGTTCTAACTCCGGGCCGACAAACAAAGCCCCCTGCTCTTCGTTCCAATCCCAGACAATCTGCTCAGCGCCGGCCAGAGCTAATCCGCGACGTCCGCTATCCTCAAAGAACCTGCTGTTGATGACACCCTGATTAAAAGCAAATTGTGTAAGAGTGAAAGCCATTGTCAAAAGAACGAGCACCAGCCCCCAAGCCAGTACTGGCCCCACCAGATCGAGCCCGATCCACCCAAGGGCAGCTGCAAACGACCACAGTGTCCATAAAAGCAGGAACGACCAGGTGACCAATGAAGCCTGGGCTCGCACCATTCCTCGCCGCCAGAAGAGTAGGATAATGACAAAGCCAGCCACTGCAGTCGTCAGCAACAGCAGTCTGGCCAACCCCATGGAAACTGCAGGAAAGAACCACGCGGAAAAGGTGAGTACAACGCTTGCGCCAAGCACGCCGAGAAGAGGATATCCGACCGACGGCGCTCGCCTCCGCAGATCGAGAAATGTCAATAGACAGGCAATAGCACCTGTCGCCATCAGGCATTCGATGAGAGACCGGACCCGCGGTTCCACGCCCGCCATCTCGGGAAGGATGGATGCCGCCAGCGGAAGATATCCAAATTCGCTCGCGATGAAAGCCACAGAGGCGAATGCAAATACCGCAGCTGCGGGAAACGCTGGCTGGAGCCTAATGATGAAAAGGCAGAGCATGAAAACGGCAGTGAGCGTGGCAATGCCAAGAACCACACCCCGAAAAAAAGAGAGTTGCTGCTGTTGATTGTCAAAGGCGGACCTCTGCCAAAGCGACAAATTATCGACACTTGCCCCTGTAAGCTCGGCTGCGTATGTCACCGTCTCCCCCGCATTGAGACGAAGAGAGAAGGCATCCTCCTGTGGCGTAGAGAGCCGCTGAGGTTGCAGTCCCGGCGATGCCTGGATGGAAAGGATCTGAGCCGCGCCGTAGTCAGGCCAGAAGAGACCCGACCCAACGTACCCAGGCCATCTGGACACAAGAACGAAATCACGCAGCAGCGGTTGTTCATTATGGAGAGTGAAGATGACAAACTGGTGCCCTGGACCGGTCCCTTTTGCCGTTACGGTCATCGCATTGTCGCGGCCCCCCTCACCACCCGGCACCGACACCACAACCTCTTTGTCGACGCTCTCAACGCGTTCCAAGACACCCGTAAGATCAACGCTGGGCGCATCGAAATTGGTGGCGACGATGTCGCGTGCATATGCAGGAGCGGAGCTTACGATGAGAAGCAAGCTCAGCAGAAAGAAAATCAATGAATGTTGCAGCCGCATAAAGCCGCTTTCTCTCCTACCCCGTGCGTGCATGATTCAGCACGTGCATAAGTCTGACTTGCCTCATTAAACTTTTGATCTTGGACCTATCTTTCTTGGTAACCTTGCGTGCAGCTGAACACCATAAAAATGCAACCTCAGTCGCCGCAAAGCTCAATCTTGCCACATCCCGGGTGAGGTCATCGTCTGGAATCATCGCTAAGTATGGCAAATGAGAGGTGGTCCTGCCAGACGCCATTAATCCGAAGGAATCCCCTTGCGTATCCTTCCTCCGTGAACCCGCAGCCTTTCAGAAGATTTATTGACGCGTCATTACTTGGAAGGCAGGCCGCCTCCAGCCTGTGCAATCTAAGGTTGTCAAAAACAAAAGGGATGATCGAGCGAACTGCTGCGGACATATAGCCTCTGCGAGCATATCGCTCTCCAATCCAGTACCCTAAGGAACAGGTTTGCGAGACACCTCGGCGGATATTGCTCAAGGTTAATCCACCCAAAAGCGTTTCGTCATCCAGTCTGTATACGAAGAACGGATAAGCCTGATCTTCGCGGACGTCGCGCCAGTATCTTCGCAATCGCCGGCGAAAAGCGCTTCGTGTCAGGTCGTCAGACGGCCATGTGGGTTCCCAGGGCACCAGAAAGGACCGACTTTGATCCCGTAGAGAACACCAATCTTCATAGTCCGCCATCTGAGGCACATGCAAAATCACACCGTCACCATATATGACAGGCCCAAGGTCGCTAGGCGAGACGCTCCGGAGGAAGGCCATAGTCGATCAGGTGGACTCAGATCTCGATGTTAAGCGAATCTCTCTGCGATATTGTCGTAAGTAGCCAGATTTTCCAAGGCACCTACGGCGCCCACCGCGGGTGCAGTTCCATGAAAGAGCCGCTTAGCCAATCTCGCAACTGCATCCATATCAACAGCCTCAACTCTAGACACGAGTTCATCCATCTCGGGAATGCGACCGAAGACCAACTGTTGTCGTGCGATTTGATCGGCCCGCGCCGATGAACTTTCGAGCGCGGACACCAACGATGCCTTGAGTTGCGCCCGCGACCTCGCGATCTCTTGTTCTGTAACCTGTTCAGATATGTTGGTCAGGGTATCGGCGGTAACATTGAGCAATTCATCCACACGCCTCGGACTAGTCGCCGCATATACACCAAAAATTCCTGTATCATCAAACGCTGAAGCGAACGAAAAAATTGAATAACAAAGACCTCTTGCCTCTCTCACATCCTGAAATAACCTTGATGACATACCGCCACCGAGGAGCCCGGAAAGGATCTGCAGAGTATAAATATTTTCGTCGCGATATCCCATTGCAGGAAATGACAGAACAACATGGACTTGACCCAAGGGTTTAGTTGCAGTTCTTATTCCACCGACGAAACTCGCCTTTGTCCATTCAGCCGTCGGCACTGCGCGCAGTCCGCCTAAAAATACCTCGGCCTGTGTCACCAAAGCATCGTGATTTACCGCGCCAGCCGCAGCAACGACGATCCGATTCCCGGAATAATGGGCATCTCTAAATTTGATGATGTCAGAGGCGGAAAAGTTCATAACCCGATCTGAGGTTCCCAGGATCGGCCTTCCTAAAGGCTGATCTGGATAGGCAGCCTCGTGCAAAAGATCAAACACCAGATCATCGGGTGTGTCCTCGGCCGCCGAGATTTCTTCGAGAATAACCTCCCGCTCTCGTTCCAATTCCGGAGCCTGAAAGACCGGATGAATGAGGATGTCAGACAGCACGTCCATGGCCAATGCAAGGTCCTCCTTCAGAACTCTTGCGTAGTAGGCTGTGCTCTCCATCCCCGTTGCAGCATTCATTTCACCCCCAGCGGACTCGATTTCCTCAGCGATCTGTCGCGCTGAACGGCGCTCCGTTCCCTTGAATGCCATGTGCTCCAGAAGATGTGCAATGCCATTCTCGGACTCCCTTTCACTACGAGCACCCGCCTTCACGTAAATTCCTAAGGATACGGTCTTCAAATGTGGCATGTCGTGGCTGACAACTGTAACGCCGTTAGCGAGAGCGCTGGTCCTGAGGCCCATTATAGACTCACTTTGATACGAGAGTTTTGTGCGATATACTTTTGAATATCAGACAGATTTCTTGAGAATGTCACAACGCGCTCCGGACGCCCAAGCAGATCGGCCAGCCGTTCTGGCAGACTAGGTCTGGCTCCAGTCGCATCTTCTACAGCATCTGGAAACTTTGCGGGATGCGCGGTGGCCAGGGTGATGATTGGGGTAGCATCGTCAGACGGTAAAGTAGCGGCAGCAGCAAGACCCACGGCGGTGTGGGGATCAATGAGGAGACCAGTCTTTTCAAGCATCAGTTGGATTACCGCACGAGTTTCGGCTTCCGTTGCGGCGTGAGAAGCGAACTCCTTTCTGATCGAACACAGTACCTCATGATCTATGGAAAAACTTCCATGATCACGTAAGCCACCCATGCAGCTCAATATTTTTTCAGGATCTCTTCCGTAATATTCAAATAATAATCTTTCAAAATTGCTCGATATTTCGATATCCATACTCGGGCTTATTGTATGATGCACGCCTCGAATCTTATATTCACCGCTTTGCAAAGCACGATCGAGGATGTTGTTTGAGTTCGTCGCAACTAACAGATCTCTTATCGGTAACCCCATACATTTGGCCACATAACCTGCAAAAATATTTCCGAAATTTCCCGTCGGAACACAATAACTTACAGCACGAGTAGGGGCCCCGAGGGCTAAGGCAGAGGTAAAATAATACACGCTTTGAGCGATGATACGCGCCCAGTTGATCGAGTTAACTCCAGCGAGGTTCAGTGTCTCGTTAAAGTGACAATCTGCAAACATCGCCTTCACAAGGGCCTGACAATCGTCAAAAGTTCCCTCGACAGCCAGGGTGTACACATTGGAGTCGGCCACCGATGTCATCTGGCGGCGCTGAATCTCACTGATCCTTCCATGCGGATACAGAATAAAGATGTCGACGGTGGCCGAGCCTCGAAATGCGTCAATGGCAGCACTGCCCGTGTCTCCAGAAGTTGCCCCGATTATGGTTACACGCCGCGCTGTTCGCTTGTTGATGGTGTCCATGAGCTGTGACAGCAGTCGCATGGCAACATCTTTGAAAGCGAGTGTTGGTCCATGAAACAATTCAAGGAGCCAAGCTCTTGATCCTATCTGCACAAGAGGCGCCACAGCTTCATGGCCGAAATTTGCGTAGGCTCTTTCTATGCAGCCCTTAAGTTCACCACTGCTCAGATCATCCCCAATAAAGGGCTGCAGGACTGAGAACGCGATGTCCTGATACGATTTTCCAGAAAGCTGGCTCAGCTGTGGCTCGGAAAACCGGGGCCAATCTTTTGGAACATAGAGTCCCATATCTGGAGCAAGGCCCGTTGTAACGACTTCAGCGAAGCCAATTTCCGGCGCCTTACCTCTGGTGGATATATAACGCACGGCTTCCTTCCTTCTGCTTTCTAGACGGCATAGCTGCGTCAAGAGGCCGGGGTCGAGGCAACGGCTCGAAGCCGGCTCCGCAGATAAGCGGCATAAACGGCACAAAGGCAGGCAGCAAGGCCGAACCAGGTGATCGCATAGCCGAGATGTCGGTTTTGAACCTCCGGCCGCGTTGCCGTCACGATTGGCCCCTCCCCAAGGCCCACCGGCTCGGTCAACTGGACGACAACAGGCTCAACTGTTAGCCCAGCTTGCGATGCAAAGGACTTGCCTAACCCAGACTTGTCCCACCAATACCAGGAATCCACATCAGGGCGGTTCTCGGGGGTGAACAACCCCTGCCCCTCGTCATGCGAGCGAATGACCCCCTGAATGATGACTTCCCCGGATGGCAAGTCGCGCTTGGTATTTTTTGCCGCCTCCGGCACGAAGCCTCTGTCTACCATTAGCGCTGTGCTTCCCGCCAGAAGCAACGGAGACACGACACGCCACCCCGGCTGACCTTCGTGAAGGCTATAGATATGTCGCTCCTCCGCAACAAACTTTCCACGACCAGTCACAGGAAAAAAATCGGCCAGATCTTGAAGTTGAGGACTTGGCATAGTGGTCAGATCAGTCGGTGTCATGCTCAGCTGCAACTCAATGTGCTCCAGCAGCTGCTGCTTCCACTCCATCCTTCGGATCTGCCAGAAACCAAGGCTTATCAGAACTCCCAACACAAGGAGGCTAGCCAATGTGACAGGCAGCAGCGATCGCGCTTTTGCAAGTCTGAGCCCCATCCCTCAGCTGTCGTGGCCAAACAAGCGGCCTTGTTCGGCATCAGAGTGATATTGCTGATTAATGAGCACGCCCTTCATGGGCCGTAGCAGTCCGAGCGTCAGTATCAAAACGAGGGGCAACCAAAGAACTGCATGCACCCAATACGGCGGCTGATAGGCGACTTCTGTGAACAGAGCGGCCGCGACAACGGCAAACCCAGCAATAAGAATAATGAAAACGGCTGGACCATCCCCTGCATCCGCAAAGGAAAAGTCCAGACCGCAGGAAGCACATCTCGATGCGGGCTTGAGATAGCCATCAAACAGCTTCCCCTGGCCACATCGTGGACAGCGTGCCCTCATCCCAGTTGTTATGGGCGAGAGCCGAGCAAAATGCATATCACGACGGTGTGGCTCCAGACGGACTTGAGGCCCATCTTCAGTAGGCGCCATGGGATCCCCAAACATAGATGCACGCAAACAGAAACAGCCAGACCACATCGACGAAATGCCAGTACCAAGCAGCAGCCTCAAACCCGAAGTGCTCCTTCGGAGTAAAGTCGCCCTTGAGCGCACGAAACAAGATCACAATTAAAAAGATAGTACCTATGATGACGTGAAAGCCGTGGAAACCCGTCGCCATGTAGAACGTCGATCCATAGATGTCGCCATCATTGAACCGACTAAACGCAAACTTGGCATGGGCATACTCGAAGGCTTGAACCGCGCTAAAAAGTACCCCGAGCACGACAGTGCAAACCAAGCCCCACTTTAAACCGCGACGATCGCCGTGAAGGAGTGAATGGTGAGCCCACGTGACCGTCGTCCCGGAGGTGAGCAAGATTAGAGTATTGATGAGTGGCAGATGCCAGGGATCAAAGACTTCCACGCCTGATGGGGGCCAAATACCTCCGGTCGCTTCCACCCGAGCGGCCTGAATTGCCTCGTTCGTGAAAAGGCTGGCGTCGAAGAATGCCCAGAACCATGCCACGAAGAACATGACTTCTGAAGCAATGAACAACAGCATTCCATATCGCAGGTGTAACTGAACAACCGGCGTGTGGTCGCCTTCGTAACCCTCGCGAATGACATCACGCCACCACATCCCCATCGTATAAAGAATGCTGACGAGGCCGATTACCATGATCCAGCTTGTGGATCCGTGGAACCACATTACGGCACCAACTGCAGCTATGAACGCCGCAACCGCGCCGAGTGCAGGCCAGGGACTGGGGTTGACCAGGTGGTAGGGGTGATTCTTGGCGTGGCTGTCAGCCATGTCCCTCAGCTCCAGTTTTGTCGGAAGCACCTAAAGAGGGCCTCCTGCTCGATTGGTCTTTGTCTTGCGGTGGAACCAGCTTATCTCCGTCCTTGTTATAGAAGGTATAGGACAGAGTGACTGTTCGAATTCCTGCGGTATCTTCATCCTTCGCGATCTCTTCATCCACGAAGAATAGCACTGGCATGTCGACACTTTCCCCGGGCTTTAATGTTTGCTCGGTAAAGCAGAAGCAGTCAATCTTGTTAAAGTAGAAGCCGGCTCTTTCAGGAGTAACATTGAAGGTGGCCATCCCGGTGACAGGCTTGTCGGAATTGTTAACCGCGCGATAATAGATTAGCTTCTGCTCTCCTAGAGCAGCATCAACTTCGCGTTGTTCGGGACTGAATTTCCAGTTCAATCCCGGACTGACATTTGAATCGAAGCGAATTTTTATTCGCGAATCTTCTATGATGCTTCCAGGCCCAGCCTCTGCGCGCTGCGGCGTACCGCCATAACCTGTCACTTGGCAAAACAACCGATATAATGGTACGGATGCATAAGACAGACCGACCATCAACAATACAGTAGCCGCGCAAACGCCGACCACAAGTCGGTTTCGCTTTGTTTGAGTTGCCCGATCTTCAGCTGAAGAAACCATCATCAACCTGTTAGAAACTGCGGCCAGCGACATTGCCGCCAAGACGAACGACGGTGGTGACAAAGAATAAAACAGCTAGGAAGAAGAGAAACCAGCCCAGCGCAATGGACCGACGGCGTCTCCTGCGGACTTCCTCGGCCGTTAATCTACGCCCGACATCATCATCCTTCACATCGAACTCCGTCACAGCCATGGAAGGGATAACCTCTGGACACCAGATACACCCTCTACGAGGAGCATCGCAAAGATCAAAAACAAGTAAACAATAGAATAGGCGAAAAGGTTCTTTGCGGAGCGATAATCTCCGATCTTGGCCCGGTCTCTGTATATTTGCGTGGCGAATGCAATGAAGAGAACTCCGAGCACCGCGGAGACGATCAAGTACGGCATGCCCGCCAATCCAACGGCACATGGCAAAAGCGTCGTGGGAACAAGCAGAAGCGAATAGATGACGATTTGCTTCCGCGTTTCCACCTGTCCGTAAACGACAGGCATCATCGGAACGCCTGCCCTGGCATAGTCGTCTGACCGGTACAGAGCGAGCGCCCAAAAATGGGGCGGGGTCCACATAAAGATGATGAGAAAAAGAACTATGCTTTCGATACCGACAGAGCCTGTAACGGCAGCCCATCCAATCATCGGAGGAAAGGCACCCGCAGCACCTCCGATGACAATATTCTGCGGTGACCGGCGTTTCAGCCAAATCGTATAAACAAAAACATAGAAGGCGATCGTCACAGCAAGCAGGATCGATGCGACCCAATTGACGAGCACGCCCATCATGAGCACAGAACCGCATGCCAAGGCGATTCCAAATCCCAGGACATCTCCAGCCGGGATTGACCCGCGGGGGATCGGGCGCGTTGCAGTTCGGGTCATCAGGGCGTCAATGTCGGCGTCGAACCACATGTTGAGCGCTCCGGCTGCACCAGCGCCCATTGCGATGCACACTAAAGCGACTAATCCTATCCAAGGATGAATGTGCCCTGGAGCAACAAAAAGGCCCACCAGGCTGGTAAACAGCACCAGCGACATGACTCGCGGCTTGAGCAGAGCCAAAAAATCTCGGACATCAGCTATAACAGAGACGTTCTCAAGCGAGTGGCGGACGCTAGAAACAGCCATTGGTACCCTACCGATACTCACATCTCTCATTTCTGTTTCACCTTGAGAATGCAGAGCGGAATGCACATTCCGCTCCTGAACCCCTTTGTGTCCCACCCTCGCCTACTTGATCCTCGGGAGGGTGTTGAACTGATGGAAGGGGGGAGGCGATGATAGCGTCCACTCAAGCGTTGTGGCTCCGGCGCCCCAAGGATTGTCTGCCGCCTGCCTCTTGCGGGCGAATGCCTCGACGATGCCGACGAAGAAAACCACCAGTCCCAGCAGAGAAATATAGGAGCCAATGGAAGAGACGTAGTTCCACCCTGAAAAGGCATCGGGATAATCAATATAGCGACGCGGCATGCCCGCCAAACCCAGAAAATGCTGCGGGAAGAAGATCAAGTTCACACCCACAAAGGTTATCCAGAAATGCATCTTTCCAATTGTTTCATTGTACATATATCCAAACATCTTAGGGAACCAATAGTACCATCCAGCGAAAATCGCGAATACTGCTCCAAGGGACAGGACGTAATGGAAATGGGCAACAACGTAATAGGTGTCGTGCAGGGAATGGTCCACGCCTGAGTTTGCCAGCACGACGCCCGTGACGCCGCCGACCGTGAACAGGAAGATGAAGCCAATGGCCCAAACCATAGGAGTTCGGAACTCTATTGAGCCCCCCCACATGGTAGCGATCCACGAGAATATCTTAACACCGGTCGGGACGGCGATAATCATTGTGGCTGCGACGAAGTAGGCCTGCGTATCAACGTCCAGGCCGACTGTGTACATATGATGAGCCCAAACAATGAACCCAATGAGCCCAATTGCCACCATGGCGTAGGCCATGCCCAGATAGCCGAAGACTGGCTTTTTGGAGAACGTCGAAATGATGTGGCTGATCATGCCGAAGCCCGGCAGGATCAGAATGTAAACTTCCGGATGGCCGAAAAACCAGAAGAGGTGTTGAAAAAGAACAGGATCACCGCCGGCCGATGCCTCGAAGAAAGAGGTTCCAAAATTTCGATCAGTCAGCAGCATCGTGATCGCGCCGGCAAGGACCGGAAGCGACAGCAAAAGCAGGAAGGCGGTAACCAAAACGGACCACACGAACAGTGGCATCTTATGCAAGGTCATGCCCGGTGCGCGCATGTTGAAAATTGTGGTGATGAAATTGATCGCCCCCAGTATCGAGGAGGCACCGGCGATGTGGAGGCTCAAAATAGCAAAGTCCATCGCGGGACCGGGCTGACCGGTCGTCGAGAACGGTGGATAGATTGTCCACCCACCTCCTACGCCGTACATGCCGGGGGGACCTTCGACGAACATTGAGATGAGCAACAGCGTAAAGGCTGGGGGCAACAACCAGAATGACACATTGTTCATCCGTGGAAATGCCATGTCTGGAGCGCCGATCATCAACGGCACGAACCAGTTAGCGAAGCCGCCAATCATCGCTGGCATGACCATGAAAAAGATCATGATCAGTCCATGAGCCGTGACAAAGGCATTGTAGACTTGCTTGCCCATATCGGTGGCGATGGCAGGATCGGCTCCGTAGACCATTTGTGCCAGACCATGGAAGATCTGGATTCCAGGCTCCTGTAGTTCCATCCGCATGAGCACAGACAGCAGACCGCCAATAGTCCCCGCTATGATTGCGAAGATCAGGTACATTGTCCCGATGTCTTTGTGGTTCGTTGAATAGACATATCTGCGCCATCCCGTAGGATGGTCGACATGTTCCTCATGGGCTTCTACGTGAGCCATAAAAACGACCTCTGTTCTGGTTTCATCGGTGCAGGTCTGACTGCAACAATGTTAGTAAATTACTGACTCAACTCAGTGACGTTGCTTACTGAGCTGAAGTGGCCGATTGGGCCACGCGGCGAGACTTGGCTGCAGCAAGCGAGGCCAGCAATGTCGAGTTTGCCTGGGTGACATCCCCTGCGACCGACTGTCGAACCCACGCGTCATACTGCTCCTGGGAAACCACCCGCACCTCGATAGGCATGTACGCATGACCCTGGCCACAAAGCTCGGAGCACTGACCGTAATAAGTCCCCTCCTTCTCCGCCTTGAACCAGGCTTCATTCAGTCGACCCGGTATCGCATCTATCTTCGTACCGAAGGAAGGAATGGCCCAACTATGGATCACATCACTGCCGGTTACGATCAGTCGAACTGTCGCGTTAAGCGGAACTACGATCGGGTTGTCAACAGCAAGCAACCGAGGAGTATCTGGCTCTGTCTCCTGCCTCTGCTTGAGCGCATCGCCATCCAGAAGGAGAGAGTCGAAGCTCAAGCCCTCTTGATCCGGATATTCATAGGACCAGTACCACTGGTTTCCCGTCGCTTTCACTGTCATGTCCGCGTCGGGGATCGTGCGCTCGAAGTACAGGAGGCGAAACGATGGAATCGCTATGATGACCAGAATCAAGACCGGCACCACTGTCCAGACAACTTCGATAAGGGAGTTATGGGTGGTCTTGGATGGAGTGGGGTTCGCCTTTGCGTTGAACCGGACGATCACGATGACCAGCAAAGCCAATACGAAAAGTACGATGGCTGTGATCAAAGGCATCATGATTCGATCATGAAACACGCGGACGTTATCCATAACGGGAGTGCCTGACAGCTGAAATCCCAGCTGCCACTCCTCGGGTCGTCCCAACTCGGCTGCGGCAACAGGATCGAGGCCGATCCACAAAATCCCGATAGTCGCGCCTAGAAGGAGTGCACTTGCCGTCCTTGATTGCATCGCCCGCTAACTCCTTAATCCAGTACGGGTAGAGAGACCCGGGTCCCTCAGTCGCCATTTCGCAGGGCCAGTTACTTCACCTTATCACCGGCTTGGTATAACTGGTTTCCGATTGAGATAGCAAAGAGGATGCAGATCATCGTCTAGAATGGTTCTGAACCACAATCCGAGACCCGCCGCAACGGTCGCTTGCGCGTCAAATTTTCGCGCGAGTGAAATCGTCATCCTTCGTGTCCATTCGCGACCCTTGGCGAGAACGTCCATCGTCATCGTCTGATTTTTGCCTCAATTTTCCCAGATCAACGCCTTGCGTCCACAATTGCGCTGGGACTGGCTCTTGCCCGAGGCACCTTCACCAGTGCGACTATTTGACGTCCGACGTCGGTGTTTTTGCCAGCGCCCCCGCTTTCTGGGTGGCTCACATGTCGGGTCGCCTCGTGTGGCTCTATACAGTCTGCCGGTGAAACGGGTATGAGCGTAGAGATGCGAAAGGCTTCTGACCTGCAATTCTTTCTGGGGAGTTCGACTTGAATTTTTCAACACTTCTCCGCTTCGCGCGCAGGACAAGTTTTACGGGCCTGCTAGCGCTGATGGTGTCGGGTGGTGGCATCCACGCCGCAAATGCTCAGCAGGCACAGCCCGGGCAATTTGGACCTCGTTCGCAATCGGCGCAGGCCGGCGCGCCAACGGGGCAGCCTGGGGCACCGGCTGCCCCAAAAGCTGACATAGTTGCCACGCATGGCGACTGGCAGATCCAATGCGGTGAGTTCGCCAATCCTGGTTCCGGCCCGACAGCGTCTCAAGAGGGGGCTCCGCCTCAAGGCTCCAGCGGAGGGAAGAGCGATGCAGCGAATAGCGGCGCGACAGATGCGACGAAGGTCATCCGCCAGTGCGGAATGATTCAAAGTGTACGCAATCAGGAGCGACCGAACGTTGGATTGACGCTCGTTTTGGTCAGACAGCTCCAAGGCGACAAAATGATTACGATGATGCGGGTGCTCGTCCCGATAGGGGTCTTCTTGCCAACTGGAGTGGCGCTAGAGATCGACGGGGCAGCAGTCGGTCGGGTACCATTCACGCGGTGCATGCCGCAAATCTGCATGGCGTTTGCTGAAGCGACGGGTGATACGCTTGCGAAATTGAAGAAGGGGACCAAGGCGAATTTCATCATCTACGAGGCGCCTGGTGCCGGCATAGGAATGGAAATTTCCCTGAAAGGCTTCTCTGCTGCACTCACGGATCTGGAGAAACAGTCCTCTTCCTGAGGAATTCAGCTTGGCTGAGAAACAAATGACTTCACCGGATCAGAATTTTTTCTTCGCCCAGACTGATTTGGTGAGGTCGACGGCAGAACGAATCGTCGCAGAAGCGCTGTCCGGTGCGGACGATGGAGAGCTATTCCTTGAATACCGGCAGTCGGAAAGCTTCGTTTTCGACGATGGTGTTCTCCGCGGGGCGAATTTTGATACTACGCATGGGTTCGGTCTTCGTGCGATCTGCGGTGAGGCAGCTGCATTAGCTCATTCATCGGAGATTTCCGAACCCGCTCTGCGCAGAGCTAGCGAGGCGTTGCGCACTTTGAAAAAGGGTTCAGGCGCCATCTTAACCTCGCCTCCGCCTAAGACAAACCTCATCCTATACAGTGATGAGAACCCGCTTGAGGGCGTCTCTTTTCCAGACAAGGTAAAGCTACTGGAAGCAATTGATGCTTACGCGCGGAGCCTGGACACCAAAGTGGTTCAGGTATCTGCGTCGCTGGTTGCGGAGTGGCAGGTCGTTGAGATTATCCGCGGTGACGGTTCGTCCACTCGTGACATCCGGCCTTTAGTGCGCCTGAACGTCTCCGTGGTTTCTCGCGACGGCTCGCGTCAGGAGACAGGATCATATGGAATTGGGGGGCGTGCCGGCTATACGGAATTTATTTCGGAAGCTCGGTGGAAGAGCGTTGTTGACGAGGCCCTACGCCAGAGCTTGGTAAATCTCGACTCGAGATCAGCACCCGCGGGAGAGATGGATGTCGTCCTCGCCCCCGGCTGGCCCGGAATTTTGCTTCATGAGGCAGTTGGCCACGGCCTTGAAGGCGATTTCAATCGTAAGCGAACAAGTGCTTTTGCTGACCTCGTGGGCCATCGGGTCGCGGCCAAAGGAGTAACAGTAATCGACGATGGAACGCTCGGCGGCCGCCGAGGGTCTCTTACTGTTGATGACGAGGGAACTCCCTCAAGAATGAATGTCCTGATTGAAGACGGCATTCTGAAGGGTTTCATGCAGGATCGTTTGAATGCGCGGCTTATGGGGGTCATGCCGACGGGGAATGGACGAAGACAATCCCACGCTCATCTGCCTATGCCTCGGATGACCAACACATACATGATCTCAGGCAAGCATGAGCCTGAAGAAATTATCTCATCCGTGAAGTCAGGGCTCTATGCGGCCTCATTCGGTGGCGGCCAGGTCGATATAACGAGCGGCAAATTTGTTTTCTCCTGCACTGAAGCTTACCAGATCGAAAACGGCAAGCTTGGAGCGCCAGTCAAGGGTGCGACGATTATTGGGAATGGTCCAGATGCCCTGACCCGCATTTCCATGATCGGAAATGATATGAAACTTGATCCCGGGATCGGAACTTGTGGAAAGCGCGGTCAAGGTGTGCCGGTAGGGGTGGGTCAGCCGACCATACGCCTCAATGCCATCACGGTAGGGGGTACCGGCTGACCATATGCGTCCGAAATCGTCACCGCCTCCGTTGAGGCTTGGAGATCTTGTTGAGTTCCGCCGAGGCGTTGAGATGGAGCGGAAGGCTCATCGCCCATATGACGTCTCCGCGTGTAATTCCTATGTCCTTTAGGGTGCTCTCTTCAAGTTCGGTCAACGTTCTTAGCTGCCGTCGAGTTCTCCAGTTTTGGATGACTGCGTTTAGAGGCAGCCAAAAGCTCCGGAAGAGCAGTCGATTTTTACCAACTGCAGGTTCTGCATCAGTGCGTGACATGACTACTACCTTGGTTTACGCCGCAATTTGGCGCCGATCGCCACGAGAAGGCGGCTGCTAAGTTCTAAGATAAAATGATGTATTTGACCTATCTCATCAAACGAATTAAACTCACAAAATTCATCATCTATTTTGATGTGAGAGGCCGGTGTGACCGCAGCATTGGATATCGATCTCCTAAAGACGTTTTTGGCAATTGCTGAAACTGGCTCCTTTGCTGGCGCGGCAGACGACGTAGGTCGGACGCAGTCGGCGGTGAGCATGCAAATGAAACGTCTTGAGGAGGTGATCGGAAAGCCGGTTTTTATGCGCCAAGGCCGAAAAAGTTGTCTTACCCGAGACGGGGAGCAGCTTCTTGACTATGCCAGACGCATTGTTCGCTTGAACCAAGAGGCGATGGCGGTAATGGCACAACCGGAGCTCCAGGGTATCGTTCGGCTGGGAACGCCCGACGACTATGCGGATTGCTTGTTGCCGGAAATTCTCGCTCGATTTTCTCGTACGCATCCAATGGTACAGGTTGAGGTCGATTGTCAGAGCAGCGACTTGCTTCTGCAAAATACGAAGAATGGAAGGCTGGATATGTCCATCGTGACATCACAGCCAGGAAAAGTGACCGGCGACGTCGTCCGCAGCGAACCCTTGGTATGGGCGACATCAACTCGGCACAATGTCCACCAACAAGCCGTTTTACCTTTAGCAGTGTCGAGCCCCGCATGTGCTTGGCGGGAAATGGCGACAAATGCTTTGTCCAGCTCGAACTTGCCCTACAGGATCGCGTATTCCAGCGCCAATAGCGTAGCGATTAGTGCTGCGGTGGTCTCTGGACTGGCCGTCGCGGCTATCCCAGAATTCATCGTACGACCCGGTATGCGGATCCTGGGCGAGGCAGACGGATTTCCCAGATTGGGGGAGTTTCAGATCGCAATTGTTTACGCTCCCGGAGATCTGAAAGGACCACGCAAAGTACTGGCTCAACATGTGACGGACAGCTTGGCGCGAATGCGACAGCCTTCGTCGCTTATGGCAGCTGAGTAGACAGGGTGGACGTCAACCACAGGAGTGTCCAAGGGAAGACGGGAGGCAGACGTTGCGCTGCTGATCCTAGGTCCCCGCATTATAAAGATCCGGGATACAGGGGCGGAGAGGGTTCATCGCTTGTTCCAATAGCGACCAAAACCCCACTCCTTCGCCATTCGCAAAGTGCCATTCTGATGAGACGCGTGGTCTCGTCTCAGCCGGAGGGGGCCAAACGCCCTGTGTCGCTTTAATGGCCGCACCTCACCGCTCGCCCCGTCTCTTTCTGGGGGCTCCGCTTGGCATGGATGTAGAGGTGGAGATAGATGGAGATCAGGCCCATTACCTGATTACGGTCATGAGAGTTCCGCTGCGCGGCCATGTGCGTCTTTTCAATGGCCGTGATGGTGAGTGGTTGGCTGAGATTGTCGAAATCCCTCGGAGGCGTGTGATCCTAAGGGCAGTGGAGTTGCTGAGGCGCCAGACAAGCCAATCGGACATCCATTATCTCTTTGCACCGCTGAAACATGCGCGCGTTGACTACTTGGCACAGAAGGCCACCGAGCTCGGTGCAGTTCGGCTAAGGCCGATTTTGACTGAACGTACTGTAGCGCGCCGCGTTAACGTTGAGCGGTTAAGAGCCAACGCCATCGAGGCAGCCGAGCAGTGCAATTTGTTGGCGATCCCAAGTGTTGATGAACCGATTGAGCTGAAAGCGCTGTTGGACTGTTGGCCACCAGATCGAACAATTATTTTTTGTGATGATGCCGGCGTCGCCGCGGGAAGCCTGATGAACTCTCTTTCATCATTGCGTAGCGGGCCGCTCGCTGTACTTGTGGGGCCTGAGGGTGGTTTTTCTCCAGCCGAGCGGGAACAGCTGTGCACATCCAAAGCCGTGCTTCCCGTCTCATTGGGGCCAAGAATTATGCGCGCCGACACAGCAGCGATTGCTGCACTGACACTGGTTCAGGCAACTCTCGAAAAATGGTGACGATCGGCACCTCGCTTGCTGCACGGCCTGCAGACGTTTAGATCATCTCAGCAAAATTATTTCTTCGGCGGAGCCAGCAATAGCCGTGAGTTCACAAATCTCAGACAGCCCCGAATCTAGGATTACGGTGGAAAACAAGGATCAGCTGATCGCTTGGTTCGAAGGCGGGAGCAAACCTCGGGAGGCCTGGCGCATCGGCACCGAGCACGAGAAATTTGGTTTCCTGATCAACGGCACAAGACCGGTGCCCTATGAGGGTCCGCAGGGAATCAAAGCCTTGTTGCTTGGGCTTCAGGAGCGATTTCGCTGGGAGCCGGTGATGGAGCAAGATTTCATCATCGGTCTCAAAGAGCCGGTGTCCGGCGCCACCATCTCCCTAGAGCCTGGCGGTCAGTTTGAATTGTCGGGGGCCGCTGTATCGCAGCTTCATCAGACCTGCCAGGAAGTGAACTCCCATCTGGCTCAGGTTCGAGAAATCGGTGATGAACTGGGTATCAGCTTTCTTGGCCTGGGTTTTTCGCCGAAGTGGACACTTGCTGAGACTCCGATCATGCCGAAGGGCCGATACGGAATCATGCGCTCCTATATGCCAAAAGTCGGCGGTCATGGTCTGGACATGATGTTTCGGTCCTGCACCGTGCAGGTGAACCTGGATTTTTCGAGCGAAGCTGACATGCGTCTGAAGCTTCGATCCAGTTTGGCTTTGCAGCCAATTGCCACTGCGATTTTTGCCAACTCGCCGTTCACGGAAGGGAAGCCTAATGGCTATCTGAGTTACAGGTCTCAAATATGGCTCGACACGGACGCTGACCGCACCGGCATGTTGCCCTTTGCCTTCGAAGAAGGCTTCGATTTCGAGCGTTATGTCGATTACGCCCTCGGCGTGCCAATGTATTTCGCTTATCGCAATGGTCAATATGTTGATCTTTCTGGGCAGTCCTTTCGCAGCTTTATGGCAGGAGGGCTTCCCCAATTGCCTGGGGAAAGGGCCACAATGCAGGACTGGTCAGACCACGTGACCACAATTTTCCCGGAAGTCCGATTGAAGCGGTACCTGGAAATGCGGGGCGCGGACAGCGGCCCATGGTCTCGGCTATGCGCCCTCCCCGCATTGTGGGTTGGTTTGCTATATGACCAGACCTCGCTTGAAGCGGCTTGGGATGTCGTCAAGAGCTGGACGGAGGAGGAGCGGCATGAGTTGCGCTCTGCGGTCCCGAAGACAGCTTTGCAAACGCCGTTCCGTCGGTACAAGATTCATGACATCGCCCGCGAGGTGATGGCTATTGCCCGAGCAGGTCTTAAATCGCGCAACCGCCAGGATGGGTTGGGTCATGACGAGACGATTTACCTGGATGCTATTGAGGATGTGGTCGCGAACGGCCGGACGGCTGCGGAGGATCTGCTCACTCAGTATTTTGGCGGGTGGAATGAAAGCGTCGATCCTGTATTTAAAACAAATGCTTATTGAAGTTGACGAACAATCAAGGAGTGGATCATGCGCTCGCTGATGCTGACGGCCTCTCCGCTCTATGCGGGTGTGCTGACACTCCTCTTCCTGATCCTATCCGCCCGCGTCATGCAGATGCGCGGAAGAGCGAAGGTCATGTTCGGGTCAGCGGGGGATCCGGACTTTGAAAGGGTGATCCGAGCCCATGGTAACTTTGTGGAATATGCGCCTCTCGGAATTCTGCTTCTTTTGATCCTGGAGGTGATCGGGGCGCCCAACATTTTGGTGAACGTCTTTGGTGTTTTGCTACTGATCGGTCGATTTGCCCACGCTGCGGGCCTAGCCGGATCCCGTCACATTATTGCACTTCGGGGTGCTGGAATGCTGTTCACCTTGCTCGCTTTGCTGGGACTTGCAGTTTCTGTCCTGTTCTACTGGTATCGCCTCATCTCGATCTCAGCCGTATGATTGTAAGGCCTGATTTTCTTCCCCACCGTCGCCGCGATGGTTCAGCAACAAATGACAATAAACCAAAGACCAAGTGGGTCAGTTGCGGACGCGTCGCAAGGGAATTGGGTTGATCGTTTTGCCCCGTCTTGGGCTGGCCCATATTGCCGGCTGGCGAGATTTGACCGACCCATAGGGACATGGCTTTTACTGCTGCCCTGTTGGTGGTCCATAGCCTTGGCGCAAAGTGCCAAGGGCGGCGGATTGCCCGACATGGGCCTGATCACCTTGTTCGCCCTCGGTGCGCTGGTCATGAGAGGGGCGGGATGCACCTACAACGATATTGTCGACCGCGACATCGATGAAAAGGTCGCAAGGACGAGATCACGTCCCATACCCAGCGGCCAGGTGAGCACTCGGCAGGCTGCAGCCTTTATGGTGATTCTCTCCCTCGTCGGGTGCTGCGTTCTCCTCCAATTCAATAGCTTTGCGATCGCGTTAGGCGTGACCTCGCTCGGCATAGTGGCGACATATCCTTTTATGAAGCGCGTCACATATTGGCCGCAGCTGGTACTGGGTTTAGCATTCAATTGGGGTGCGCTTCTGGGTTGGGCAGCAGCCTTTGGATCCTTGGCTTGGCCTCCCGTTTTGCTCTATTTCGCAGGCATCGCCTGGACCCTTGGCTACGATACAATTTACGCCCATCAAGATAAGGATGACGATGCGCTGATCGGCGTTAAGTCGACGGCGTTGAAATTCGGCACGGCCACTCGATCCTGGCTGATGGCCTTTTATGCTCTTTTCCTTCTATGCCTGGGAGTGGCTGCATGGTGGGCCGATGGGGGTTTGATATTTGTCGTAAGCTGGATTGCGGCGGCGCTTCATATCGCCTGGCAGATCCTCACCCTGGACATTGACGACGGGGCGCGTTGCCTGAGACTTTTCCGATCAAACCGCGACCTAGGGCTGATCATTTTCGCGGGCTTAGTTGCGGATAGTCTTTTTCGGGCTTGAGAAGTCGCATTGCCGCAGCGCGTGCTTCACCCTAGATGAGGGACCATGGAAGACACTCAAGACCATCTCATAGGGATCGCAGAGCAGGCAATCGCCCACGCCAAGCGTTTTGGAGCCGATGCGGCCGACGCCGTTGTCGTAGAAGCTTTGTCGGTTTCAACCGCCATACGCCTAGGCCAGCTCGAAGATGTCGAGCGTGCCGAAGGACAGGACATTGGCTTGCGGGTCTTCATCGGAGATTCGCAGGCTATTGTTTCGACCAACGATTTTTCCGAAGCGAATCTTTTGGCTTTTGCAGAACGCGCGGTTGCCATGGCGCGTGTGACGCCTCCGGATCCATTTAGCGCGCTTGTCATGCGCGAGTTATATGATCACAAGCCCGTGGATCTGGACTTGTTTGATTCTACCACTCTTGATCCGGATCACCTGGAAAGGCTCGCACGCGAAACCGAAGAGGCTGCACTGGCTGTACCAGGGATCACAAACTCCGAAGGTGCAGGCGCCGGGTATTCGGTTGCGGCAATTGCGCTTGTCACCTCCAATGGTTTTGCAGGCAGTTATCGTCGGTCAGGTTTTAGCGTGTCATGTACGGCTGTTGCCGGCAGTGGGACCGGCATGGAGCGCGACTACGACAGCTCAAGTGCGGTCTATTTCGCTGATCTTAGATCTCCGCAGGAAATTGGCGCGCTCGCCGCAGATCGCGCTATTCGGCGCCTGAACCCGCGCAAGGTGGACTCTTGCCGGGGGACAATCGTCTTTGAACCCAGAATGAGCCGCGGTTTTATAAGCCATTTCTTGGGCGCCGTGAATGGCGCCTCGGTCGCTCGGGGTACCAGCTTTTTGAAAGAGTCTCTTGGTGCCCAAATCTTTCCAGAGGAAGTCAGCATCACAGATAACCCTTTGAAGTGTAGAGGCGCCCGATCCCGCCCCTTTGACGGCGAGGGAATGGCAAGCCGTCCTTTGACCTTGGTCGGGAACGGCAGTCTCAACAGCTGGGTTCTTGACACGCGGTCGGCACGGAAATTGGGTCTTGCATCAACGGGTCACGCGACACGGGGCATAAGCTCGCCGCCTTCGCCTTCCGTGACCAATGTAACGCTGGAGCCCGGGAAGAGATCACGTGAGCAGCTGATCGGCGAAGTTGAGCGAGGGCTTCTTGTAACGGACATGCTTGGCCATGGTGTCAATGGCGTCACTGGAGACTACAGCCGTGGCGCCGCGGGCTTCTGGATTGAGAACGGCGAAATAACTTATCCCGTAGCCGAGATAACGGTGGCTGGAAATCTGAAGGATCTCTTCCGCACCATGAAGGTTGCGGACGACATGGAGGATCGCGGTGGAATTAATGCCCCCTCCATCAGTGTGGAAGGTGCAACGATTGCCGGCCGCTGATCTCGTCCTCCTCGCCGAGGCCGTAAGAGAGGCCGGCGCTCTGGCGCTTGCTCTGCGGAACAAGGGCGTTGAAAACTGGAACAAGGGCGATGGTACGCCCGTGACAGAAGCTGATCTCGCGGTCGATACATTGATCAAGAATCGGCTGACAGGAGCTCGTCCGCAATATGGCTGGCTGTCGGAGGAGACTGCCGACGACAAGACGCGCCTGGATCGTGACTTGGTGTGGATCGTCGATCCCATTGATGGGACACGGTCTTTTATGGCCGGCGAGCATGAGTGGTGCGTCTCAGCTGCCTTGGTGGAGCGCGGCATTCCGCTCGCGGCAGCGATTTACAGTCCGCCGACGGATGATTTGTTTTGTGCAGCACGGGGCGAGGGTGCAACGCTGAACGGCAAGCCTGTGCAGGTCAGCAATTGTGATCGCTTCGAAGAGGCGCGGCTGCTTGCTCGCGACACTGCTTTCCGGGCAAACCGCTGGGCTGGACGCGTCTGGCCGGCCATGAATTTGGACATGCGAAAGTCAATCGCCCTGCGGCTTTGCCTCGTCGCCACGGGAGAATTCGACGCGAGTTTTGCCTTGGGAAACACCAGCGACTGGGATATCGCCGGGGCTCATTTGGTGGTGACGGAAGCCGGAGGCGTGGTGACCACTCTGGCGGGAGATATTCCCCTCTATAACCAACCCAGTACGAAGCATCCCGGGGTGTTGGCGTCGGGCCCTGCTTTACACCGTCAATTCATGGAACATCTGCCGCATTTTTCAGGCTGAAGAGGAGGTCTCTGATGAGCGAACCGGCGTCGCTGCCCCCACGTCAATTGCTTCATCTGGTCTTTGGCGGAGAGCTGAGCAGCCTCGATGAGATCAACTTCAAGAACTTAAAAGATCTCGACATTGTAGGGATTTACCCGAATTTTTCCGAGGCAAAGAAGGCCTGGGCGGCCAAGGCGCAGGCCACTGTCGACAATGCGCAGACGCGCTACTTCATCGTCCATCTGCACCGCCTGCTGGACCCCGACGCAACGACCTAAAGGCGACCTTCGCCCTGGAGCTTGCCCAAGGGAAATCGGGCGATGGGATCGTTGGCCTCGACGGTCGTGAGGACGGCATCGATGGCCTGCACGTCCTTCTGCATCTGCGCGGTCAGCGCTTCCGCATCGCTAAAGGCTTGATCCGGACGGATAAATTCGACGAACTCAACTGCGAGCTCGGTTCCATAGAGATCCCCGGAGAAGCCCAGCAGATAGACTTCCAGCACCACGTCCGTCTTCCCGAAGGTCGGCCGTTTACCGATGTAACCTGCGCCCCGCCAAGCCTTTTCACCATTCCGAACACGGACAGCATAGATCCCCTCACCGGGATCGCAACCGTTCTCAAGGGCGATATTGACGGTAGGAAAGCCCATGGTGCGCCCCCGCTGATCCCCCGGAACGACCCTGGAAAGGACCGTCCACCGATAGCCAAGCTGTTGATTTGCCGATGAAACTTCCCCCTGACGAAGTTCCCGGCGAATGCTGCTGGAAGAGAAGGGAGCAACCCCGTCATCGTCGGTGACCTGCTCCACCACCGTGACCCCGAAGCCGAGCTCCTTGCCGAGTGTCCGCATCATCTCGGGCGAGCCCTTGCGACCCTTTCCAAAATGAAAGTCGTACCCTGTTACCACATGGCAAACCCCGAGCCTGTCTACCAATTCTTCCCTGACGAAGCTTTCGGCCTCCTTGCTGGCGAGGTCCCGATCGAAGGTCAGGATCTGCATGAAGTCGGCACCGCAGCCCCCGAGAAGCTTGGCTTTCATCGCTGGCGGCGTAATCCGGAACACGGGCTCATTCGGGCGGAACAACGTTCTCGGATGCGGTTCAAAAGTGACAACGCCAAATGGTGCGTGCAGAGCCCGCGCCTCCCGAAAAGCGAGGCTGAGCAACATCTGGTGGCCCCGATGGACACCGTCGTAATTGCCAATTGCAACAACTGCGTTTCGGCATGTTTCAGGAGCGATTTGATCGTTCTCAATGATGATCATGAGCGTTCCGGCACGAGCACCTTTGCCTCGCCATCCAGCACGACCGTCTCCCCCACGCTTGCCGTGCAGGCGAGAGTGACGCGCCTTCGGCGTGCATCGATCTCCACGATCTCGACGCGAGCAACGACGGTGTCCCCACAACGTACAGGTGCACGAAAGCTCAAGCTCTGCGACAGATAGATTGTCCCCTGCCCCGGCAACTGCATACCGATCACCGTCGAGATCAGACTCGCCGACAACATGCCATGCGCGATCCGCGTCTTGAACATTGTCGTCGCGGCAAATGCCTCATCCAGGTGAACCGGGTTATGGTCGCCCGACAGATCGGCGAACTGCTCGATCGAAGTCTCGTTGAGCTGCTTGCTGACGCTGGCCGACATGCCGATCGACAGATCTTCGAAATTATGGGCGCGGGGTTCCATCATCACATGCCCCTCCTCGGGCGCGGCGGACTTTAATCGCGCGGCGGGCCTGCTGCAACGCGAAAGGACTTACCAGCGCAGGACCGGCATGATCCCCTGAAGCCGCAGTCCGGGAGCTGTCTCGTCGAGCCGGGCAAGAAGGGGATCGAGGGCGGCGGGATCGCCATTATGCAAATCTTCAAGCTCATGGGCGTGAATGCCGCCGGCCACGAACAGCGCATCGATGCCATTGAGCGCAGCGCCGCGCATATCCGTCTCCATGCCATCCCCGATGGCCAGCACATCGTCGCGTCCGAGGTCCATATCCGCGAGATCGGAAGCAATGGCGAGGGCATCGCCATAGATCAGCGCGTCAGGCTTGCCCGTAAAGATGACCTTGCCGCCGAGCGCCTCGTAGCGGTCCGCCAGGGCACCGGCACAATAGAGGAGGCGGTCGCCCTTCTGCACCACCTTGTCGGGATTGGCGCAGTAGAAGATCTGACCCTTGGCGGCCATGGTTTCGAGCAGGGGATCGTAATCCTCCGGGGTCTCGGTCAGATCATCAACCAGGCCGGTGCACAAGACGATCTCGGCGTCCTCGATGGGAACCTCCGCGATGTCCAGGCCCTCGATCAGGCCCCGATCCCGATTGGGGCCGAGGAAATGGACGGCGGGATGGCCATGTTCGATCACCATCCGCCGCATGACGTCGCCCGACGCGAGCACTCGGTCATAGGCCTGCGCGGAAACGCCGAGCCGGTTGAGTTGGTCGATGACGGGATGATAGGGCCGCGGCGCATTGGTGATGAAGACGACGATGCCGCCTTGCTGCCGATAGGCGATGAGGGCCTCCACCGCCTCCGGGTAAGGCGTGACGCCATTATGGACCACGCCCCAGACGTCGCAAAGCCAAGCCTTGTAGCGGCCGGCGAGCGAGGCCGCACTTTCAATGATGTCGGTCATGAATCTATTGCCGTCTCATAGCTCTCCCCTGCGGAAGAGGGAGCAGTTGGATCGGGGTTGTCCCGGCCGGAGCGGAGCGCCGGGATCTCGTGGCAAAAGCCGATCGGGATCCCGGTTTTTTGCAGCAACACTCTCGGTGTTTCAACCCGCCCCGGATAACCGCGGAAGGAGCGGACGAGGCGAAGCCCCGCTCTCAATCCAGCGCGTTGAGCACCTTGCGGAGCTTGTCGAAGGCTTCTCCGACTTGTGATTCGCTGATGATGAGCGGGGGCGACAGGGCGATGGTATCGGCGGTCACCCGGATCATGATGTCATGATCGTGGAAGGCCTTGGTCATCGCCTGGTAGCCGCGCTTGCCGACCCCGTCCTTGTGCGGATGCAAATCGATGCCGGCGACGATGCCGATGGTGCGGATATCGGCGACGTTCGGAGCGTCCTTGAGGGCATGTGCGGCATCCGCCCACATCGTCTCCATGGATTGGGCCCGCTCGAACAGGCCCTCGTCGCGATAGACGTCGAGGGTGGCGATGGCGGCTGCCGCCGCGATGGGATGACCTGTATAGGTATAACCGTGGAACAGCTCGATTGCATTCTCCGGGCCTTTCATGAAGGCCTCGTAGACATGATCGCGCACAATGGCCCCACCCAGCGGAATCGCACCCGAGGTGACGCCCTTGGCGAAGGTGATGATGTCGGGAATGACGCCGTATCGTTCCGCCGCGAAGGCAAATCCGAGACGCCCGAAGCCGGTGATGACCTCATCGAAGATCAGCAGGATGCCGTGCTTGTCGCAGATCTCGCGCAGACGCTGCAGATAGCCCTTCGGCGGCGGCAGCACGCCCGTCGACCCGGCCATGGGCTCGACGATGACGGCAGCCACGGTGGAAGCATCATGCAGCGTGACGATGCGTTCAAGATCATCCGCCAGATGCGCGCCCCATTCCGGCTCGCCGCGCGAAAACGCCTGGTGCTCGCGATTATAGGTATGCGGGAGATGATCGACGCCGGTGAGCAGGCCGCCGAAGAATTTACGATTATTGACGATGCCGCCGACGCTGATGCCGCCGAAGCCCACACCGTGATAGCCGCGCTCGCGACCGATCAGCCGGGTCCGCTGTCCCTGCCCCTTCACATTGTGATAGGCGAGCGCGATCTTCAGGGCCGAGTCGGCGGCCTCTGATCCGGAATTACAGAAGAAGACATAGTTGAGGTCGGCGGGCGCGAGCATCGCGACCCGCGAGGCGGCCTCGAACGCCTTGGGATGGCCGAACTGGAAGCTCGGCGCGTAATCGAGTTCCGCGGCCTGCTTCTGAATGGCCTCCACGATGGGTCCGCGGCAATGGCCGGCATTGGAGCACCAGAGGCCGGCAGTGCCGTCCATCACGGCACGACCGTCGGTGGAGTAATAATGCATGTCCTTGGCACGTGCGATCAGCCGGGGCTGCTGCTTGAAGGCACGATTCGCCGTGAACGGCATCCAATAGGATTCGAGATTATTCGGCGAGGGCTCCCAAGCCGCTCCAGCCGCATAGGCTTCGGACATGATGGTCTCCAGACGAGAAGAGGCTCAAGCGGAGCCTGAAACGCGTGCGCACCCTATCAGAGGCATGGGGGCTTGGGCAAATCGCCATCCTGCGACGGAATGGAGCACAGATCGGCCCGTGGCCGCCGTCATGCCGGATCTTCGCCCCCCGCAGCAGCTCCGGCAGGGCTGCTACCGGTCGTCCAATCATGATAGGATGCGGCGAGGAGACGGGGATGATCTATCCGACTTTTGAGCAGCTGAAATGCATCGCACCGCAAGGCGACGAGGCGATCCTCCAGGCCGTCGCATCGAAGCTGCCCGAGCTTGGCCCGCGTTACGGCCTGGATACGATGCGGCAGGTGATCCACTTCATCGCCCAGGCGGCTCACGAGACGGACGGATTTCGAGTGACCCGGGAATATGCCTCGGGCGAGGCTTATGAGCGACGAGGGGACCTCGGCAATACCGAGTCGGGGGACGGCGTGCGGTTCAAGGGGCGCGGCATCTTCATGCTGACCGGCCGCGACAATTACGGCAAGATGGGCGAGATGATCGGTCGTGATCTTGTCTCTGATCCCGACCAGGCGGCGGATCCGGCGATCTCCGTCGAGATCGCTCTCTGCTATTGGCGCTCCCGCAGCCTCAACCTTCTGGCGGAGGCGAATGATTTCATCGGCGTCACCCGGCGGATCAATGGCGGCGTGAATGGCTTTGCCGACCGCAAGCTCTATTTCGGGCGGGCCTGCGAAGCTTTGGGAGAGACCGATTCGCTCATGCCCCAGATTGCAGGCCTGTTGGGTCCGGGAGATCGCGGCCAGGCGGTTATGGAGCTGCAACACCTGCTGAACGAGAAGCGCGGGGCGGGCCTCGATGCGGATGGTCGTTATGGCCCCGCGACCGTCGCGGCCGTGAAGGCCCTCGAAAAGGAGCTCGGCCTCACCATCGATGGCATCGGCCATCCCGCCGTGTGCGAGGCCCTGGCGGGATTGCCTGAGCCCGCGGGGCCGGCAGATCCCGCGGAAGCGTATTTCTTGGTCTGAGAGACGCTGCCCGCGTCGGACACGCATGAGGCTGCGATCCTTGCAGGCCTCCGATCCTTCTTAAGGATGTCATCGAAATAATCCGCCTTCGCAGGCGCTATCCAGCTAAAAGCCGAGTGTCGGGCTGCGCTGGAGCGCCGGGTGGGCGATGATTATTCGAGGCCTCCATTGCGCTTCGGATTGGACCGCCTATCTCTCCCCTTGACTTCCCCTCCCCAGATCGCCTATCTAGCGCACCGTTAGCACTCACCCATGCTGAGTGCTAACAACTGGTCGCCTCCGGGCGTTGTGCCCGCGTCGCGCCATTTCCCAGGTCCAGGAATTCCGCGACCCCAATGTCTGGGGACGCATTGCTCTTAGGGAGTAGAACTTATGTCATTCCGCCCATTGCACGACCGCGTTGTCGTGAAGCGTATCGAGGAGACCGCCAAGACCCCCGGCGGCATCATCATTCCGGACACAGCCCAGGAGAAGCCGCAGCAGGGCGAGATCATCGCCACCGGCCCCGGTGCACGCGGTGATGACGGCAAGGTCGTCGCGCTCGACGTCAAGAAGGGCGACAAGATCCTGTTCGGCAAGTGGTCCGGCACGGAAGTGAAGATCAACGGCGAAGAGCTGCTGATCATGAAGGAAAGCGACATCATGGGCGTGCTCGAGGCCTGAGCCTCACCGTCTTCCCGATGATCGAATGAGGGGCGACAGGCGCCGAGCCCGCCCCGCCACACCAACCGAAAGAGACAGAACATGGCAGCGAAAGACGTACGTTTTTCCACTGATGCCCGCGCCAAGATGCTGCGCGGCGTCGACATCCTCGCCGATGCGGTGAAGGTAACCTTGGGCCCCAAGGGCCGGAACGTCGTGATCGACAAGTCCTTTGGCGCCCCGCGCATCACCAAGGACGGCGTGACGGTCGCTAAGGAGATCGAGCTGGAGGACAAGTTCGAGAACATGGGCGCCCAGATGGTGCGCGAAGTGGCCTCGAAGACCAATGACCTCGCCGGCGACGGCACCACGACCGCCACGGTCCTGGCCCAGGCCATCGTCCGTGAGGGCGCAAAGTCGGTGACCGCCGGCATGAACCCGATGGACCTGAAGCGCGGCGTCGATCTCGCCGTGATCAAGGCCGTCGAGGAGCTCAAGAGCCAGTCCCGCAAGGTGTCCTCTTCCAATGAAATCGGCCAGGTCGGCACGATTTCCGCCAATGGCGACAAGGCCATCGGCCAGATGATCGCCTCCGCCATGGAGAAGGTCGGCAACAACGGCGTCATCACCGTCGAAGAAGCCAAGACCGCCGAGACCGAGCTCGACGTCGTCGAAGGCATGCAGTTCGACCGTGGCTACCTCTCGCCCTATTTCGTCACCAACGCCGAGAAGATGGTGGCCGAGCTCGAGGAACCCTACATCCTCCTGCACGAGAAGAAGCTCTCCAACCTTCAGGCCATGCTCCCGGTCCTCGAGGCCGTCGTCCAGACCGGCAAGCCGCTCCTCATCATCTCCGAGGACGTCGAAGGCGAGGCCCTGGCGACCCTGGTCGTGAACAAGCTGCGCGGCGGCCTGAAGGTCGCAGCCGTGAAGGCTCCGGGCTTCGGCGATCGTCGCAAGGCGATGCTGGAAGACATGGCCGTCCTGACGAAGGGCCAGGTCATCTCCGAAGATCTGGGCATAAAGCTCGAGAACGTGACCCTCGACATGCTGGGCCGCGCCAAGCGCGTCCGCATCGGCAAGGACGAGACCACGATCGTCGACGGTGCCGGCAGCCAGGATGAGATCGAAGGCCGCTGCAACCAGATCCGTCAGCAGATCGAGGAGACCACCTCCGACTACGATCGCGAGAAGCTCCAGGAGCGTCTGGCGAAGCTGTCGGGCGGCGTCGCCGTGATCCGCGTCGGCGGTGCGACGGAAGTCGAAGTGAAAGAGAAGAAGGACCGCGTCGACGACGCTCTCAACGCGACCCGTGCGGCCGTCGAAGAAGGCATCGTCCCCGGTGGCGGCGTGGCTCTGCTGCGCGCCAAGAAGGCGGTCTCCGCTCTCCACAGCGACAATCCCGACATCCAGGCGGGCATCAATATCGTCGCGAAAGCCCTTGAAGCCCCGATCCGCCAGATCGCCGACAATGCCGGCGCCGAAGGCTCGATCGTGGTCGGCAAGGTGCTGGAGAACACCGGCGCCTATGGCTTTGACGCCCAGAACGACGAATATGTCGACATGGTCGCCAAGGGCATCATCGATCCGACCAAGGTTGTCCGCGTGGCTCTGCAGGATGCAGCCTCCATCGCCGGCCTCCTGATCACCACCGAAGCCATGGTCGCCGAGCGTCCGAAGGATGCCGGTCACAGCCACGGCGGCGGCATGCCCGGCGGCGGCATGGGCGGCATGGGCGGCATGGACTTCTAAGCCAGCCCCGGCACATCGAGACACAAAGAGGCCGCCCGGAGCAATCCGGGCGGCCTTTCTCTTAGGCGCGCGCTCTACGCAGGAAGGGGCGAAGCCTAGGCTTCCGGGTCCGCGACGACCTTCTGCCGCTGATCGCCGAGCCCTTTGACGCCGAGCGTCATCACGTCGCCCGCCTTCAGGAAGATTTGCGGCTTCTTGCCGAGGCCGACGCCGGCCGGCGTGCCGGTGCAGATCAGATCGCCCGGCATCAGCGTCATGAACTTCGACACATAGGCGACGATCTCCTCGACCCCGAAGATCATGTCCTTAGTCGAGCCGTCCTGCATGCTCTTGCCGTTGAGATCGAGCCATAGCCGCAGATTCTGTGGATCCTTCACCTCGTCCTTGGTCACCAGCCAGGGGCCGATCGGGCCGAACGTGTCGCAGGACTTGCCCTTCGTCCACTGTCCTTGGCGCTCGATCTGATACTCGCGCTCAGAGATGTCGTTGACGGTGCAATAGCCGGCCACATAGTCCAGCGCCTGGCCTTCCTTGATGTATTTGGCCTGCTTGCCGATCACGACCCCGAGCTCGACCTCCCAGTCGCTCTTGACCGAGCCCCGCGGCAGCAGCACGTCGTCATTGGGTCCCACCACGCAGTTCAGCTGCTTGGAGAACACGATCGGCTCCGAAGGCGCCTTGGCGCCAGTTTCCTCGGCATGGTCGGTATAGTTCAGGCCGATGGCCAGGAACTTCTGAAAATGGGTGATGCAGGCGCCGATCCGCTGCTCGGTCATGACGATCGGCAGTTTCTCGGGATCGGCGGCGAGGATCTGATCGAGATTCTTCGGATGCAATGCCTCGGGCGTGATGTCGTCGACGATGTCCACGAGTTGCCGGATCCGGCCCTGTTTGTCGATCAGGCCCGCCTTTTCCGAGCCCACGTCTCCATAGCGTACAAGCTTCATCTTCCGTTCTCTCCCTGTGATTTGAAACTCACCGCCCACCGACGATGATGATGTGCAGACGACGGGGGCCATGGGCACCGAGCTGGATCTGCTGCTCGATGTCGGCGGTGCGCGATGGCCCGGTGATCATGTTGACGGTCCGCGGCATCACGGCCTCCCCGTTGAGGAAGCGCAGCCGCTGCCAGATCTCCTCATAGGAGCCGACGATACGATCGGCCTCGACGACCACCATGTGGTTGTCGGGCAGGAAATTCAGCGTGACGGGATTGCCGGGGCCGGAGGTCAGGACCAAAGTTCCGGTCTCGGCGACCGCACCGAAGGCACGCGACAGGGAGGCCTCGTCCGTCACCACGGCCGGCCCCTCCAGCCGCTCCAGCGAGGGCATCCGATACCAGGGCAGGCCGCGCAGATAGCCGTCGCGGCCCATGCGGAAGCGCGGCGGCAGGTTGCAGGAACGCAGGAAGGCGGCGACGGCATCGGGCACCTCCTCGAGCCGCGCCACGTCGACGACCGAGGCATTCACCGCCAGCGCCATCTCCTTGAACAGCTGGATGCGCTTGGCCTCGGGCAGAGTGCCCCGCTGCGGGACGAGATTGCGGGGATGCAAGGCCAGACGGCTATCCACGGCGGCCTTGCGCTGCGGATCGCCGGCCGGTGCCGCCAGGGCCCGACGCACGGCCCCCAGCACGGCGGAACGGTTATGGATGGCATCAGCCACGCTGCCGCTCCTTCCACTGCTCCCGGAAGGTGCGCCCCTCGGGCGCCGGGAAGTCACGATACTGGGTCCAGCCGGAAGCCAGCGGCAGGCGTCGCAAGCGCCCTCCCCGCCCCCCCAGCAGCCGCAGCGCCCGCGCCGCCAGCCCGGTGACCATTCCATAGAGCTTGGGCCGGGACGCGAGCCATGCCCAGGCCTTGATCCCGGCGCGCGTCGTCGCCGGCGACAAATGCCGCTCAAACTCGCGCTCCCGCCAGCTTCGCATCATGCGCGGCAGAGGAATGCGCATCGGGCAGACCTCCTCGCAGCGGCCGCAGAAGGTCGAGGCATTCGGCAATTGCCCCGCCTTGTCCACTCCCACCAGCGACGGCGTCAGGACGGCGCCCATGGGCCCCGAATAGACCCATCCATAGGCGTGTCCTCCCACGGCCTGGTAGACCGGGCAGTGATTGAGACAAGCGCCACAGCGGATGCAGCGCAGCATGTCCTGGAACTCGGTGCCCAGGATTCCGGAACGGCCATTGTCCAAAATGACCACGTGATACTCTTCCGGACCATCGGGGTCGCCTTCCCGCCGCGGCCCGGTGGAGAAGGTGGTGTAGGAGGAAAACTCCTGCCCCGTGGCCGAGCGTGCCAGGACCCGCAGAATGGTAGAGACGTCTTCCAGCGTCGGCACCATCTTCTCGATCGAGGCGATGACGATATGCACCTTCGGCAGCGATTGGGTCAGGTCGCCATTGCCTTCATTCGTGACGGTGATGGACGTGCCCGTCTCCGCGATGAGGAAATTCGCCCCCGTGATCCCGATATCCGCCTCGACATAGCGCTGGCGGAGCACAGCGCGCGCCTCGGCTACGAGCTCGGGCGCATCCGTGATGATGCGATCAGCGGGAAGATCCGTATGCACGCGCCGAAAGTCGGCTTCGATCTGGTCTTTGGTGAGATGGATGGCCGGCGCGATGATGTGGCTCGGCGTCTCGCCGCGCAGCTGGATGATGTATTCTCCGAGATCGGTTTCGATGGGCGTGACCCCGGTCGCTTCGAGGGCCGCGTTGAGGCCGATCTCCTCGCTCACCATGGACTTGCCTTTGGTGACGAGCTTCGCGCCGCGCTCCGTGCACAGCTCCACAATAATGCGTCGAGCATCTTCGGCCGTCGGTGCCCAATGCACATGGCCGCCGCTCTCATGCACCTTGCGCTCATAGGCCTCGAGATAGAGGTCGAGATGCGCCAGAGTGTGATTCTTGATCGCCGCCCCTTCGTCACGCAGCAGATCGAACTCGGGCAGTCGGTCGCGCGCCTTGGCGCGTTTGTCGACGAAGCCGGTGGGCACGTTGGTGAGGGCCCGCTGGAGCTTCTCGTCGTGAAGCGCCCTGGAGGCGTTGCGCTTGAAGGTATGGGACGTGATCTGCATGGATGCCTACCGCTTCGACGCCGGGGCGCCGATGCCCGGGTTGGACACTTCTTCGGCGAGGACTTCCGCCACGTGCCGAACCTCGACCGTGGATCCGCGCCGCTGCAGCTTGCCGGCCATGTTCATGAGGCAGCCCAGGTCGCCGGCGAGCAGGACCTCGGCTCCGGAGGATTCGATGTTGATGGCCTTCTTGTCCACCATGTCGTTGGAGATGTCCGGATATTTGACGCAGAAGGTGCCACCGAAACCGCAGCAGATCTCCGCATCCTTCATCTCCACGAGGGTGAGCCCGCGCACGCTGGCGAGCAATTGCCGCGGCTGCGCCTTGATCCCGAGTTCGCGCAGCCCCGAGCACGAATCGTGAAAGGTGACACTGCGGCGGAATTCGGCGGGAACCGCCTCGACGCCCAGGACCTGCGTCAAAAAGGAAATCAGCTCCCAGGCCTTGTCGGCCAGGGCCGCGGCGGCCGCGTGGTCGGCTGTACCCGCCTCGAACAGAGCGGGATAATGCTTGTGCAGCATTCCTGCACAGGATCCAGAGGGCGCGACCACATAGTCATAGGGCGCGAAGGCTTCGATCACCTGTCGAGCGATGGTCTGAGTATCGGTGCGGTCGCCGGAATTATAGGCGGGTTGGCCGCAGCAGGTCTGAGTGTCCGGCACATGCACCTCGCAGCCCGCCCATTCCAGCAGCTTCACGGCGGAAAAACCGACCGAGGGACGGAACAGGTCGACGAGGCAGGTGACGAAAAGGCCAACTTGAGGCGGAGAAGCGGTCATAAGATCCCTGAACGGTCTCTGGTTGGCGGGACTATATCTTTGGCCGCACAATGCGCCAATGTATAAGGGTGATAAACAGGAGCCATTCATGAGCTTTGGGAAAGTGGCAGCCGTTTGGCGCTATCCGGTGAGTTCCTTAGGGGGCGAGGTGCTGCCGCAAGCGGAGATCGACGAGACGGGAATCAAGGGCGACCGGATCTGGGGCGTGGCGGAGGCAGCCACCAATGGCATTGCCAAGCCCGAGGGGGAGAAGAAGTGGCGGGTCGTTGCCGACGTGCTGGCCAGAACCGGTGAGGCCGGCATCGAAATTCAGTCTCCCAATGGTGGCTGGTTGCCTGCGGGTTCGCCCGAGGCGGAGCAGGCGCTGCAGGACCATTTCGGCTTTCCGGTGCAACTGAAGCCGCATGGGGCCGCATTCGAATCACGTGAAACCGTCGCCCCCCGCTATCGTCGCAAGCCTATTCACCTGCTGACCAGCGCATCCCTGCGCACGCTCAAATCGGTCATTCCCGAGAGTGTGGTCGACGAGCGGCGCTTTCGCCCCAACATCCTCGTCGATCTGCCCGAAGAGGCCGATGAAGGTTTCGCCGAGGGCCGCTGGATCCGCAAGGAGATCCGCATCGGAGCCGTCCGGCTCTATGTTCTGGAGCCTTGCGAGCGCTGCGCCTTCACCATGGTTGCCCAGCGTGACATTCCCTTCGATAAATCGATCCTGGCGGCGATCTCCTCGGAGAACGGCAAGGGATTCGGCGTCCTCTGCCAGGTCCTCGACGGCGGCACGATTCGGCCGGGAGATCCTGTCGAGGTCGTCTGACCCATGCCCGTTGATCTCCAGACGCTGCTGGTCTTCGTGCCCATTGCCCTGGCCCTGAACCTGACCCCCGGCCCCGACATGCTCTTCTGTCTGGGCCAGGGCCTGAAGTCCGGGCCTCGGGCCGGCATGGCGGCGGCCATCGGTGTCGCCACCGGGGCCTTCATCCATTCCATTGCCGCGGGACTGGGCTTGGCCTCCCTCTTAGCCACGACACCCTTGGCCTTCGAGGTCATCCGCTGGATCGGCGTCGCCTATCTCGTCTGGATTGCAGTCAAGGCGTTTCGTGAGCCGCTCGGCGGTCTCCGGCCGGCCAATGTGGAGAGGACCAGCGCCTTTTCGGCATGGCGCAACGGCGTCCTGGTCTGCGTTCTCAATCCCAAGATGGCGATGTTCATCCTGGCCCTGGTGCCGCAATTCGTCGCTCCCTCGCAGGGCTCCGTTTTCGCCCAGTTCCTGATCTTCGGCTTGGTCCTGAATATCGGCGGCACCGTGGTGAACGGCCTGGTGGGAGTCTTTTCCGGCAGCATCGGCCAGTGGCTGGCCCGCAACCTGGTTGCCGCCCGCGTGCTGCAATATGTGACCGGCCTCATGTTCTTCGGCATCGCCGCCAAGCTGGCCTTCGACCGGCGATAGAGGCGCCTGCGCTTTCACAGCTGGGTTTAAGTCCGTCATCCTCGAGCTTGACCCGAGGATCCAGGACCACAGGGGAAAGCTTGTACCGCTTCACCCTGGATCCTCGGGTCAAGCTCGAGGATGACGATTTGAGAGAGGATGACGGTGTGAGAGAGGGATGACGGTGAGCGAGCAGCATAAGGAGAGCGAAGAATAAGGTCGCCACCCTCTCGATGGATACCGCACCGCCATCCATGGTATGACACTCCCGTGACACATGAGGGAAACAGGCAAGGATGAGCGGCCTCAGGATGCCGGAGCCGGATCGGGGCGTTTTGGCCCGGCGCCGCGAGATCGTGCGCAGCCTTCGCGCCATCGTGCCGGGCGAAGGGGTCATCGACACGGTCGACGAGTTGCGGGTCTTCGAGAGCGACGGGCTGACGGCTCATCGCCAGCTGCCCATGGTCGCGGTTCTCCCCCGCGATACGGCACAGGTCGCCGCCGTCCTGAGATTTTGCCACGAGCAGCAGATCCGCGTGGTGCCGCGTGGCGCCGGCACGTCCCTGTCGGGGGGCGCCCTGCCGCTGGAGGATGCCGTGCTCCTGGTCATGGCGAAGTTCAAGTCGATTCTCGACATCGATTACACCGACCGCTGCGTGACCGTGCAGCCGGGGGTGACCAACCTCGCCATCAGCGACGCCGTGCGCGGCGCGGGCTTCTATTATGCCCCCGACCCGTCCAGCCAGATTGCCTGCACCATCGGCGGCAATGTGGCGGAGAATGCCGGCGGCGTGCATTGCCTGAAATACGGCCTCACCACGAACAACGTGCTCGGGGTGGAGTTCGTCCTGATCGACGGCGAGGTGATCCGCCTCGGCGGCAAGCATCTCGATTCGGGTGGATTGGACCTGCTGGGGGTGGTGATCGGCTCGGAGGGGTTGCTCGGCGTGGTTACGGAGGTGACCGTCAGGATCCTGCCTCTGCCGGAGACCGCCCGCGCCCTGCTGGTGGGCTTTCCCTCGAGCGAAGAGGCCGGCAAATGCGTGGCCGATATCATCGCCGCAGGGATCATTCCCGCCGGCATCGAGATGATGGACCGGCCGGCGATCCATGCCGCCGAGGAATTCGTGCGCGCCGGCTATCCGCTCGACGTGGAGGCCCTGCTCATCATCGAGCTCGACGGTCCCGAAGCCGAGGTCACCCATCTGATCGAGCGGGTCTCCGCGATTGCCGATGCCAATGGCGCGGCCGGCCTGCGCGTCAGCACCACCGAAGCCGAACGGCTGGCCTTCTGGGCGGGACGCAAGGCGGCCTTCCCGGCGGTGGGCAGGATCTCGCCGGACTATCTCTGCATGGACGGCACCATCCCCCGCCACCAATTGCCCAAGGTATTGCACCGCATGGGCGAGATGTCGGTGCAATACGGGCTTCGGGTGGCGAATGTCTTTCACGCCGGCGACGGCAATCTGCATCCCCTGATCCTCTATGACGCGAATATCGCTGACGAATTGGAGCGCGCCGAGGCCTTCGGCGCCGACATCCTGAGGCTCTGCGTCGAGGTGGGAGGCGTGCTCACCGGCGAGCACGGGGTGGGAGTCGAGAAGCGCGATCTGATGCCGGTGATGTTCGACGAGGGCGATCTCGCCCATCAGCAGCGGCTGAAATGCGCCTTCGATCCGCAAGGATTGATGAATCCGGGCAAGGTGTTCCCGATCCTGCACCGCTGCGCCGAGCTGGGCGCCATGCATGTCCATCGCGGCCAGGTGCCGTTTCCGAACATTCCGCGGTTCTGAATGGCCTCGGTCCTCAAGCCCGAAAATCTCGGCCAGCTGCGCGATGCCGTGGCCTGGGCCGCCTCCGCCCAGGCGCCCATCGAGATTTTGGGGTCGGGCTCCAAGCGGGCGATCGGCGGGGTGATGGATGCGAGCTGGACCCTCGATACGACCGCTCTCTCCGGCATCAGCCTCTATGAGCCCGAGGAGCTGGTGATCCAGGCCGGCAGCGGCACGCCGCTGGAGGAGATCACCGCCGCGATCACGGCACGCGGCCAGTGCCTGGCCTTCGAGCCCCCCGACCTCACCGTGTTGCTCGGCGGCAATGGCGGGCCGGGGACGGCGGGCGGCCTGGTGGCGACGAACTTGGCCGGGCCGCGGCGGATCAAGGTCGGCGCGGTCCGCGACCATTTCCTCGGCTTCAAGGCGGTGAGCGGCCGCGGTGAGATCTTCAAGGGCGGTGGCCGCGTGGTGAAGAACGTGACCGGCTACGACCTGCCGAAGCTGATGGCGGGCTCCTGGGGCACGCTGGCGGTCATGTCCGAGGTGACCCTGAAGGTCTTGCCGGCCCCCGAGACTGAATCGAGCCTGATCCTGTTCGGGCTCGACGACGAGGCCGCCATAGCCGCCCTGTCCGCAGGCCTCGGCAGCGCCTGCGAGATTTCCGGCGCAGCCCACATCCCAGTGGACCTGGCGCGGCGCTTCGCGCCTGAGGATGCGGCGGGCCAGGGCGCCAGCGTCACCGCCTTCCGGCTGGAGGGCGTCGGCCCCTCCGTCGCCTATCGCGTGGCCAAGCTCGAGGCTCTGGTCGCAGTCCAGACGGCCAGCCTGGTGGTCGAGGCCGAACCGTCGCGCGCGCTCTGGGGCGACATCCGCGACGGCCTGCTGCTTGCCGACCGCTTCGACCGCCCGGTCTGGCGGATCTCGGTCGCCCCGGCGCGCGGAGCTGCGGTCTTGAACGAATTGCGCCGCACGGCTCAGGCACGCGGCTTCTATGATTGGGGCGGCGGGTTGATCTGGTGCGACGTGGCAGCGACAGCCGATGCCGGGGCGTCAAGCGTGCGCGGCTGCATCGCCCGCCATGGCGGTCATGCGACGCTGATTCGCGCCGATGCGGCCACCCGAGCGGCGGTCGCGAGCTTCGATCCGCTCTCCCCCGGCATCCGCGCCTTGACCCGGCGCGTAAAGGCGGGCTTCGATCCCCATGGCATCCTCAATCCCGGGCGCATGTATGACGGCAGTTGACAGGTCCTTGTAACGATGCAGACCCGCTTCACCGAAGCCCAGCGCGCCGACCCGAAGATCGCGGAAGCCGAGCAGATCCTGCGCGCCTGCGTCCATTGCGGCTTCTGCACGGCCACCTGCCCGACTTACGTGCTGCTGGGCGACGAGCTCGACAGCCCTCGCGGCCGCATCTATCTGATCAAGCAGATGCTGGAGGAGGACAAGCCCGTCACCGGCGAGGTGGTGAAGCATATCGACCGCTGCCTGTCCTGCCTGGCCTGCGTGACGACCTGTCCCTCGGGCGTCGATTACATGCACCTGATCGACCAGGCCCGGGTGCGGGTGGAGGAGACCTATCGCCGCCCCTGGTTCGACCGGCTGCTGCGCGACGCCCTGGCGGCGGTCCTCCCCGATCCGGACCGGATGCGCACCGCCCTGAAGCTGAGCCGGCTGGGACGCCCCTTTGCCCCTTTGCTGCAGGCGATCCCGCCGCTGCGGCCGCTGGCGGCGATGCTGCGGCTCGCACCGCGCACCCTGCCCGAGGCGAAGCCCTTGGCCATGCCGAGCGCCGGCAAGCGGCGCGGCCGCGTGGCGCTGCTCACCGGCTGCGCCCAGACGGTGCTGGCGCCGTCGATCAACGAGGCGACCGCGCGCCTTCTCGCCCGCATCGGCTACGAGCCGGTGGTGCCGCAGGGCCAGGGCTGCTGCGGCTCGCTCACCCATCACATGGGCCGCGACGAGGATGCTTTGGCGAAAGCGCGCGCGAATATCGACGCCTATATCGCCGAGATGGAGGGCGAGGGCTTGGAGGCGATCATCATCAATGCTTCCGGCTGCGGCACCACGGTGAAGGATTACGGCCACATGCTGAAGCGCGATCCGCTCTATGCGGAGAAGGCGGCGCGGGTCTCCGCCCTCACCCAGGACGTGACCGAGTTCCTTGCAGCCCAGGGCCTGCCCGAGGGGCGCGTGCCCATCGCCATGCGGGTCGCCTATCATTCGGCCTGTTCCATGCAGCATGGCCAGAAGATCCGCACGGCCCCGAAGCAGCTTTTGTCGGAGGCGGGCTTCGAGGTGGTGGAGCCGGCGGAGGGCCATCTCTGCTGCGGCTCGGCCGGGACCTACAACATCCTGCAGCCGGAGATCGCGACCCGGCTGCGCGACCGCAAGCTCGACAACATCCGCGCGACCCGCCCCGACGTCATCGCCACCGGCAATATCGGCTGCCTGACCCAGCTCGGCTCCGGCACGGAGATTCCCGTGACGCACACGGTGGAATTGCTCGACTGGGCAACGGGAGGCCCCCGGCCGGCGGCCATGGTGCGCTGACGCGCGCTCACGCCTTGCCGCTGTGACATCCATCCGATAGAACCCGCCGCACAGAACCAACCGGCAGGACTGACGCTCGGATGAGCAAGACATTGAAATCGGAGCGCCCCAAGGCGCGCGTCGCGAAAGGCTTTCGCGACGTCGAGGCGAGCGAGATCCGCGCGCTCAAGAAGATGCTGCAGACCATCGAGCAGGTCTATGAATCCTATGGCTTCGATCCCGTCGAGACGCCGACCATCGAGTATACCGACGCCTTGGGAAAATTCCTGCCTGACCAGGACCGCCCCAACGAGGGCGTGTTCTCGTTCCAGGACGAAGACGACCAGTGGCTGTCCCTGCGCTACGACCTGACCGCCCCCCTCGCCCGCTATGTGGCGGAGCATTACGACAGCCTGCCCAAGCCCTATCGCTCCTATCGCTCGGGCTGGGTCTATCGCAATGAGAAGCCGGGACCAGGCCGGTTCCGCCAGTTCATGCAGTTCGACGCCGACACCGTGGGCACCAGCAACCCGGCGGCGGATGCCGAAATCTGCATGCTGGCAGCCGACACGCTGGAGGCGCTGGGGATCCCGCGCGGTTCTTACGTGATCCGCGTCAACAACCGCAAGATCCTCGACGGCGTCATGGAAGCCGTCGGTCTGACTGGCATTGAAGATTCTGGGCGCCGTCTAACGGTTTTGCGAGCTATAGACAAGTTGGACAAGATCGGTCTGGACGGTGTCAAAGACCTGTTAACATCTGGGCGTACAGACGCCAGTGGCGACGTCACCAAAGGAGCAGGCCTGATTGAAGATAACGTCACGATTGTGTTGGCGTATCTACAGATCGTTGGCAAGGATGGCGCCGAGAAGCTTGCTAAAGTTAATGATTTAATTGGATCCGAAGATTTGGCTATCAGTGAAACTGTACAGTTGCTGTTGCATTGTAAAGATGCTGGATATGAGCAAGACAGAATCACTTTCGACCCGTCCGTCGTCCGCGGCCTCGAATATTACACCGGCCCCGTCTTCGAGGCCGAGCTCCTGTTTGATGCCCGCAACGAGGAGGGCGAGGTCACCCGTTTCGGCTCCGTCGGCGGCGGCGGGCGCTATGACGGGCTAGTCGAGCGTTTTCGTGGTGAGAAGGTACCGGCGACCGGCTTCTCCATCGGCGTCTCCAGGCTTTACGCGGCCCTGAAGCATCTGGGCAAGATCGAGGACCAGGGGGCGGCTGCACCCGTGGTGGTGCTGGTCATGGACAAGGAGCGCATGGGCGACTACCAGGCCATGGTCACCGAGCTCCGCCAGGCGGGGCTGCGCGCCGAGATGTATCTCGGCACCTCCGGCATGAAGGCGCAGATGAAATATGCCGACCGCCGCGGCAGCCCTTGCGTGATCATCCAGGGAGGTGACGAACTGGCGCGCGGTGAGGTGCAGGTGAAAGACCTGGTCGCCGGTGCCGAGGCCGCCAAGGCCATCGAAGGCCGTGACGAATGGCGCGAGGCCCGCCCCGCCCAGGTGACGGTCAAGCGCGACGCTCTGGTGGCGGCGGTGCAAGAGATCCTGGCACGGTATTCCTGATGTGCCCTACCCTACCATCGACCGTCAGGCCCGGGCCTGATGCGAGCATCAAGGAGCCGCGGGGGACGCGCTTTCCCTGGGCGACCCTGGATCCTCGGGTCAAGCCCGAGGATGACGGTGGAGAAGATGACGCTGCCGCAACCCTTCACCTCTCCCCGTGCGTGAAAGGGAGCCGCCCCCATGCCCGGTAGGTCCTCTGCCGATCGGGGCTCCCTCGAGGCGCAGAATGCGGCCATGCTGGCGCTGATCGAGGCGGCCGGCTTCGATCATGTGACGCCTGACATCCTGCAGCCGGCGGATCTGTTCCTCGACCGCTCCGGCGAGGATATCCGCACCCGCACCTATGTCTTCACCGACCCTTCGGGTCGCGAGTTGTGCCTGCGCCCGGACCTGACCGTGCCCACCTGCCGCTATCATCTGGAGACGGCGCCCTCCCCTGCGACTGAGGCGCGTTACTGCTATTGCGGCCCGGCCTTCCGCCACCAGCCTCAAGGCGCGGATGCCATGCACCCCAACGAATTCGTGCAAGTCGGCATGGAATGGCTGGGCGACACTGACGCAGGGATCGCAGAGGCCGAGATCTTCGCCCTGACCGTGAAGGCGCTCCATGCCGCGGGCCTGACCCGCTACCGCGTCAAGCTCGGCGACCTCGCCCTGCTTGCGGCGCTGCTCGATGCGATCGACATGCCCGAGCGGTGGCGCCAGCGGCTCAAGCATCAATTCTGGCGGCCCCGGGCCTTCCGCGACCTGCTCGACACGCTCTCCAGCCGCCGCAAGCCGGTGCGCTCGGCGACCGAAGAGCTGCTGACCCGGCTGCATGGCGCCCCGGAAGCACGCGCCCTGCAGCTCGTGGAGGAGGTGCTGGAGCATGAAGACATTCCGCTGGTCGGCGGCCGCACCATCGCCGAGATCGCCCGGCGGCTGCATGAGCGGGCCCGCGACCGCGACGAGGATCCCCTCGATGCCGATGCTGTCGACTTGATCGAGACCTATCTCGCCATCGATGGGGCGCCGGAAGATGCAAGCCTCGCCATGCGCGCCATCGCGGAGAAGGCCGGTGCGCAGTTCGGGGCCGTGCTCGACCAGTTCGACCGGCGCTTTGCCGAGGCCAGAGCCCAGGGCATAGAAGTCGAGACCCACCGCTTTTCCGGCGTCTTCGGCCGCAGCCTCGAATATTATTCGGGCTTCGTCTTCCAGATCGAGGTGGAGAGCGCGACGGGTTGGCTGCCGCTTGCCGGCGGCGGCCGCTATGACGGCTTGATGGCCGCCATCGGCAGCCCGGAGCCTGTGCCGGCGGTGGGCTGCGCCATTCACACCGAGCGGCTGCGGCTGGCGCTGGAGGCCCGGTCATGATGAAGCCGCTGATCATCGCCCTGCCCTCCAAGGGACGACTCATGGAGAAGGCCTCCGAGTTGCTGGGCGGCGTCGGCTTGACGCTCGATCGCACCGGGGCGGGACGCGGCTATCAGGGCCGCCTAAACGGCATCGACGGCGTCGAGGTATCCTACCTCTCGGCGACCGAGATCGCCCATCTGCTGCGCGAGGGCGCCATCGATATCGGGATCACCGGCGAGGACTTGCTGCGTGAGCACATCCCCAACATGGCCGAGATTGTCGACATCCAGCTGCGGTTCGGCTTCGGCCGCGCCGATGTGATCGTCGCCGTGCCGGAATGCTGGCTGGACGTCGCCACCATGACCGATCTCGACGAGGTGGCGCTGGCCTATTACGCCCGCCATGGCCGCAGGCTTCGGGTGGCGACGAAATACATGAACCTGACGCGCCGCTTCTTCGCCGAGAATGGGGTGCGCGGCTATCGAATCGTCGAGAGCCTCGGTGCAACCGAGGGGGCGCCGGCGGCGGGCACGGCGGAGGTGATCGTCGACATCACCTCGACGGGGGCGACGTTGGAAGCCAACCACCTCAAGATCCTCGACGACGGCGTGATCCTGAAATCGGAAGCCGTGCTGGCAGCCCATCTCGGAGCCATGAGCGATGCCCGGCTGCAGGAGATCGTCAAGCGGCTGGCCTGAACCGGCCCCGGCCGGGCGAGTGGCGGGCCTTGGGCCTCGGCGAAATCGCAGTGCCAGCGGCGGCGCGACCGCCGAGATCGTCGCCCATCTTGATGATCCAAAATCTCTTTCAAACAATACTGATATTTAAAAATCATAATCTTAAGATTATGATTTTTACTGCCCTAATCACATTTTCATCAGCATTGATCGATTTTTGTTGAACATCCAACGGCGTCCGTCGGTGGAACATCAACTTAGCCGTGCTGTTAAGCATCGGAGATTTATCTCGGCGATGCGGAAAACTGAGCGACAGCCTTGAACAAGTTGCATCGTCTTTGCTCGACGAATCTTGAAATCAAGGAGACTTTCCCATGCAGACAAAGACCCTCCTGGCCACCTCCGGCCTCACCCTTTCACTTGCCTTGGCCAGCCTGACACCGTCCTGGGCTCTGGATGTGCCCTTCGTTCCGACACCGAACGCCATGGTCGACCGCATGCTCGAAATGGCGGATGTGAAGGAAACCGATGTTCTCCTCGACCTCGGCTCGGGCGATGGCCGTATCGCCATTGCCGCCGCCAAGGAGCACGGCATCCCGGCGCACGGGGTCGATCTGGATCCGAACCGCGTGGCGGAGGCAAAGGCGAACGCCAAGGAGGCAGGTGTTGCCGATCGCGCGACGTTCGAAGAGCAGAACCTGTTCGAGACCGATCTCTCCAAAGCCTCCATCATCACCATGTATCTGCTGCCGAAGGTCAATCTCGAGCTGAAGCCGAAACTGCTGGAACTGACGCCGGGCACCCGCCTTGTCTCGCATCAGTTCAACCTTGGGCCATGGACGCCTGACCAGTCCGACGAGGTCGACGGGCGTGACGTCTATCTCTGGCATGTGCCGGCAAAGGTGGAAGGCACCTGGCGCGTGGAAAGCCCCGAGGTGACATTCACCCTGGACCTTGACCAGACTTACCAGCAGGTCGAAGGCACCGCCGAGATCGAGGGCAAGTCCGTGCCCATCGAGAATGCCTCCCTGAAGGGCGATGCGCTGAGTTTCGAGGTCGAAGTCGAGCCGGGATCGCCTCGTGAATTCGTGGGCCGGGTGAACGGCACCTCGATCGAGCCCATGGCGACGGACGCCTCCGGTGCCGCGATGGATTGGCGCGCCACCAAGAGCTGATCCCGTCCCGTCATGACCATGGCGGACTCTCTGAGACAGGCATCTGACCCCTGGGAGGATGCCTGTTTCGGCGGCTCGCACGCCACAGGATACCAGCAATGAACGCAGCGGCTCAGCCTCGCGCCACCCTCTCGGTGTTCGAAGGCGTATGCATGATCATCTCCGTGGTGGTCGGCATCGGCATCTTCAAGATTCCAGCCCTCGTCGCCGGCAATGTCAGCAGCGAGGCCATGTTCGTTTCCGTCTGGGTGGTCGGCGGCCTCATCACCATGGTGGGCGCCCTCTGTTACGCCGAGCTCGGCTCCTCCTATCCCAGCGAGGGAGGCGAATATCACTTCCTGCGGCGCGCCTTCGGGCGCTCCACGGGCCTGTTCTTCGCCTGGGCGCGGGGGACCGTCATCCAGACGGGTGCGATTGCGGCTTTGGCCTTCGTCTATGGCGACTATGCCCAGCAGCTGGTGCCCCTGGGACCCTACGGGCCCTCGCTGCATGCCTTTTCCGCCGTGATCGCCTTCACCGCCCTGAATGTCCTCGGCACCCGGCCCTCGAAATCCGTGCAGATCGCCATGACCGTGGCGGTGATCCTCGGCCTGGCCGCGATGGTCGCGATCGGCCTCACGGCACCCGTCGCCGCTGAAGGCGTGCCCCCGGCGCAGGACAACGGATCGGCGCTCGGCATGGCCATGGTGCTCGTCCTCCTGACCTTCGGCGGCTGGAACGAGGCCGCCTATCTCTCCGGTGAGATCCGCGAAGTGCGCCGCAAGATGGCGCGCATCCTGGCCATCGGCGTCGTGGTGATCATGGCCTTCTACATCCTGATCAACATGGCCTATCTCAACGCCTTGGGCCTCGAGCGGCTGCGGGGGACGGAGGCGCCGGGAGCGGATCTCGTGAGGATCACCTTCGGCGAGCTGGGGGCCATGCTGCTGAGCCTCGGCGTCTGCATCGCCGCCCTGACCTCGGTGAATGCGACCATCTTCACCGGCGGCCGCGCCTATTTCGCCCTCGGACGCGATCTCCCGCATCTGCGCTTCCTCGGCGAATGGGACCAGAAGGGCAGCACCCCGCGCAACGCCCTGCTGGTGCAGGGGGTGATTTCCTCCGGCCTCGTGCTCTTTGGCGCGATCGCCCGCGACGGCTTCCAGTCCATGGTCGACTACACCGCCCCGGTCTTCTGGTTCTTCATGCTGCTGGTCAGCCTGTCGCTGTTCGTCTTGCGCGGCAAGCATCCCGGGGAACGGCCCTTCTCCGTGCCGTTCTATCCCGTTCTCCCGGCCCTGTTCTCCGCGACCTGCCTGGGCCTGCTCTATTCGAGCCTTGCCTATACCGGCTTGGGGGCGCTCATCGGGATCGTGGTCCTCCTGGCCGGCGTGCCGGTGGTGATGATGGAACGCCGCTTCCGCCTGCAGCCGGCGGAGTAATTCGAGGCAACAGGGATCGCGATCGCCTCAGGTGATCGCGATCGCCCTGAAGTCGTTGACATTGGTATGGGTCGGCCCGGTCATCACCAGGGTCCCAAGGGCATGGAACAGGGCATAGGCATCATTGGCATCGAGCAGGGCTTGCGGGTCGAGGCCCTGGGCCCGGGCCTCGGCGAGGGTGTTTGCGTCCACAAAGGCTCCGGCATTGTCCTCCGAGCCATCGATACCGTCGGTATCGCAGGCCAGCGCTTCGACGCCAGGCAGCCCGTTGAGGCCGAGGGCCAGCGCGAGAGCATATTCGCTGTTGCGCCCGCCCCGGCCCTGGCCCCGGACGGTGACCGTCGTCTCCCCCCCCGAGAGCACGATCGCCGGGGCCTTGACCGGCACCCGCCCTGCGGCGATCTCGCGGACGAACTGGGCATGCGCGGCACCGACCTCCCGCGCCTCGCCTTCGATGCGGTCGCCCAGGTCGACAACCGTGAAGCCGGCCGCCTCCGCCCGTTCGCGTGCGGCTGCGAGCGACAGGGAGGGGGCTGCGACGATGCGGGCCTCGCAGCGGGCAAGATGTGGATCGTCGGGCTTCGGCGTCTCCGAACGCGGATCCCGGAGCCAGTCGGTGACGGCTTCGGGCACCTCGAGGCGGTATTTGGCGAGAATGCTCAAGGCATCCGCCCGGCTCGTGGGATCCGCCAGGCCCGGTCCCGAGGCGACCATGGAGGGGTCATCCGCGGGCACGTCCGAGATGAGCAGCGAGATGCAGGCTGCGGGCCATGCCGCCGCCGCCAGCCGCCCGCCCTTGATGGCGGAGAGATGTTTGCGGACGCAGTTCATCTCCGTGATCGTCGCCCCCGAGGCGAGCAGGGCGCGATTGACCGCCTGCTTGTCCTCGAAGCTGAGCCCTGCCGCCGGCAGCGCCATTAGCGCCGAGCCGCCGCCGGAGATGAGACACAGCAGCAGGTCGTTTTCGGTGAGCTCCGATGCGAGCGCGAGGATGCGCTGCGCCGCGCGATGCCCGGCCAGGTCCGGGACCGGATGCGAGGCTTCCACCACCTCGATCTGCCGCGTCGGCAGGCCGTGTCCGTATCGTGTGATGACGAGGCCTTCGAGCGGCCCCGCCCAATGAGCCTCCACCGCTTGCGCCATGGCGGCGGCAGCCTTGCCCGCGCCGACCACCACGGTTCGCCCCGGCGGAGGCTCCGGCAGATGCGGCGGCAGCACCACCAGGGGATCGGCCGCTTTCACCGCCGCCCCGAACATCTCGAGCAGGAGGGCGCGGACGGTGTCTGCGGGCGGGTGATGGGCCATGCGTCTATCCTTGTCTGTTGGTGGTCTCCACAGACTAGCGTTCGCGGCCCGGCTTGTGAATCCCTCAGCGTGAGGCCGAACCGGCCGCAGCCTTGATGGCCGCCAAGGCACCGGGATGAGTGGGCAGAATCCCGCTCTGCGTCATATCGTCGGCCACAAGGCCGCTCAGGGCCGGATGGAGCGAGCGGAACCGCTCCACGTCGGACAACACGGCTGTCGTGAGCTTTTCCACCACGTCATCGGCGACCGCCGCGGAGGTGACCAGCTCTGCCGTGACCCCGAAGCTGCGAATGGGCTTGTCCTGTCCGCTATAGGTGCCGGCGGGGATGACGACTTCGCGATATTCCGGATGCGCCTTCAGCAGGGCCTCGACCGCCGGTCCCGTGGCATCGGCCACCCTCGCATCGCAGCTCGAAAGCGTCTCCTCCGTATTCGCGGAGGGGTGGCCGACGAACCAGACGAAGGCATCCATCTGATTGTCGCACAGGGCCTGCCCTTGGTCCTCGCTTGAGATCTCCACCACCTGCACGTCCCCCGGCGTCCAGCCCATGGCCTCTTCGATCACGGTCCAGCTGCCCAGCGCGCCAGAACCCCTCGCGCCGAGATTGACCCGCTTGCCCTTGAGGTCTGAGATGTTCGCGATTTTGGCATCGGCCCGGCTGATGATGGTGATCACTTCCGGATAGAGCGTCAGTACCAGGCGCAGCCCTTCCGCGGGCCGACCCGTCCAATCGCCGCGCCCCTGGAAGGCGTCATCGGCGATATCGGCTTGGACGATGGCGAACTGGACGTCGCCAGCCTGCAAGGACTTCACATTGTCGACGGAACCGTCGCTGGGCTCGACAGAGCAGAAAAGATGATCTTTCGATCTCTTTTCGTTGACGACGCGGCAGATCGCACCGCCGACGGGATAATAGACGCCGGTGACACCGCCCGTTCCGACGATCACCGGTGCCAAGCTCTCCTGCGCCACCGCAGCCGCCTCCACCGCCCCCAACACGGTCAAGACAATCCACGCTCTTTGCCACCACCCCATGGAATCCGCCTCATCACCAGAAATTCTCTGGCAGCCCCTGACCATCATAGGGTCCGTGCGGTGAAAAGCGCAAATGCTCAAGAGGCCGGCATGGTGCCCAGCAGCGCGTCCAGGTCCTGGTTCTTCCGTGGCCCCCGCAGCGAGAGGATTGTCGCCCCCTCCTGCTCGACCGCAGCAAGGCTCATGGGCAGGGGTGCGATCCGGACACCCGCGCTCCGATCCCGGAAGGTCAGATAAAGGCAGCGCTGGTCCAATTTCTCGGTGAAGACCCCCTCCAGATGGGCAAGCATTCTGGTCGCGGCGATCCGCATGAACCGGCGTGCCGGATCGGTGGGCGCGGCATAGAGGGCGGCGGCGAGCACCTTCTTTCCCGGATCACGAAATTTGTCGCGTTTGATGAGGCCGATATCGGCCCCTGCCCGCAGGAACGCGGTGGCGCTCAGATCCTGGGCGATGACGCTGTCGATGTCGATGGCGAGGAAGGAGTGTGGCGACCGATGCAGGAACTGCGCGAGACGGATGAAACGCATGCTTTGAAAGAAACGCACTCTATCGGCGGTTCCGCTCGGGAGACGATCCACCGTCTCATAGGTAATGCTGAGCTGAAGTCTGGCATCCGCGGGCAGACGGGCGCTGATGTCTTCCGTGCCGAAGACATGCAGATGTACCGGCGTATTGGGACTGCGCGCGGCCAGAGACATTAGCAATGGCGGCCCGTACCGCGCGACGAAGACTGGATCCCCGAAAGCGATCAAGACCTCGCGGCCTGCCGGTGCACGGGGCAGATCACCCGCGATCGGCGGCACCTGCTCCCACAGGCTGAACTGACGGGCGGGTGTCCGCGCCCTGACGAAGAGGTCGATAACCTGAAAGGCCAGATGCGCCATGGCTCGGCGCGCCCGCCCCCATGGCAGCGGGTGCTCATGGCTGAGCCCCGTCCACAGCCGATTACAGATGCGGTAGAGCCAGACCCGCTTCTTGCGGGCTCGTGCCGGGTTGCCCGCGGCAATGGTTTTCATCATGTGGAGGCGGCCTGCCGGGCAGAGGTCGGCAGGTCTCGGACCGTGCCGAGCTGCCGCGCCAACCTGCCCCGTTTGCCGCGCCGGCGCCGGGTTTCGAGCACGATCAGCAGCAAGGCGTTGAGGGCGCTGATACTGGCGCAGACACAAAGAAGCAGCCAGACGCGACCGCGATCATTCCCATAGGCCCAGTCCGTAAGGCCGCGTCGCCTCCGCCGGGCGAGCATCAGCGCCAGCGCCCAGGCAGCACTTTGGCCAATCGGGTATCGTCTCCCGGTATTGGCATCATGCTGCCGATAGAAATGTACCACGTCCGGCAGGTTGCGGATCTCCCCCAACTCCTCGAGCCGGAGGAACAGATCTGTATCCTCTTGATGGATGAGGGCCGGACGGTAGAGCCCGGCCTCCACGACTGTCGCGCGCCGCATGACCACGGTCGAATGCAGGATCGGCAGCGGCTTTGGTCTCAGACCATTCAGCCGGCTGCGGGGCGACAGCGGTTTCGGCGAAATTGGTCGCCCATCACCCGCCGTCACGGGATCCAGTTCATCCTGGCCGATATGGCAGAATGCACCGCCCACCGCCACCACGCGGGGATGTCGGTCGAGAAAATCGACCTGGAGAGACAAGCGATGCGGCGGCGCGAGATCGTCGGCGTCCATGATGGCGATGTAATCCGACCGCGCCACTGACAGGGCATAATTCAGGCACGCGACACGCCCCGGGGTCGCACAGCAGAGCAGCGTCACACGCGGGTCCACTTCCATGAGGCTCCGCACGATGGCCGCCGTCTGGTCGGTCGACTGGTCGTCCACCACCAGCAACTCGAACTCGCAATAACTTTGCCTGAGGATGCTCGCGATGGCACCGGCGATGAACCGCTCCTGGTTCTTCGCGGTCATCAGTACCGAAACACGGCTTGGCGATGGAGGGGATTTCATTGAGCGCAACTGAAGATTTAGGTTCGACACTTCTAGCGCAACTTATGCGATCTTTCAATACGCGACAAACGCATAGAGAGTAGTCGATGCGGCTTTGGGTGCCTTGAGCCCCGCCCGTGCGGCGTCTATGGTTGATTTCAGGAGCGGCCGGTGCGTCGGCTGGCGGGCTCGCAACTCATAGGCGATCGATGACCAACACGGTTTTCATCCACACCAATGCCAAGCAGATGGTTGGCGCGCTTGTCGCGGCTCACTCATTGAAGCGCAATTCGAAGACCCCGGATGCTTTCAACGTGCGGATCATTACCCAGGAGGATTATCCTCTGTTTCGGGAATATGAGGGCCGGAAGTTCCTGCGCGCCGGAACCCAGCGCGCTTGGGTCAATGACGACCTCCAATCCTTCACGCCACTGCGGTTCATGCCGCCCCAGCTCATGAATTACGAAGGCCGAGCCGTCGTGATGGATCCGGACATCTTTGCGGTGGGCGACATCAACGAGCTGCTCCAACGCGACATGCAGGGCAAGGCCATCTTCGCGCGCCCCCGCCCCGGCCACAATGACCGTCCGGACTACATGGCCAGCAGCGTGATGCTGCTGGACTGCGCCAAGCTGAAGCACTGGAATTTGGAGGAAAATTTCGGAGCCCTCTTCCGCAGCGAGCGTGACTACGAGGACTGGATCATTCTCGCTTATGAGCCGCGCGAGACGATCGGCGCTCTGGAGCCCGAATGGAACGATTTCGACCGGCTGACCCCGAAGACCCGGCTGTTGCACAACACCAAGCGCCGCACGCAGCCCTGGAAGACGGGACTTCCGGTGGACTTTACCAACCGCCTGAAGATCGACTGGCTGGCGAAGATATTGGGAAGCAACGGCATCACCATGCCAGGCCGTTACAAGCGCCATCCTGATCCGAATCAGGAGAAACTGTTCTTTGGCCTGCTGCGGGAATGTGTCGAGAGCGGGCAGATTTCGGAAAGCTATCTCCAGCAGGAGATCGAGCGCCGCCACATCCGCCCTGACGCCCTCGCCCAGATGAACAAAGCGCCCTCGCCCTCCGAGTTGAGCCTGTCCTAAGGCAGAAGTGGCCCGTTCGCTCGAGCGGGCCACCGATCGCACTCCCTCTCAAAGGGGATTTGCACTCTCAGAACATGGTGAAGGTCCAGGCCAGACCGAAGGTCCCCATGTGGATAGCCGGCTCGAAAGTCGCTGTCCGGCCGTCAAACTTCTTCTCGCCCGAAAGGTGGACGTATCGGTACTCGACCCGCGCTGAGAGACTGTCCGTCAGCTTCGTTTCGATGCCTGTACCGACGTGATAGCCGTCGATCGCCGTGTGGCCCTTGCCGGCACTCAGTTTGAGCTTCAGGTCCGCATTGGAATAACCGCCCAATACATAGATCATTGTTGATTCGCTCGGCAGCCACCCGGCCCGCGCCGAGACCGACCACAGGTCACGGATCGACTCCGTGCGATCGGGTTTGCCGCGTTGAGGCCGGAGCGGCTTGCGCGTCAGGGCACCCCCTGCGGCATCTTTGGGACCGGGTTTTTCGGGCAGGATTTCCTTGCCGAAGGTCGCCTCCAGATCGGGAACGAAGTAGTCCCCCTGGAGACCGAAGACGACTTGCGGGCTGAGTTGATAGTTGAAGCCGACAAATCCTCCGCCGATCAGACCCTCGGAACCCGACCCGTTGAACCGTGCGTTCTTTCCGGTCCGCAAAGGTGTGTTTGTCGCTGAGGCAGACCCGGCCCCGCCGACGGAACCGCCGAGATAAATCCCCGTCCAACTGACTGCCGGCTCCACCGCGATGACCGCGGGAGGCGGGCTGTAGAGATCGGCGGCCAAAGCTGGTTCCGGTGCCACAATGGCGGTCGCTGCCGTGAAGACGGCCCATTTGAACTGCTTGTACATAAACAACTCCTCTGACACCCGAGGCCATGCGGACGGCCTTGGTACCCTTAAAAAGGGCATGATATTTTTTCACACGTATAAGGAGTATCGCGAGCCATACACACGCACAAGATGTTCTGGATCATTTTACAAACTTGACGGGTCTCTGTGGTGTCTGGGCCACGGCCCGCGAGCGTCGCGAAGATGCGCGGGAACCTTTTGGCCCGTTGCGAATTGTTGAAGCGCTTAGTGCGGGAGGCGGGTCATGCTGAAATGGGCGTTAATATTCTTTATTGTCTCACTCGTGGCGGGAGCGCTCGGATTTTCGGGCATCGCCTCTGCGGCTGGATCCATCGCGAAGATACTGTTTGTCGTGTTCCTGGTGATCTGTCTGATTTTCCTCGCCCTTGGCCTGCTGGCCGGTGAGATCCTCTTCTAGGCGCGACGGATATAAAATCTTTGATCACTGACATTACGGGGCGTTGGTGATATAGAAGGTCGGATAGAAGTCGTTTCACAAAGAATACGCTGGTCAAGGAGAACGTAAATGGCGACAACAGAACCGCGCAAGAATAGTAATATGGCGCTGTGGATCGGTATAATTGTTGTGGTCTTGCTTGTGATTGCTTGGTTCTCAGGCGTATTCACCGGCAGGGACGAGACGGCAACCGACACCGCACCCACCACCACGACGACAGAGCCTGCGACCCCTCCGGCGGCCACGACCACGCCGGCGGCACCGCCCGCCCCGGCCACGCCTGAGCCGACGACACCGCCGGCCACCCCGGAGCCCGCGACTCCGTCGACACCTCCGGCGACGACACCCGGCACCACGACGCCTCCGGCAACGCCGCCGGCATCAGGTACACAGCAGTAACCATCGAAACTGCGGATCGATTTTGGGCAGCACGGCCGTGAGGTTGTGCTGCCCTCATCGTTTGGCGGACCTGAATCGATCGGATCCTCGACAAAACGGGAACGGTGGCGGCGTGAGAACCTTTATCTTTCGTTAGCTATGAGTAATGTCGATATTGACTAAAAATGAACCTCTTCAGCGCAAGATCCTTTAAGTCTTTGAACTGAAAGAGTGGAAGGTCGCAATGAATCGCCACCACGATGACTTTAGCAATGACGAACCTATGTTGAGCAGACTGGCCTTGCGAAGGCTGGGAACGCGACTTCAAAACGAATATCGCCAGGTTTGCGAGAGCGATCTTTCGCCTGAACTGTCCATGCTGATGTCTAAATTGGACGAGGCCGGCGGGTCTCGGTAGCGCAGAATTGCGGTGCGGCCGCGTCTCAGCCCTTGACGGCTCCCTCGTGAAAGGTCAGTGAAGCACATCTGTGCAAACTGGCGGAGTAGATATGAGGGTACGAGCGATAGCGGCGGCTTTGCTGATGACAGGACTGAGCGCCGCCCCGGCCTTTGCAGCCTGCAACAACACCGGCAGCTTCGATCGCTGGCTTTCCTCCTTCAAGCAGGAGGCCGTTGCTCAGGGCATCTCCCCCGCCACGATAGCGTCCGCCCTCGATGGCGTGACCTTGGACCAGAGCGTCATCAAGGCCGACCGCGGCCAGGCGGTCTTCGCCCAGAGCTTCCTCCAGTTCTCCGACCGCATGGTCGCAAAGTACCGGCTCGACAAGGGCGCCCAGCTCATCAAGAAATACAAGGCGACCTTCGACCGGATCCAGCAGAAATATGGCGTTCCCGCCCCGGTCATCGTGGCCTTCTGGGGCTTGGAGACGGATTTCGGCGCCAATCTCGGCGACAAGCAGACCCTCCGTTCCCTGGCGACTTTGGCCTATGACTGTCGCCGCCCCGATAAGTTCCGCGTCGAGTTGATGGATGCGCTCCAGCTCGTCCAGCGCGGCGACCTGAGCCCCGCCCAAATGCGCGGCCCCTGGGCCGGCGAGCTGGGCCAGACCCAGTTTCTGGCCTCGAACTACCTGAAATACGGCGTCGACTTCGACGGCGACGGCCATATCAACCTGATCAGCAGCGTCCCCGACGTGCTCGCCTCCACGGCGAATTATCTCGACGCCCTCGGCTGGCAGGCCAACCAGCCCTGGCTCCAGGAGGTGCGCGTTCCTGCGGACATGCCCTGGGAGCAGGCCGATCTGGCGACCACGCATCCCCGCGCCCAGTGGGTCAAATGGGGCGTGAAGGCCACCAAGGGTTCGCTGCCCGCCGACGGCATGGCGGCCTCCCTGATCCTGCCCATGGGCAAGAATGGCCCGGCTTTCTTGGGCTATCCGAATTTCCGCGTCTATCTGGAATGGAACGAATCGCTCGTCTATTCCCTGACGGCCGCCTATTTCGCCACCCGCCTGGCAGGAGCGCCAACCCTCACCCGGGGCGATGCCCCCCCGTCATTGAGCCTGGCCCAGGGCAAGCAGCTGCAGCAGAAGCTGGCCGCCATGGGCTATGACGTCGGCAAGATCGACGGCATCATCGGCGCCGGCACCCGCGGTGCGGTCCAGAAGGTCCAGGCCAAGCTCGGCCTGCCGGCGGACGGCTATCCGACCGCAGAGTTGCTCGCCCGTCTGCGCTGAGCGCGGCGATGGACAGCATTCTCGGCCTGCGCCCCTTCGTGCCGGCGCGCGACTTCGCCCTCTCCAAGCGGTTCTACATGGCGCTGGGCTTTGCCGTGATGCATGAGGACGAGGAGGTCGCGATCCTGAAGCTTGAGAGCTTCAGTTTCATCCTGCAGAATGTCTATGTCCAGGAATTCGCCGAAAACTGCATGATCCAGCTCTTGGTGCGCGACGCTGATGCCTGGTGGCGGCGGATCGATGCAACCGACATCGCAGACCGCTTCGGCGTGAAGCCGCCGCGGGCACCGAAGGTGCAAAGCTGGGGCTTGAAGGTCGGCTTCCTCTTCGACCCCTCCGGCGTGCTCTGGCACATCGCCGAGCCGCCATTCTGATCCGTCTCGGCGCGGCCCCTGGTTCTTTGCCCGCAGGCGGGTCCTATCCCGCCAGGATCGCCCCCCTGGCGACCGCCTCCACATCGACGCTGAGATCGAGCTCGGCAAAGCGGTCGATGGGCCACCAGCCGGCCTCGAGGGCGTCATCCGCAGCGATTGGTTCGCCAGCGATCCAGCGGCAGCGCACGGCGATCAGCACGAAGTGACGCTGGAGACGGCCGGCCTGGTCCTTTTCGAAGACATCGACGGCGGTGAGCACGGCGACGGCTTCGGTCGCGATCCCCGTTTCCTCCGCGACTTCGCGGGCGGCGGCCGCCAGCACCGTCTCCCCGCGCTCGATCTTGCCCCCGGGAAAGCCCCATTTGCCCCGATCGGGCGCATTGGCGCGCCGGATGAGCAGGATCTCGCCATCGCGAATAACCACGCCGAGCACGCAGGCGATCGGCCGTCCGGTGGTCACCGGCTCAGGACGCCAGACGCTCGATTTCGGCGCCGCAGGCGACCAGCTTCTTCTCCAGCCGCTCGAAGCCGCGGTCGAGATGATAGACCCGGTGCACCGTGGTCTCGCCTTCGGCCGCCAGCCCGGCGATGACCAGCGACACGGAGGCACGCAAATCCGTGGCCATGACCTCCGCCCCGCGCAGCCGCTCCACGCCGCGGACCGACGCGCAATCGCCGTCGAGGCTGATATCGGCGCCGAGGCGCGCCAGCTCCTGCACATGCATGAAGCGGTTCTCGAAAATGGTCTCGGTGATGGTCGACACCCCCTCCGACCGTGTCATCAGCGCCATGAGCTGCGCCTGCATGTCGGTGGGAAATCCGGGATAGGGCGCGGTCGTCACGGTCACCGGCTGCAGGCCCGTGCCATTGCGATGGATGCGAACCCCGCGATTGGTCTCCTGCACCGCGACCCCGGCCTGGCCGAGCACGTCGACGACGCTGTCGAAGAGGTCCTGGCGGGCGCCGATGAGCTGTACGTCGCCCCCGGTCATGGCCACCGCCATGGCATAGGTCCCGGTCTCGATTCGGTCCGGCAGCACCTCATGGGTGGCGCTGTGCAGCCGCTCGACGCCCTGGATGTGCAGGGTGGACGTGCCGATGCCCTCGATCTGCGCCCCCATGGCCGCCAGGCAATGAGCCACATCCGTGATCTCGGGCTCGCGCGCCGCATTTTCGATGACGCTCTCGCCGCGGGCGAGGACCGCGGTCATGAGCGCGGCATGAGTGGCGCCGACGGACACCTTGGGAAAGCTGATTCGGGCACCCTTGAGCCCGCCCGGAGCACTGGCCAGGACGTAGCCGGCTTCGATGTCGACCTTGGCTCCCAGGGCCTCGAAGGCCTGCAGATGCATGTCCACCGGCCGCGTGCCGATGGCGCAGCCGCCGGGCAGCGACACCCGAGCCTGGCCGCAACGGGCCAGCAGCGGCCCCAGCACCCAGAAGCTGGCGCGCATGCGCGAGACCATCTCGTAGGGAGCGGTCGTATCCACGATGGTCCGGGCGGTGAGATGCATCGTATCGCCCTGGATGCCGTTCATGCCCGCGCGTTTGCCGTCGACGCTGATATCGACGCCGTGATTGCCGAGGATGCGCATGAGCAGGGCTACATCGGCGAGCCGCGGCACATTGCGCAGCGTCAGCGTATCGTCGGTGAGCAGGCTGGCGATCATCAGCGGCAGGGCGGCATTCTTGGCGCCCGAGATGTGAATCTCCCCGTTCAGGCGATGGCCGCCCCGAATGCGAATTCTGTCCATGATCTTCCCCTCGGCCCGGCGGCCCCCGTGGCTCATGCCGGCGCGACCGGTCGACCTATGATCGACCGGAATCCTTAACAAGCATGATTACAGCCTCAAGGGCAAGTCTGGCCTTCACTCCCTGTCCCCGCCACCGGCCCCGGAAGGACCCTCCACCGGGTCCTCGGCAGGATCCTCGGCCGCAGCCCCCTCCCCGGCCTCGGGCCGCCGGCCGCGGGCTTGCTCCTTGCGCCGTCTGAGATTGGCGCGCAGGGCTCCCGCCAGTCGCTCGGCCTTGCGCTGCGCACCTGTCTGCCCTTTTGGGTTCCGTTCCATCCGCTCCTTCGCACATGCGATCAAACTGCCCGCTTGCACGAGACCGCCCGCTGTGGCAGGTTCCGCCCCGTTCGCGAAAGGTAGGCTGCTGCAGCCTGGCCGGCAAGCCCGGCGACCTTGCGATGCGCTGCCGTAGCTCAGTGGTAGAGCACTCCCTTGGTAAGGGAGAGGTCGACAGTTCAATCCTGTCCGGCAGCACCAGCTAAGCAATTGTTTTTCCTGACGTTCGACGGAGAATTGCGAGACAGTCGCGACTTTCCACGACGGAACGAAACCAGAAAAATCCATCAGAAACGGGGAAAATCTGGGAAGGTAAAAACTCCTTTTGTTCTCGACATTGAGCGATTTTCACGCACTTCGCTGAAAATGAGCTTGTGACCACCTAGGGCGCCTCTAATAGCCTTGGCAAAAAGTGTTCGTTTGGCACAACCGATATGATCGAGTGTTCAATTAAGGTCGCCTCGCTGGCAATGATGATGCCGGTAATCCCGTGCACTCCGATCGCTTCCCTTTCCTCAACTCTCTCGGAACGGCAGCATGTCTGCGAGAGTCGCGCGTTCGATTCTCTCGTTAAGCCTTATGGTTTGTGGAGCGACAAAGCACGAACGTCCGGTCCTCGTGGTCCCACGGACCCGTGTATGAAGCCAAAATCAGTCCGCCAGATGGCCTGGCACAGTCCTTTCCGGATCTGGCCATCGTTCTGACCACCAATCACGACCGGCAGGCGAAGATCACGTGCGAGGTGGGCAAGCTTGCAATCGGCTGTGCCAGTCCAATCGCAGACACTGATCTGCTTATCTGAGTTCATTTCCCCACCACAAAGATCAATGATCCAGAAGGCATAACAGCCGCTCTAGCAACTTATATGCAGCATGAGATCCTTTGTGATCCGACCCACTGATCGCTACCTCCATTTCCGTGGAGCAACGCATGGGAATCCGTCGGGTGGGCGGAAGTGCAGCGTCAGTGGAAGCGATGGATGCGAGCCCGAAAACGTGATCGAACAGCCGCTGGATGAGCAATTTCGCTCTTTCGTCACGTCGAATGATGGCATGGCTCCGGGTCAGCCGTGCGGCTTCGACCAAGGCGATATGAGCTAAGAACTACAAGCTACGCGCAAGACGATGGCCGACGATTCCCTCGACAGCATCTCGGGCTCCACTGGATTCACAGGCGCGGCCGACACGATCCTGGTGCTCTCGCGCGATAAGGCCGGCGTGACGCTGTTTGGAAGGGGTCGCGATGTCGATGAGATCGAAACGGCCCTGAAATTCGACGGAACAAGCGGGGTGTGGAGCCTTCTCGGCGATGCCGACGACGTCCGCCGCTCGGCTGAGCCTGGCGTCATTCTGAGGACGGCGAGTGCTCGGCAGCCTGACGTCGTTTCCAAAGCCTAAAGTTCTCAAGTTCCGCCAAGACCTCGATCCAGTGCTCGGCGGAGATCATTAAAAGGTCAGTTCGCTCAGATGCTGAAGCTACCTCCTACCACATCGGTCAGCTCATTGCGGGCGCTCGGATCTTAGGCGAGGCCGGTCGAGAGAAGGTGCCGTTTGCGGCAACACTAAGCCAGGGAACGCCCATCGAAATCACCGTGTCAGCCTGAGAATCCCGAATCTTCAGCGCATAGGTGCTAAAATCGGAGGTGCCTCGCTCATAGCCTATATCGGCCGCTAGCTCGACGCCCGCTTCATTCATCGCTCTCATGACGCCGACGCGGCCGAGTTCACCGAAATCGTCGTTCTGATACAGGAAGGCGATGCGTTTGGCGCCGACCTCCTGAAGCAGGTACTTGGTGGCGATATACATCAAGTCGGGATAAGGGGCCATGAAGCTGAAGACATGTTCCCGCTGAGGATCCGGCGCGGCGGTTGCACCGAACGCTGGCACGCCGGCGCGGTCGACATAGGGTGAAACAGCACCGATCATGGATGCGCCCATCTGCCCGAAGATGAAAAACACGTTATCACGCTCGATCAGCTTTTTGGCCGCGGCAAGCGATTGCGCGGGTTTGTAAGCATCGTCCTCGACGATCCATTTGATCTTGCGCCCGTTGATACCGCCTTCGTCGTTCACCCGTTTAAAATAAGCGTCAATGGCCTGACCATACGGGTTTGTCACCAAACTCACGGGACCGCTGAGCGCGAAAACGCCACCGAGCACGATCTCGTCCTTGGTAACGCCCTGCTCCTCGGCCTGCGCCGTCGCGGCTAGGGAGAGCGCAAGCCCTAACGTGACAAGCCAGCGCACCGCGCCGCACGTGATCATGCGGCACGCGATTTTAATCGCGTTGATGTTCATTCCACCACCTCCCTGTGTTCCGCAAGCGATCTCTTGCTCGTCTTCTGCTAGTACGATATTATCCTATAATATTGTAGTCAATAGCACAGGTGGCATTATGGATGCGGGACACCAAGGCAGCAAAGTGAACCGGGGAACGACGACGACCAGGCATCTGAGACGGGACTTTGAAGCAGGACGTTTTGTGCTGGCGCCCGGCGTATTTGAGATGATTTCAGCGCTCGTGGCAGACAAGATGGGTTTCACCGCTCTCTACATGACGGGTTACGGCGTCTCGAGCTCGCATCTCGGCCTTCCGGACGTTGGACTCGCCAGTTTTACCGATATGCTGGAGCGCGCCCGTCGTATCGCCGGGGGAACCAGTACGCCGCTGATTGCTGACGCCGATACCGGTTATGGTGGGCTGATTAACGTCCACCACACGGTGCGCGAATACGAAGCTGCGGGGGTCCAGGCCATTCAGCTGGAAGATCAAGACATGCCCAAGAAATGCGGACACACGCGCGGGCGCCGCGTCATCCCGCTAAAGGACATGCTCCAAAAGATCGATGTCGCTGCGAACGCCCGGCGCGACGACGATACGCTGATTATTGCGAGAACGGACGCCCGCGAGACCCTGGGGCTGGATGAGGCGATCGCGCGAGCCAAGGCATTCGCCGCCGCCGGAGCCGACATCATTTTCGTCGAAGCGCCCGAGACGATGGATGAGTTCAAACGGATTGGCGGCGAAATAGACGCATGGCTGCTGGCCAACATGGTCCCATCCGGCCTTTCACCCGAGATCGATGCCGATGCACTAAAGTCGTGGGGCTATTCGGCATCCATCTACCCCACCCTCGGAATCCGGCTCACCGCCTCATATCTCGCGAAGGGCTACGACTACCTGCTCCGGAACGGTTCAACAATCGGCATGCCTCTGGAGACAATTTCAATGACCGAGATGCACGAGCTCGTGGGCTTCCAAGCTATCTGGGAATTCGAGCGTAAATATTCCCAGGCGACCCAACAGTGATTAGTTTGTATTTCGAGGATCTGGAGCTGAATCAGACCTTTGAGACCGGTGGTCGGACCATAACGGAAGCCGATTCGACTTTCTTCTGCATGCTGTCCGGGGACTGGGCGCAGCTGCACTGTGATGCCGAATACGCGCGCGCTACCAGCTTCGGGCAGCGCGTCGTGGGTGGCGCTTTCGGATTTTTATTGGTCGCCGGCGCTTACACGCAGTGGGGTATCTTCAATGAGACGGGATTGGCGATGCTGTCGGTTTGCGACTGGCAGTTCACTGCTCCAATCTTCATTGGTGACACATTGCGCGTAAGAATGCTGATCGCCGCCAAGAGGGAAACATCCAAACCTGATCGAGGCATCATCGACCGCAAGATCACGATCCTCAATCAGAAGAGCGAGGAGGTCCAGTCTGGCCACTCGAAGCTGCTGATAAAGAGGCGGATCACAACGTAGGAACATCCATGGCTAGCGAAGCTGCTCTACCGCGCTCGCAACCGCCTCGCTAGGTTAGCGAGCTGCCCGCCTGCGCTAGCGTGTCCCGCACCGAGCGGCGCAGGTGCGCTCGCATTGCGCGGTCCGCCTTGTCCGGATTTCCCTCCAGCACGGCGGCAGCGATCTGCTGATGCTCGTGCATTGAGGCCTCGACTTGAGCAGTCGTCATGGCCAGCCGGAGCTGCAGCATCACCACCGGAAGGCCAAGCTTGTCGAGAAGGTCGGTCAGTTGCGGGTTGTCGGCGAGGCGTACGATCGCGTCGTGGAACTTCTTGTTTTCTGTAACGTAGATCCGTGCATTCATGAGCTGGTCGCGAGCGGTCGTAGCTTTGGCGACCTGCTCGAGATTTTTCCTGTGGGGACTGTTCTCGATGTTCTCAGCGGCCAATCGGGCGGCCAATCCTTCCAGCGCTTCGCGGATACGGAATAAGTCGAGGATTTCCCGGCGGTTCAGCTTACGCACCACGGCGCCGCGGTTGGCGATGATCTCGATCAACCCTTGCGCTGCGAGATGCCTGAAGGCTTCTCGCAACGGTCCGTGGCTGACATTCAGCTCTTCCATCAGATCGCGCATCACCAACCTCTGGCCGGGCGCGAATTCCCCATTAAGGATCATCGACCGAATCTGTGCGCCGAGGTGGTCAACAGTCTTTCCGTGTTTAATGTCGTTCGCTATGGCGGTTGGCATGGATGCTTTCCCGATGCAACTGGCTGCATTGACGCCTCTTGCGCCGGTTGTATCAGAGTGCGCCAATGTCGACCAATGCCGCGATGTTGTTTTCAGATCTTTCCAGCCAGTCGGCGACATGCCCCGCTATCTCGTCGCTGTTCTTGTCCATCATGATCATATGTGAGTTCCCGGAGATCCCGATGTCGGGCAGAAGGAGGTGCTGCGCCCGCCCACCGGCGCGGCTCCAACTTTCGCAAAGCTTGGCCAGCTGTTCTGTCAGATCTATCCAGACGGCGGACCTGTCGATGAAGTCACCGGTGATCGCAAGCAGCGGTATGCCCGCGACGCCGCCCAGGTCAATTCCTATAAAATCCGCATGCGGTTCGAGCACGACGCAGCCGACAACATTCCGCGGACAACAGGCTGCTGTGTCAAGGACGAAACCGCCACCCTGACTATGGCCGACGAGGACGCATCTGCCGAGCTTCTTTACGAGTTCGTGCAGCGCAAAGCGCTGGAGGTCTGCCACCGCTGAACGCCGCGGCACGGTAATGCGCGTCAGTGCTTCGATGTGCTCGACGGGGAACTGCTGCCCGGCAAAAGGTTTCCTTGCGCCGAAATCCTCTGCCAAGCCAAATCGATAGAGCCACCAGGATTCTTGTTCTGACCGCAAGATGGGCCTTTCGCTCCAGGGCTCGCCGTCGATGAAGTAACCGGCGCGTCCCCGTTCGACATTGTCTATGACGTGGACCTCGTAGCCGAGGCGCAGGAAATAGTTCAACCATCCTGCACGGCCATCGGGCGTTGTCTCCCAGGAACTCCCTGTCAGGCCGCCGCCATGCACCAAGACGAGCGGAATGGGATGGAGTTTTGGCTCGGGTACGAAATATTGGACATAACAGTGGTTGGCCCAGTACCGGCCGTTAGGGTCGACCGTATTGGTGTAACTGGACGAGAAGGCGAAGCGTTCAAGGGGCCGCCCGGTGATTTCGATCGGGTTGCCTCCCACCATGTAGCTTCCCATGTCGGACAGCGTGATGGCAGTCATGGGTTCCTCGACAGAATGAGGACATTGTGGCACGCGTTGATGCCGCCATTGGAATGCACCGCGCCGGTCACCGCCGCCGGCACCTGCAGGCCGAGCGCCGTGCCGCGCAGCTGGCGTACCGCCTCGACCAGACTGTCCATGACGCACGAGACGCCTGGCTGGCCGAAGGACAGCCAGCCACCATTGGTATTTGTCGGTATGCGTCCGCGTGGCCCCGTCTCACCAGCCCGGATGAACGCTCCTGCCGCCTCGACTGATATGAACCCGAACTCCGCCAGGACCATCAGCTCGATATGGGCGAATTGCGACGCAGTCTGCAACACGTGAAGCTCATCGAGGCCCATGCCGGACATCTGCAGCGCCGCCTCAGCTGCGACCTTGGCGCCGCTGGTGGTGAGGTTCGGCAACCGGCCGAGATCGTGGGCACTGGTGCGCAGGCCCATACGGTCGGTAATATATTCGTGCGTGTGGAACTCGCCGAAACCGTGAAGATAGATCGGCTCTCGCGACAAATGTCTGGCGTTCTCCGCGCGGGTCACAATCATCGCGCCCGCCGTGCCTGGCGGACCCCATGTTGCGCAATGCCACAATCGTAGCGGCGAGGAAACCATTCGCGAGGCCATGACCATCTCCGCCGTGATCGGCCCCTTGTGGCCCTTGGCCGAAAAAGGATGATGAATGGCCCAATCCTGACACTGGACGCTGACGGAGGAGATGTCTTCCTCGGTGACGCCGGACTCATGCATCAACCGCGATGCGATCTGCGCATAGAGGGTGGGGATGATGACGCCGTAGGGTTGCTCGAATTCAGGATCGGCATCCAAAGTGCTGATCCCCTCCTTGACGTCCATCAGGCCTGCAGCGGCGTCGGCGCCAACGCATAGGACATATTCCGCCACGCCGGCTTCCACGGCAATTGCGGCGTGCTTGAGCATGCCGTTCATGCCCCCGGCATGGGTGGTGATCTCCGTGGATAGTCGGGGGGTGATCTTTGCATAGGACGCCACGATATTGTTCCACTGCGGACGCATGTCCGACATCGGAGCGCGGCCCGACAGCAGACCGTCTATAGCCCCCTTCTCGATACCGGCGTCATCGAGCGCCTTGCGTATGGCTTCCATCAGGAGCGAGAGTGCTGTACGCCGCTCATCCCTCGCGCAATAGCTATCACCGATGCCGACGATGGCTGCCTTAGCCTTCAATCGATTGATGTTCATTGCATCTGCCTCCGAAAGACGGGCAGTGCGTGGTTCTGGTCAAGCGGCTGGAAGTCAACGGCGACCGGATCGCCTATGCGCAGCTCGGCGGGGTTGTCTGCTAGGACCTCTGAGAACATGTGAAAACCTTCCGCCAATTCGATAATGGCGAAGGCGCGTATGCCGGTCGCACCATCAAGATGGACGTGCTGCAACGAGAAGGAATAGACCGTTCCCACGCCCTCCGAGGTTTGCCATGTCAGCGCTTCCGACAGACAGTAGGGACAGGCCGCGCGCGGGTGAAATACGACGCTGGTGCAAGCCGCGCAGCGCTGGAAAATCAATCTGCCCGAATGCGCAGACTGCCAATATTGGGCGGTGTCAAGACTAGAACGTGGAGTGCGATACTTCATTGCGACATGCTTCTGTCACCGGGTTGGAGCAGGCGCTCACGCAAATCGACTTTCCGTATCTTGCCACTTTCGGTCATGGGCCAATCCTCAACGAAAATAATGCGACGGGGCACCCGAAAATTAGCCATCAGGCGCCCACAAAAGGAAACTACGTCGCCTTCTGCGAGACTGCTGCCGGCGCGCTTCTGAACGAAGGCGGCAACCACCTCGCCGAGCCGTGAATCCGGCGTGGAGACGGCCGCTGCCTGGACGATGTCGGGATGGCCGATCAGGACGTTCTCGACCTCCTCGGCCGAGACATTCTCGCCGCCAACGCGGATCATGTCCTTGATGCGGCCGCGAAATTTCAGATGGCCGACGTCATCCATTTCGCCCAGATCACCGCTATGCAACCAGCCGCTTTGATCAATGACTTCCGCTGTCTGTTGAGGCGCGTTCAGATAGCCGTTCATCATCCACCAGCCGCGCAGGCGTATCTCGCCCACGCTCCCGCGCGGCAGCTCGTGGCCGGTGAGCGGATCGACAATTTTGATCTCCATGCCCTCCACAGCGCGGCCACAGGTCGTAGACAATATCTCCCAGCTGTCGCCTATGCGCCCGCAAGTTCCTCCCCCCTCCGTTGCCGCAAAGACTTGGACCAGAGACGAAATCCCCATGCGCTCCCTAATCCGGTTCATCAGGGAAGGCGTAGCGTTGCACCAGGCACCGCGCAGGCTTGATAAGTCGAACTGCTCAAATTGAGGATGGGAAAGCTCGGCCGTATACATTGCAGCCGTTCCGGAGCGTAGCGTGCAGCGCTTGGCTGCGATAAGCTGGAGCACCCGCCCGGCATCATAGCTTTCCGGCATGACTACCTTACAGCCGATGGTCAACGGCACCGTCACGGCGCCGCAGGCTCCCCCGACATGGTAGACCGGCTGCGTGTTGAGAAGCACATCATTGGGACCGATCTCCAGATTTCGGAGGAAGGCCACACCGAAATAAAGACAGTAGCGATGATTGCAGAGTGCGCCTTTGGGCCGGGATGTGGTGCCCGATGTGTATTGCAGCAATGCTGGTCGGCGCCAGTCCTGCCGGGCCTGCACGGCGGCCAGCGCGTCGGCCTGGACGGCTGATCCCCCGTCCAGGAAAGCCTGCCAGCTGAGCGCCAGCGGATCGCGCGTCGAGCCGGGCAGAGCGATGATCAAGCCGAGACCGGGCAGTTGCGGTGCCGCAACCCGGCCGTGGTCGGACCGTTGTCCCTGTGGGCACAGCTCTGCCAGGGTGGCGACGAAGTCGTTGCTGCGAAATCCATCCTGCATAATCAGGAGGCGGGCGCCACTGTCAGCCAGCGTGTGCTCCAGCTCGAAGCGGCGCGAGCGCGTGTTGATTGCCGCGATGACGGCGCCGATCTTGGCGCAGGCGAATTGCACATAGGCGAACTCGGCACGATTGGGCATCCATACGGCGACGATATCGCCTTCACCGATGGAGGCTGCGACCAGGGCCCGGGCGACAGCGTTCGCGCTCTCGCGCATTCCCGCAAAGCTGACATAATCATCGTCGAACTCCCAGCCGACCCGCCCCGGCCAGGCAAGCGCTGCCCGATCCAGCGCGTCGCCGATACATTCCGGCGCGAACGCCTCAGGCCCCGAAACAATGCCGGCAGAGGGGCGACCTTCTAACGCGACCTCTGTCCTTTCCAGCATTGACCCACTCCCGCTTTGCGAAAATTGTACTATAATATTGTGATACAATCAAAGTCAAATTTCTCGTCCTGACGCCGAGGTAGAGCCGTTGACTCAAAAATAATAGCACAATATTATACTACAATAAAAGTGAACGGGGAGGACTGACTTTGGCATACGAAAACGCGGGCAAATTGCCCATAATGGACCGCAGGCGCTTCATCCTCATGACGGTGGCCGCCGTATCCACGGCTAAAATTCCCTCTGCCATGGCGCAGACTCAGGGCGTCACTGACAAGGTGATCCAGCTCGGAGGGGTGTTCGCACTTAGCGGTCCGGTCCGACTGATCACCGAACCTTATGAGCAGGCCGCCCGCGCCTATTTCGACAAGATCAACAAGGCAGGCGGCGTCAAGGGTCGCCAGATCGAATGGTTGATCGAGGACGATGCTTACCAGCCTGCTAAGGCGCTTGCCGGCGCAAAGAAGCTGGTCGAGCGCGACGGTGTTTTCCTGCTGTTCGGCTCCGTCGGGACCCCAACAACGGTGGCGATATCGACCTATGCCGAGCGGGCCGACATACCATTCTTCAGCCTCAACCCTACGCCTGAGACTTTGAAGACGACTTTCGCCCTAACCCCGAACTACTTCAGTCAGATCTATTTCGTCACCAAGCATGTTGTCGACAAGCTTGGCAAGAAAAGGGTCGCCTATTTCTATCAGAACGATGATCTGGGCGAGGCGGGGCGCAAGGGCTTCGAGAAGGCTTTGAGAGAGTCGGGCCTCGAGCCGGTCGCCGATGTGGGCTATGAGCGAGGCACGAACGATTTTAGCACCTATGTGCTTCGGCTGAAGGACTCCAACGCTGACGCAGTCGTCTCCATGAGCACAGCCGGTGCCACGGCGACGGCAATCAAGCAGGCGAAATCCGCCGGCTACGGTCCCCTTTGGGTGGCGGGCGCCGGTGGCAGCTCTGTCTCCATGCCGAAACTGCTGGGCGACGACGTTAATGGCGTCGTGTTCGCTAATGAAGTCGAATCTGCCTTCAGCGATGTCCCAGCCGTCCAGGAATTTCGGAAAGACTTGCTAGACCGCTTCCCAGGCGCGACCGTCGACTGGGGCGCGCTGGTGGGCTATGTGCATGCCGCGATGATGGTGGAAATCCTCAACGCGGCCACAGAGTTGACGCGGGAGGGCGTGATCGCCGCCGCCAACTCTGGCCAGCCCCTCGAGGTCGGATTGATGCCCCCGGTGACCTACACCGAAGAAAAGCACATCGGCGCCAACGGCGTTCGGATTTTCGAATGGCGAGACGGGAAGACTGTGCCCATTTCAGCGTGGCACACGATCTCATACGATTAGAGCATCACCATGTTCCGGCTCACAGCTTGCGCGTCGCCGCTACGCCACTTCGCGATGCGGGGGCTGTGAAGAACGCAAGCGGCACAGGGGTACGAATTCCTCCGCCGTCAGCGTCTCTTTCTCCAGAAGCAGGGCCGCTCCGGCGTCGAGATCGCTCCGGCGTCGGATGAGAATGTCGCGCGCCGTGGCATCAGCGGTCTCCACCAGATCGCGCACGGCGACGTCGATTTCCCTCGCCGTCGCCTCTGCCGCATTCGTCGGCTCCTGCGCGTTCGGCAGAAAACTCTGAACCCGCGGCGCATAGGTGCGCTGGCCGACCGTCGGATCCATTCCGTATTTTGTCACCATCTCGATGGCGATCTCGGTGGCACGCTGCAGGTCGTCGGCAGCACCTGTCGAAACATCCTCGTCGAAGATCAAGCGCTCCGCGGCGCGCCCTCCCATAAGCACGGCAATTCGGTTCTTAAGGTCGCTGGCGGCCAGCAGGAACCGGTCCTCGGTCGGTCGCTGCATCGTATAGCCGAGCGCCCCGACCCCTCTCGGAATGATGGAAACCTTCTGCACCGGATCGACCCCAGGCAGGCTGGAGGCGACCAGCGCATGCCCCATCTCGTGAAAGGCGACCCGTCGCCGCTCCGGCGGGCTGAGGACGCGGCTCTTCTTCTCGACGCCGGCGACGATCCGCTCGATGGCAGTGGTGAAATCATCGAAGGTCACGGCCACGGCCATGCGTCGCGTCGCTGCGATCGCCGCCTCGTTCACGAGGTTGGCGAGATCTGCCCCCGTGAATCCGGTCGTCAGTCCCGCAACTTTCTGGAGACTGACATCAGGCGCCAGGCGGATCTTTCGGACATGCACCTTCAGGATCTCCAGGCGGCCGAGACGGTCCGGCCGATCGACCAGGACGTGGCGGTCGAAACGTCCGGCGCGCAGCAGTGCGGGATCGAGAATCTCGGGGCGGTTGGTGGCGGCCAGCAGGATGACCCCGACGCTTGGATCGAAGCCGTCGAGCTCCGCCAGGAGCTGGTTCAGCGTCTGCTCCTTTTCGTCATAGCCGCCAAAGGCGCCTGCTGCCCTGCTGCGGCCCAGGGCATCGAGCTCATCGATGAAGATGATGCAAGGTGCAGCCTTGCGGGCCTGCTCGAACAGGTCGCGCACCCGCGCTGCGCCGACACCGACGAACATCTCCACGAATTCGGAGCCTGAGATCGAAAAGAACGGCACCCCCGCCTCTCCGGCAACGGCGCGCGCCAAGAGGGTCTTTCCCGTGCCCGGCGGCCCGACGAGGAGGATGCCTTTGGGCAGCCTTGCGCCAAGCCGGCCATACACTTTCGGATCCTTGAGGAAGTAGACGACTTCCTTCAGCTCGAACTTCGCCTCCTCGACACCCGCAACATCGGCGAAGCTGACCTTAGTGTCCTTTTCCACATAGACCTTGGCGCGCGACTTGCCGATCGACATCATCCCACCGAGGCCCTGGCGATCGGCCATGCGACGAAAGACGAACACCCAAAGAAGGTAGAATAGAAAGGCTGGCACCGCCCAGGACAGGAGGGTTTGGATGAGGCCGCCTGTCGGAACCCCGGTGACCACTACCCCCTTCGCTGCCAGCTTCTCCGCAAGCATGGGCTCGACCCGTGCGGTGACGAACGCCGTGTTCCCGCTGGGCAAGGGCGCCTTCACCCTGCCCTGAATGGTATCCTGCCCCACCGCCACTTCTGCGACCTTCTCTTGGTCGACGAGCTGTTCGAACTGGCTGAACGGAATCGTATCGACATGGCTGTAGCTTGCCCACGCCCATTGCAGCAGCAACAGGCCCATGCCGGCCGCAATGAGATACCAGGTGACGATGCTCTGTCTTCTCGAGGACGAATCCTGGGCCATGGAGTGGCGTCCGTTCCGAAACTCTGGTTTCCGGCAGCCGATCCGGTTCGAGGACAGAATGCTGCCCGAACACTGCATCACCATCGCGACTGCGGGGCTTTGACCTCTGTCAACTCGAGCGGACCGTGGGTCAGCATGTCGCTTTTAGGGCGTCCCCTTCGCGCCAGCCAGGCGGCCATCGACCACTTCGATGATCCGATCGCAATGTTGGGCCAGATCGAGATTATGCGTGACGATCAGGAACGTCGTGGATTGCTCGCGATTGATCCGTCGCATCAGCTGAAGGACATCCGTCGCTGATGCCGTATCGAGATTGCCCGTGGGCTCGTCTGCGAGAACCAGCGCCGGCCTCATGGCCAGCGCTCTGGCGATTGCCACCCGCTGCTGCTGTCCGCCCGACATATTCATGGCCCGGTTGTTCCGCCACTTGGTGAGGCCCACCCTGCCCAGAAGCTCGTCCGCACGCCGTTCCATCTCCTGGTCGGGCCTGCCGCGGTCGACGAGCATCGGCATCATCACGTTCTCGGCCGCGGTGAAGGCCGAGATGAGGTAATGATACTGGAAGACAAATCCGATCGTCCGACCTCGAAGTTGGGTCAGATCCGCATCCGCGAGACGCGTCGTGTCCTCTCCGGCAATCAACAGCCGCCCGGATGTCGGCCGGTCGAGGAGCCCGATGATGTTAAGCAGGGTGCTCTTGCCGGATCCGGAGGGACCCATCACCGCAACAAATTCGCCTTCTGCAATGGTGAGGTCGATCCCATGCAGCACCTCTGTCTCGACGGGCGTTCCAACACCGTAGGATTTGCGGATCTTTTCGAGCACGAGGACGTCAGCCACGGATTGCCTCCACCGGATCCAGGCTGGCGGCACGCATGGCAGGCGCAATGGCGGCAGCCACGCCGGTGACGGTGGCGAGAGCGGCGGATGCAATAAACAGAGTGGGCTCAAGGACGAGGGGGAAGAGTTCGGAGCCGTCTGCCTGCCGGGCGTAATTGTGCCAGACGACCAACCCCGCCGCACCCAGTGCCGAGCCCGCTAAAGAGCCGGCAAAACCGAGAATTCCGCCCTGGATCAGGAAGACGCGCAAGACCTGGCCGCGTGACGTTCCCATGGCGCGGAGAATACCGATGTCGCGGGAACGCTGGATCACGGAGACGACCAGCACCGCCGCGATGCCAAAAGCCACGGACAGCCCCACGAAAAGTCGGATCAGAGTGTTGGTGGTCTGCTGCGCCCGCACCGCCGTGAAGAACTGGGCATTGGTCTTGATCCAGCTTTCGGCCTGGACCGGCACGCTCGCCTCAATGTCCTGGGCGATCGTCTCCGCGCTGTAGATGTCCTTCACGGTGATGTCGATGGTGGTGACGCCGCCGATCAGGCCGAGCAGGCTCTGAGCCGTTCGCAGAGCGACGAACGTGCTCCGCTCATTGGCTCCCTTGTTTCCCAGATCAAAAATGCCTCGGATCGTCAGGATGCGAGCCCCTCCTGACCCCGTGGTCACATTGAGCTTGTCTCCGAGACTCGCACCGAGATCATTGGCGAGTTCGGTTCCGACGAGGATGTCGTCGGTGCCGAGGGTCGTCTGCCCCGCAACGATATAATCCGGAATGCGGACGATCTTGAAATAGCGCTCGGGGTCCATGCCGGTGAGGGTGATGCTGCGACTTGCATCGCCCCGGATTGCCAGCGCCGCTCCTGAGACCGTGGGAGAGACCACGACGATATCGGGTCTTGCCTGCATCTCCGCCCGGATGGCCTGCCACTGGTCGATCGATCGGACCCTCTGTGTGGGGCGCTGGACGATGGCGCCCTCATGGACGCCGGGGCCGAAGAGCGGGCGCGCGACCTCGTCGGGCGTCACGAGCTGGATCTGCGGTTGCGAGGTGAGAACCCGCTTGATGAAATTGGCCTGCAGGCCGGCGAGCATCGCGGACATGAAGACGATCACGCCGACGCCGATGCCGATGCCGGTGAGAATGAAGGCCGTCTGCATCCGACCCTCGGCAAGAAAGCGGGTTGCGGCAATCACCTCGAACGGCAGCCACCGGTTCATGGCGTGACCGGCCTGACGGCTTGTCCCGCCTTCACACCCGCGGCCACTGGAATGAGTTGATCCCCAGGAGCGACGCCCTCGAGGACCTCCACCATTTCGCCGGCCCGCAGACCGAGACGGACCCTCTGGCTCCGCGCTCTGCCCTCATGCACGGCCAGGACGAACGGCGCATCAGACGAGGGGTCATGGACGACCCTCGCGGGAACGATGAGGGCCCCCTGCCGGTGATCGACCTCGATGTCCACGGACACGGTCATGTCCTGTCGCAGATAGGCTGGAGGATCAGCAACCTCGAGCTTCACCTCGACGGAGGCCCGCGTGATGTCGATCGCGGGGTTGATATAGGCGACACGTGCCGGGAACCGTTGATCCGGATAGGCGTCCGCAGAGCCGATGGCGTCTTGGCCCAGCCTTATGAGACCAAGGTTCTTCTCGTCGATCTGGACGACCAGCTGGACTTCGCCGTCGGGTGCCAGCACGAGCAACGTCTTGCCCGGCTGAACAACCGTACCGCGCTCAACGCTGCGACGGATGAGAACGCCATCGCGGGGCGCAGTGATGGTTGCATAGCTGAGACGGGCCCGGGCGCTGGCGAGATTCGCCTGTGCTTGATGGAGCTGCGTCTCCACCATGACGTAATCGCTGCCGCCAGGACTTGATGTGAACACCTGAAGCTCCGCGGCCCGAACCACGGCCTGCGCGACGCCGAGGGTCTTCGTGGCCTCGTCAAGGGCCGCTTGGGTATTGTACCCGGCATTGGCTAGCCGCTCCGCGCGCCGGAATGTCGCTTCGGCATTAACAAGATTGGCGCGGCCCTGTTTCAGCGCCTCGGCAGCCGCCGGTCCCGTCACCTCGCTCATTTGCCGCAGTCGGGCTTCAGCTTGGGCCAGCGCCCCCTGGGATTGAACCATCTGCTCTTCGAGCTCGGTGGCATCGAGCGCGATCAGCTTCTGGCCCGCCTTGACGGTCTGGCCCTCGTCGACGAGGACCTCTTTGACAATACCCGTGATTTGGCTGCCGATATCGACGCGATAAGGTGTTTCCACATTCCCGCTCGCGACGACGGTCTTTACAAGGTCACCTCGAACCGCTGGATAGACCACGACGTCCGGCCCGATGGTGAGGCGCATCATCAACAGACCGGCACTCCCGATGACGAGGATGACGGCTGCAATCAGCCATTTGCGGCGCCACAAAGCTCCCCAGCCCTTGGGCCCGGGACCATGATGCAAGTGGGTGGCGGGAAAGCTCGTATTCGTCTGATCCACGAAAGCCTCGTATCTACGGCCTTCCCTTTACAGGCGCTCGGGCCGGCACCCCTTGCGATAGATCATAAGACCAACCTCATACCAATCAGCGATCGGTGAGTGCCCGCTTCAAGCGGCGAATGATCACATTACGGGCGCGCTCGTCCGCCGCCTGGGCCACGGAGTCATTGATGTCCAGGATCAGTTTCGAAAGGTCATTGTGCCAATCGAGATGGCCAGCCTGGTCGGGAGGAATTCTGGCCGGCCGATCCGACGCTATGGGCTGGGCAACCGGCCCCGAGAGGTCGAATGCCTCATCGAGCGCGGGAATGAAGACCGGCAGGTCCGCCATCGGCCCTTTCACTCGCTGCTTCAACGCTTCCAATGCGTCTTGCTCGCCGTGAACCAGAAACAGGTTTCCAGAAATCGGCCGCCGCGCCGTGATCCAGGAGACGAGTTCGGGGCCGTCTGCATGCCCCGAATAGAGATCCAGCGAGCGAATATGGGCGCGCACCAAGATCTCCTCTCCCATCAGGCGCACCTTCGTCGCTCCTTGCAGCAGGATTCTGCCCAAGGTGCCCTGCGCCTGATAGCCGACCAGCAATATCGTTGCCTCCTCGCGCCACAACCAGTCTTTGAGATGGTGGCGAATGCGTCCTGCTTCGCACATACCGCTGGCAGCGATGACGATATAGAAGCTCCGAACACGGCTGATGGCCTTGCTTTGTTCAACCGTATCCGTAAAGCGGACATTATGGGCATCGAAGGCACGCTTCAGGGCAGGTCCATCGGCCAGCTCTCGGAGATGCCTCTGGAAAACCATGCTAGCTTTCGACGCCAGAGGCGAGTCGATGAAGATCGGAACGGTCGGAACCTCGTTCGCCTCCATCAGATGAATGAGGTCGACGAGCAGCTCCTGTGTCCGCTCCACGGCAAATGACGGGATGAGCAGGGCTCCCCTCGAATGGTAGGCGTGGTCTACCTCCGCCTTGAGGCGCTGCCGCCGCACCTCAGGGGAGATCTCCGGCCGATCCTCATCGCCATAGGTCGCCTCGCAAATGATGTGATCGACGCCCTCCGGCCCCTCCGGCTCCGATTGCAAAAGCTTGTGCCCGGGCCCGATATCGCCTGAGAAGAGCAGGCGTAGAGGGTTCTCGTCATCTCTTGAAATCTCGATCTCTACCGATGCGGAACCCAGCAAATGACCCGCATTCCAGAACCGGCATCGGATGCCACCGGCAACCGTGACCCAGTCGCCATAATCCACCCCACGAAACTGGGTCAGGGTCATCACGGCCTGCTCGGCTGTGTAGATGGGCGATACGTCATCCAAGCCGCGACGGGCATTTCGCCGGTTGAGCTGCTGAACTTCCATCTCCTGGATGTGGCCCGAGTCAGGAAGCATGACCGAACACAGATCCATGGTGGCTCGGGTCGCAAAGATCGGTCCGTCGAAGCCGTCGAGCACCAATTTCGGCAGAAGCCCGCTATGGTCTATGTGAGCATGCGTCAGGACGACTGCCGTGACCGCTTTAGGGTCGAAGGGAAAGGGGCGGTAATTCAGTCCTTTCTCGGTCTTGGCCCCTTGGAACAGTCCACAGTCTACCAGAAGGCGCGCCCTGGGCGTCGTGATCAGGAAGCACGACCCCGTAACGGCTTGGGCCGCGCCATGGAAGTGGAGTTGGATGGAGTGTCCCCCCAGCGGGTGGGGTATCTGATGCGATGGCATTGCCTGGACCGGGATGCGGGTGAGAAATAATAGGTCACTAAGGCTTCACCGGACAGCGCGGGCTCATTGACCTGACGGAATTAACTGACGCATGTCAGCCTGGTCCAACCAGGAACGGAGAGATTGATATAAATCAACCGTGGCCGTTTTAACATCTCGGGACTGCGCCCAGGCCCAGGAACGACGCTCGAATTCAAGTGCATAGAGCGAGATCGTATCGCGCCCCCGCCTGCACGTTTGAAGCGGAGAGTGATGTTCGCCCGGTCCGCTAGCCACTGTAGGAAAGGCGAGTGCTCAAGAGATCGACAGCTGTGACCCTTGGCTGAATGCAACAAATTTCCGGGGGAGCAACTGACGAGCCTGTCAGAACCCGCACGCTATGACCTTGTAGCCGAGCTTTGGCCGCCCATTCCAAAGCCTTGCTGACGGCTTCTTCGAGTGAGCAAAATTCATCGAAATCGCGAGCCATGAACCGGATTGTCCACACTCTGCCTTTGCGACGTACGATCAACTGCTTCATCTGCCGGCTCCCTATTGCACCTCAAGACGAAACCGGGAAGCGGCGGAACGCCTTGATGCAGCGCAATGTGCCCCCTCCCCCGAACGGATAAGGATCACGGCCGTTCCCCTGGTCTCCTCAGAAGACGCATTGGGCAATCGATACCCGCTCTTTGTTGTTTGCGTTGAATGGCAGTGAGCTTCTCGGCGCTGGTGTTGCTCATCACCTGAGTCGACAGCTTTCCGACCACGAAGAGCGTGAGTCCGAAGATCGTGAGCAAGCGCCCATGCTAAGAAGATCAGAACTGTCCTGGAACGTTGTTCCCCTCACAAATCGGCGAGAAGATAAATTAAACCTCCCAAGCAGAAGGATTAATATGTTGCTGTACATACAGGCTCTGCCTTGCACAAGTTGATGGCTATAATATTAGTTGCAGTCGCGTCGATTATTTGCGCACAAGCTGAGGCAGCGACGCTGAGTGCTAGAATTGATCGCTCAGAGCAATTGATGTCGGTGTTCGTAGATGGACGCCTGCAGTATCGATGGCCCGTTTCAACGGCGAGGCGAGGCTATAGGACTCCAGAGGGTACGTTCCATCCCACACGACTGGAACGTGTCTGGTACTCTTCGCGGTACGAGAATGCGCCAATGCCCCATGCCGTGTTCTTTCATGGCGGCTATGCGATTCATGGCACCCTCGAGATACGAAAGCTAGGGCAGCCTGTCTCGCACGGCTGCATCCGGCTGCATCCCTCCAATGCAAAAGCATTCTTCGATCTGGTGGTCCATTACGGCGCAGCGAACACATTCATCAAAATAACTCAGTAGGATTAAGGTCTCCAAGAATGCCAGTTGGAGCGCAGCGAGAGTTCGGATCGCCACAGGCAGAATTCACGGTGAATGCGGCGACTTCGCTGGACGGGGTCCCGGCCGAGCAGACCTGCTCGTCACGAGCCGGACTACAGGACGTCTAAGGCTTTTCAGGTGTAATCGCGGTGTTAGCGCCCATGCTATCGAACGATGATGCAGGTGCAGGGTGCGAGTTGAGCGATCTTATGCGAGACGCTTCCCAGGAGCAGGCCGGCGAAGTCACCGAGGCCACGGCTGCCCATGACGATGGTGTCGACACCGTGCTTCTTGGCCGTCTCGATGATCCGGCCAACCGGGTCCCCCTCTGAGATCATTGGCTCAACACGCAATACGCCTGCACTGCGGCACTTCTGTTCGGCGTGGGCCAACATTGCGTCCGCAGCTCTTCGAAGAACATCGGCTTCGGTCAGTCGGATCTTCTCGATCCGCTCAAACTCTTTCGCGCCTGCGGGAATGATGTCTCGACCATGCGTCTGCTGGACATGCAGTAAAATCAGCCGAGCATCGGCCGAAACGGCAAGTTTGATCGCGTAGTCCAGAGCCTTGTCGGCTGCTGGGGAGCCATCCGTGGGATGCAGTATGACTGTGTCCATTGTGACCACCTTTGCATCCGGCTAGCTCCCCCGCCAGATCGACGCGCTCTTCCTTGTCTGCCCGCGTGCCGGCAGCCTTGGGAGAAGAGATTAAAGCGCCTGCACTTATTTTTTACCGGCCGACGGTGAGGTGGTCCGTGACCAATTTGACGCCGGTCGCCGACCAGGCTGCGTGTTCGACGGCATCGTGCTCGTCCCAGGTATCAACTTTTCCCTCGAGGGTGACTTTGTTCCCATCGACACTGACCCGGATCTGCGAAGCCTCGACCTTGGCGCGCCGCTTCAGCGCCTCTTCGATCTTTCGCTTGACGTCAGTAGACTGCACCATCGGCTTGAGGGTGATGTCGTTGATGACACCCGTCACGCCCGTCATTTTGCGGACCGCCAGTTCTGCGGCTTTCCGCTGAAACTGCCAGGGCACCTCCCCTTTCAGGGTCACGAGTCCATGATGCACGATAAGCGTGATGGTCTCATTCGGGATGGTCACGTCCCACTTGAGAGCGTCCAGCGCCCGTTTGGCGATTTCGTCGTCTGAGGTCTTCGCCTCACCGGGGTAGCGCACGTCGATCTCTTGCGCGATCGCTCTCACCCCGCGCACTCGCCGCACCGCGGCTTCCGCGGCAAGCTTTTCGGCGTAGCTGCGGACATGGCCGGTCAAAGTGATCACACCATCGTCGACGGCCACACCTATGTTAGCAGCATCGATGCTCGGCTCGAATTCCAGCTCATCCAAGATGTCCTGACGCAACTGAGCCTCTTTCATGACCATCCTCCATTCAAGAAAGATCCTGCGGTCCCCAAAGATCCTGCCTCGCTGGATTGAAGACGGCGAGCTTTCAGTGAAGCACAATTCAGACGCCGGCAAATTGATATATGTCAAACGACACTCCCGATGGAGAAATCTTTATTATTCGAAAATTATGGCGGCACCTGATAGTCAAATTTTATAGTTATGGCTCGCACATCTTCCCATTCCTTGCGAGTGCCGGTTTTAGCAAGATCTTCTATTATCCATTGATTCAGATCAAGAAGAGGACGGCAAGGGGATGATCTAAGGGACAGGCAAATAACTCGGCCAATTGTCGGCTTAAGGTCCTCCCGATCACATTGCAGGTCCGTCGGCTCAGCAGCATTGGCCAGTTTGAAACAGGAGAAGAGACAATGGCTGAAGCAGCAACCAAGCTCCCAGAAAAGACCGGAAATGCGCCCTCACCAGCGAGCCACGGTGCTTGGGCTCCGCTTGAAGCGCTCCGCCGAGAGATTGATCATGCCTTTGAGAACTTCGGAGTAAGGTCCTGGCTGCAGCCATTCGGCGGCTTGGCCGCTGAATCCGAATTGTCGTTTCCGCGTCGGGTGATGAGCGACATCGCGCTGGCGGTCAACATCGTCGAACGGGACAAGGACTATCAGATAACCGCTGAGCTCCCAGGCCTTGATCAAAAAGACGTCGATGTGACGGTCGCCAATGACACATTGACGATCAAAGGCGAGAAGAAGGAAGAGAAGGAAAAGCGGGAGCAGGATTATTACCTGTCAGAGCGCCGATTTGGCTCCTTCCTGCGGGCATTCCGTTTGCCAGAGGGTGTCAACGCCGACAAGATTGAGGCAAGTTTTGCCAAGGGGATCTTGACGGTCACCCTGCCGAAAGACCAGAGCGCCAAAGCCAATCAGAAGAAGATCGCGGTTAAAGCAGCGTAGGATCTGCAGCATGCAGGGGAGCATTGATCGACCAGACTGTCTTCCCTGGATTGATGCTCCTCCTAAAGACCCCGAGAGTCGGAGGGAGCTCTCCATTAGCGCCAAGTGGACGAGATCTGCGCCCACTTGGTGCATAACCTGCTGGCCCTCAATGGAGGCGCCATACTGGACGAAGGTCGTCAATTTACTTGGGATTTGGCTGCATTCGGGGTCTGAGCGCCTGTCCCCGACCGAGGCAGGAGCGCAGACCCGCTGAGCTCGGTCCACCCAAGACCGCGTGCCTATGACAAGGATCAATGCGGGGTCGGTCCATCCTCACAACATTGCAGCTTCAGCGGCAATAAACCAGTGATCGAGTTTCCAGCGGATGTCTCAGATCCTCACCCTAACACTCAATCCCACCATCGACATTTTCAGCGACGTCGAAAGCGTGCGCCCTATTCGCAAGATGAGAACAGAAAACGCGCGCTATGATCCGGGCGGCGGCGGGATCAACGTGGCACGCGTGATCAATAGGCTGGGAGGCGAAGTCGAGGCCGTATTCCTCGCCGGGGGCATGACCGGCATGTGGCTGGATACGCTTCTGGGGAAAGAGGATGTGCCGCGCCAGAAGATCGAGATCGCCGGGGAGACCCGTGTAGCCTTCGCGGTAAACGAGAAGGCCAGCGGTCTGGATTATCGTTTTGTGCCGTCTGGTCCAATGGTCACAGAAGCAGAGATCGGCACGTTCATGGACGTCGTCCGCGCCTTTGATGGTGGCTATGTCGTGGCGAGCGGTAGCCTGCCGAAGGGCTGTTCCGCCGATATTCTGATTGAGATTGCCAGGGCCGCCTCGGGCAAGGGCGCGCGCTTCGTTCTCGACAGCTCCGGTGAAGGCCTGAAAGCGACACTCTCCCAGGCCAAGGTCTACCTGGTGAAGCCGAGCCGCGGGGAACTGGAAAGCTATGTGGGGCATGCCCTCGATGATGCTGGTGTTTCAGAGGCGGCAGCCGACCTCGTCCACCGAGGCGTCGCAGAACTGGTGGCGGTGACCCTGGGAGCGCAGGGCGCCGTCCTGGCGCATTCCGACGGCGTCATCCGGGTCTCGGCACCGCAAATTAAGGCGCGCTCGACTATTGGCGCCGGTGACAGCTTCCTGGGCGCCATGGTCTGGGCCCTGTCCCGGGGATGGCTCTTGGCAGACGCGCTTCATCTTGCTGTTGCCGCAGGGGCTGCAGCGATCACCAGACCCGGAACCCAGTTATGCCGCCGGGAGGATATTGTCTCTCATTATCCCCATTTTCCGAAGCTCGAGCCCGTGCGCTGAGCGGCAGATCGAATGACATCGATCATGACATCGATGATGCGCTCCACCCATGAAGGGTGATCAGGAAGCGCTCGGAATGCGCGGCGAACTGCGTCAGGCCGGTCAGGGCTGGTTCGCGGTCGGTAATCACAAAGGTGGGGATTTGCCTGATGATCTCCGCGAAGGGCATCTTCCTCTCAAACGCCTGGCGGAAGGGACTCTGTCTGAGAAACTCAACCATGCGCGGGGCGATTCCGCCACCCATGTAAACCCCTCCCGTTGCGGAGAAGATCAGCGCGAGATCACCGGTAAACCGCCCCAGGAACTTGGCAAATTGTGTGAGTGCCGCATGGAAGGGGCCGTCTTGCGCGCGCATGCCGGCGGCGACGATCTCAGCCGGCGTCACAAGAGCGGGCGGGTTGCCGCGCTGTCGTTCCAGAGCCTCATAGAGGCGCAGAATTCCAGGCCCCGAGAGAAGGGATTCACTGGTCACGCGATCATGGACTCGCTCCAGATAGGGCCAGAGAGCAAGCTCCCCTTCTTCCACCGCACCAAACTCGGTGTGACCAGCTTCGGTCGGCAGAACCGCAAACCGGTTTTCGAAGGGCACGAGGGCAGTCGCCCCCATGCCGGTGCCCGCACCCAGAACCAGTCTCGCCCCTGCATCGCCAGGGAGTTCGGGTCCGAGTGGCGCCAGATGATCCGGACCGGCAAGGAACGGGAGAGCCATCGCCACCGCCGCATAGTCGTTCATCAGCAGGACGGATTCGGCTCCGATCGCGCGGCCGATCTGCCTTGAGTCGATCGTCCAGGAGGCATTGGTCAGATGCACCACCGCCGCATTCACCCGCGTCGCAACGGCAAGAATGATCGTTCTGGGCTTCTTGTCTGGGTGGGCTTTGAGATAAGCGCCCATGGCCTCGACTGGACCGGCATGGCCTGCCACCGGACGCTTGACCAAGGCAATGGGCGCGTCCCCTTTCTCGGCAACGAAGGCAAAGCGCGCGTTTGTGCCGCCGATGTCTCCAATCAAGAGAGGATAGGTGATCGTGTCCGTCAATGGCATGAGGTTTCAACTGCCTAACTGGTCGTGCCCATCCGCATTGCGCCGGACAGGTGTTCGGTAAACACCAGAATAAGGCGTCACGTTCAAACCCGAAGTACCCTCCAGGGCAAGAAAGTGAGCCGCCACATACTCTCCGGAGGGGATTGGATTATCGGCTGAGGCCCAACTCCGCCTCGGCGCGCGCGATCCGGGTTTTGACAGGAGCGAAGCTGTCCGGGCTCACGGAGACGGAATCGATGCCGCATTGGACTAGGAATGCCGCGAATTCGGCGTCATCGCTTGGCGCCTGACCGCACAAGCCGATCTTGGCACCGCAGGCGCGGGCCTCTTCGATCACCCGAGCGATCATCCATTTCACGGCAGGATCGCTTTCGTCGAACAGATCCGCCAATGCTGCGGAATCCCGGTCGACGCCGAGGGTGAGCTGGGTGAGATCGTTGGACCCGATGGAAAAGCCATCGAAACGCTTTGCGAAGTCCTTCGCCAAGATGACGTTGGAGGGGACTTCGCACATCACGAAGACCTCCAAGCCGTCCTGGCCACGAGCAAGGCCAGCGCTCGCCATCACCTCGAGCACCTGGTCTGCCTCCTGTAACGAACGGCAGAAGGGGATCATCACGACGACATTCCTGAAGCCCATGACGGTGCGAAGCGTCTTAATGGCCTCGCATTCCAGCTTGAAGCCCTCGCGATAATTGTCCGAATAATAGCGACAGGCGCCGCGGAAGCCGATCATCGGATTGGCTTCCTGCGGCTCGAACTCGGCGCCGCCAAGCAGTCTGGAATACTCATTGGTCTTGAAGTCGCTCATTCGAACGATAACCGGCTTGGGGTGGAACACGGCGGCTATTCTTCCGAGACTGCGGGAGAGCACGTCCACGAAATAATCCGTCTTCTTCTCGTAACCCCGCGTAAGCGCCTGGATTTCGGCCTTTGCGGCCTCGTCCTTCAGGCGGTCGAAGGAGACGAGGGCCATCGGGTGAACCCGAACGGCATTGCTGATCACAAACTCCATCCGCGCCAAGCCCACACCGTCGGCCGGAAGCCGCCACCACCGGAAAGCGGCGCTGGGATTGGCAAGGTTGAGCATCACCTCGGTTTTGGTCGACGGCAGGTCGGCAATATCCAGAATGTCGATGTCGAAGACAGCCTTGCCGTCATAAACGAAACCTTCATTGCCCTCCGCACATGAGACGGTGATCTCCTGTCCTTCAGCCAGGCATTGCGTCGCACAGCCCGTGCCGATGACCGCAGGAACGCCGAGCTCACGGCTGACGATTGCCGCGTGAGAGGTGCGACCGCCATGATCGGTGACGATGGCCGCTGCCCGCTTCATGATTGGCACCCAATCGGGATCCGTCGTCTGCGTCACCAGGATCGAGCCGTCTCGAAAGCGGCCGATGTCGGCGGCCGTTTGGATGAGGCTCACCCGACCGCTGACCACGGCATCGCCGATCGCCTGGCCCGTCGCGAGCCGGGCGCCCTTTTCAGTAATGCGGTAGGTTTTGAGGATGCCCGCCTCCCGTCGCGACTGCACGGTTTCGGGTCGGGCCTGAACGATGAAGATTTCCCCGGTCTCCCCATCCTTTGCCCATTCGATGTCCATCGGCTGCTGATAGTGGGACTCGATGGCCATAGCCCACCGTCCGAGCGTCAGTGCCTCGTGATCATTAAGGACATAGCTGTCGCGTTCGGCAGCGGAGGTGGACACATTCCTCGTGGGCGTCTCACCCGTGTCATAGATGAGCTTGAGCTCCTTGCCGCCCCGCTTCTTCTCGATGATCGGCACAAGCGTCGAATCGGCGAGCAGCGGCTTGAACAGCTGATATTCATCGGGATCGACAACGCCCTTGACCACATTTTCTCCAAGGCCCCAGGCGGCATTGATGAGAACCACGCGGTCGAAGCCAGTCTCCGTGTCGATCGAGAACATCACGCCGGCGCCACCAAGATCGGACCGCACCATCTGTTGGACGCCCACCGAGATGGCAACCGCCATCTGGTCGAAACCCTTGGCCCTGCGATAGCTGATCGCGCGATCGGTGAAGAGCGAAGCATAACAGCGGCGGCAGGCATCCAGCAGGCTCGCCTCTCCATGGATGTTGAGGAAGCTTTCGAGCTGGCCGGCAAAACTCGCCTCGGGCAGGTCCTCGGCGGTGGCGCTCGAGCGCACCGCGACTGCAATGCTCTCAGTTCCTACTCGTGCCGAGAGCGTGCGGTATGCGGTGAGGATGGCCTGAGCGACATCCTCCGGCCAGGCGCTCTCCAGCAGGAGAGCCCGAATGCTGCGGCCCGCGTCCGAAAGAGAGGTTCGCCCAGCGTCGAAGCCGGCCACGAGGCTGGAGATCCGGTCCCTGATGCAATTGCCGTCGAGATAGCGCCAATAGGCGCTGGCGGTGAGCGCAAAGCCAGGCGGTACAGCGATGCCGGATGCGGTGAGCCCTTGTACGAGCTCGCCGAGCGAGGCGTTCTTGCCCCCAACGCTCGCGATATCCTTGCGACCGACTTGTTCGAACCAGAGGATCGGATCGTCTGTCCCAGGCATGAGCCCCACTCCCTTATCGACGACACCGCGACAGGCAATGCCCACGGAGGACAGAAGATAGAAGGATCCCAAGGCGACGCCTTGACTTCGCGCAAATCCCTCCGGGGCTCCAGTTTGACATCGAGGCGATCGGATCGGTTTCCGTCATCTGCACCGATAAGACGGGCACGCTGACGCGCAATGAGAGGGTCGTCGCCGCGGCCGAGACGCCGCAGGGTATCTTCGAGATCACGGGCGAAGGCTATGCGCCCGAGGGGAATGTCACGCCTGCGGGAAATCTCGCGCGTCTCGCCCGGGCAGCTGCCCTCTGCAACGATGCAGCCCTGTTGCATCGCGACGGGAGCTGGGTGGTTGAGGGTGATCCGATGGAAGGGGCCCTTCTCGCCTTTGCGGGCAAGGTGGCGGGGGATCTTCGCAGCGCTGGGCGCAGGTTGGATGCAATCCCGTTCGATTCACGCCACCGCTTCATGGCTGTGCTGACCGAAGGTGCGGAAGGCCGCCTGACCCACGTGAAGGGCGCCCCCGAGCAGGTTCTACGGATTCGCGATTATCGAGATCGAAAAGCAGATCAGGCTGCGCGTGAGATCATAGAACGGGGCGCCCTGGACCACGTTTGACCCCCTGAAGTGTGTCGGCAGGGTGTCCCGCCTCCGGTTTGGACAAGACGCTGAACGAGCCGTCGGTCTCGAGGACCACGGCCTCGATGCCGGAGAGCTCCGAATGGCCCTGCGCCCGGATCGCCGCGAGAATCTCCTCTTCTGTGACCCGCTCCCGGCGGAGCATTTCGCCCAGAAACGCGCCGCGGAAGAAGAGCATGCTGGGCTCGGCTTTGACCAGGCCTTGAACCCACGCCCACCGGAGGCTTGTCCAGGTGATCAGGTATTGGAGCAGACAGAGGACCGTGAATGCCAGGAGACCTTCGAGGAGAGCGACATCGCTGCTCATGAGCGTGCTCGCAAGGGTCGAGCCGAGCGCGACAGTCACCACCAGATCGAAGGCGTTCATCTTCGAGAGCGTCCGTTTTCCTGTCAGGCGCAGGAGAACGATCAGACCCCCATAGGCGAGGATCCCCACGACGATGATGCGCCAGAGATCGAACCAATTATCGAAGAACATCTCTTCTCCTCAGCGGGCGCCGGCCCAGGGCGCATCCCCCCCCAACGATGAGCGGGCCGCCCTAGGCTTAATGGCCAATCGCCGAGAAGGTTCGCCCGTCTCAGTGAGATTTCCTGAAAGGAGCCCGCTCAGGGTCTGAACTGTGGCTTCACATCGCTGCGCATCAGAGTGCGCGCCAGCATCGAGCCGAGTGCGGCATCGACGGCCTGATCCGCTCGGGGCGCGCCCGCCTTCCGAAAATTTAGTTGAGCGACTGTCCAATTAAGGCCTATCTTCCTCTGATTGGCCTGGGGAGAGCGGATGCGGGCGGTTCGGACGCAACATGCGACGGCGAGGTGTGACGCGGTTTACATGCCCCTCATCAGCGACGGCTCGCGCACGAACGCGGGCCCACGACTTTCCTTCGATGCCAAGCCTTCGCCGGCGCCCGCGCTCTGCGAGGGGCAGAGACCCGGGTCGATCAGACACAACAAGGAGGGAGTTCCATGACAAGATTGCCCGTCAATCGCCGTGGGTTTCTGGGCGGCTCCGCGGCTCTGATCTCGGCACTGACCCTGCGACCGAGCGCATCCTGGTCCGTGGAGGGCGGGATATTGCGCATCCGTGAGGAAGGCGACATCGCCAATCTCGATCCCATGAAGATGGCAGGCCTCACCGAGGAGGTGGTCATGCGCGGCATCTACACCACCCTGGTCACACTGGGGGACGTCCGAGACGGCTCGAAGCTCTCGAACTGGGCGGCCTCCAGCATGGAGCAGGTCGATCCCACCACCATCAAATTCGTCCTCAAGCCGGGTCTGAAATGGTCGGGCGGCTTCGGCCCCGTCACCCCCGATGATGTGAAGTTCTCCTACGAGCGCATCGCCGATCCGGCAAACGAATCTCCCTGGAAATACCAGTTCGAGAAGCTGGACAAGGTGGAGGTCATCGACGACCTGACCGGGCTCATCAAGCTGAAGGAGCCCTTCGCACCCCTCTGGTGGATGTCCCTGCCCTGGTATGGCGGCCACATCATCTCGCGCAAGGCGACGGAGAAGGTCGGCGGCAGCTTCACCACGGAGCCCCCGGCCGTGTGCGGCCCCTATGTGATGGCAGAATGGCAGCCGAAGCAGAAGATCGTGCTGCAGGCAAATCCCGATTGGCCGGGTCCCGCAGCGGCCTTCCCGACGGTTGAGATCATCATCGTCGAAGACAATGACGCAGCCCTGCTTGCCTATGAGGCCGACAGCTTCGACTACACCAAGGTCAACATGTCGGCGACAGAGCGTCTCAAGAAGAGCCCCCTCCCCGACACGAAGCTCATCGAAGCGCAGTCCTCGCGCTATGTCTGGCTGACGGTGAACATGGAGCATCCGAAGCTCCAGGACCCCCGGGTCCGCCAGGCGCTCCAATACGCCTTCGACGGCGCCTCCGTGATCACCGGGGCTTACAACGACCTGGTGCCGCGCTCCGCCGGGCTGGCGCAGCCAGGCACCTTCGGCGCCCGCGACAAGAACATCATCGACACGCCCGACTATGAGAAGGCCAAGGCTCTCCTGGCCGAGGCCGGCGCTTCGGATCTCGAACTCGAGCTCGCGGTGATGAACACCTCCACACCCATGGCGATCGCTCAGATCATCCAGGCGACCATGGCTCAGGCCGGCATCACCATTTCCATCATGCCCTATGACGAAGGCGTCTACTGGACCCTCGGCGATCAGGCCAGCGGCGAGACCTACAAGACGCTGCAGCTGGTGCTGATGCAGTTTTCAGGCGGCATCGATCCCTCCGAGAACATGGTGTGGTTCCGCCCCGACCAGGTCGGCGTGTACAACTGGTCGCGCTGGAAGTCCGACGCGTTCGAGAAGCTCTACCAAGAGGGCCTGGTCGAGCAGGACCAGGCCAAGCGCGCCGAGATCTACAAGAAGATGCAGGATCTCATGGAGGAATCCGGCGCATTCATCTTCATTACCCATGAGCCGCTGGTGGCTGTCTATCGGGACTTCTTCGAGCCTGTGGTCCTGGCGGACACCTTTCTGAGCCTGCCGCAATGCAAGAAGGCCTGAGGGCCCGGACGCAGCGGGCGGGATCGAGGCGCCCACGGGGAAGCCTCCGCTGACCAGATTGGCTTCGATTTAGATCAAATTGAAGCCAGTTCGTCCAAGCTTAACGGAAGGATTGCGCCGGCCAGAGCCGTTTCGTTAAGAATGTCGTAAAGCAGATGATGAAACTTGGCGCGGCCGGCGGAGATGCCGGTTGCTCTTCATGCGCATAAGTGCTGAGAAATACATCTCGTGAACTGCTCGGCAGGAAAACTCGCGTCGCAGCAAGGCGGCTTGGGTAATACATCCGAGGAGATTGATCTGCGGAAGACCACCGCGGCATGTGCCGTCGGTTGGCCCGCAAGGGGGTAGCGTCATGAATTGTCTAGCTTTCCAGCCGAAACTTCTGTTGTCGGGCCTTCTTCTGACCGTGCTGATGATCACCGGGGCGCAGGCCCAACAGCCGACAAAGGCTCAGCAGAGCGCCATCCGCGCGTCCTGCTCCAGCGATTTCCAGGCCAACTGCGCCGGCGTCTCGCCCGGCGGCCAGGAGGCGCTGCAATGCCTGCAGACGAATGTCGCAAAACTGTCCGCAGCCTGTCAGTCGGCAGTGAATGCAATCGGCGGCGGCGCGGCCAGCGGTGCGACCCCTGCGGCACCGCCCCCCGCAGCAGCCACGGCCCCCAGCGCGCCCCCGGCGGCGACAACGGCCGCCCCTGCCCCGACGGTCGCCCCCGTGATGCTCACCCCGCGTCAGGAGCTGGCCCTGGTTCGGCAGTCCTGCGGCCGCGACGTGCGCAGGCTGTGTGCCGGCGTCCCCATGGGCGGCGGCCGCGTAGCGGCGTGCCTTCAGGCGAACGCCGCCGCGCTCTCCCCCGGCTGCCGCGGCGCCTTGGCCTCCATACGGCCCTGAATGTCTCGCCCCCCGGCACCCGTCATCGGAGCCGGGGGGTAATCTCGCCGAGATCTGAGCCTGGCCCGAGGGGAGTAAGGCAGAATGGGGCTGTTCGGTGGTCTTCTGGGGCATGGCACGGAAGTGGATGCTGCAAAGCTTGCGCAGCGCCTTGATGGCGTGCTGCTCGATAATGAGCAGGTGCATGTCGCCTTCAAGGTCATCCGCGATCTCTTCGTCTTCACCAGCGCCCGTCTTATTCTGATCGACGTTCAGGGTATCCGCGGCAAGAAGGTCTCCTATCTCACGATCCCCTACCGGGCGATCACGCGCTTCTCAGTGGAGACGGCCGGCACCTTTGACCTTGAGGCGGAACTCAAGGTCTGGATCTCCGGGAGTGACAAGCCGATCGAGCGCACGCTGACCAAGGGGACCGACATTCGCGGTCTCCAACGCGCGCTCGCTTGGGGTGTCTTGAAATGAGGACGCGGGGGACACCCTGGCGTTGACGTCAGTTCGCCGGCGGTGTGCCCGGCAGGAACGGGAACGGAGTGGCGTCCGCAAAGCGGCCGCTCACTTCGCCCGAATAGACCTCCCCATGCTGAAGGATCAGCTTCTTGACGGGGCTTCCGGCTTTGAGCTCCAGCTTCGACAGATCGACCCAGAAGGTGTTCGGCCGCGTGGCGGAGTCGAAATAATAGATGAGGTTCTTCTGGTCCGAGACCGTGCGCCAGATCGTCGACGAGATGTTGGGCTCTTCGGGCGTGGTGATGCCGAGGGGCACGCTGACCGCTCGCTGCACGCTCATGACCCCGGCCACGGCCTGATATCCGTAGGACTGCATCGGCACCCCGGCGATGTAGTTCTTGTCGAGCGTGCGCGGAATGGCATCCAGCAGGAAGGAAGCCCGGGCGAAGCGGTCCGCAGCCCTGTTGGTGCCGGGAAGGAAGACGAGCCCTCCGATGTTTTTCCAATAGGCATTGAGGGCGAGCTGCTGGTCATAGGCGGGCGAATTGGTCATGACCGTGAACTGCTTGCCGTGATGGATCACGAGCTTGCCCTCGATATATTCGAAGATGGCCGAATCGCCGGTCGCATCCGAGAGTGAGAGATGCAGCGCCGCCGGCGACCCGTTCGGCAAGGTGGGGGCCAGTAGGTTGAACGGATCGGCCTCCAGATGGCTGACTGCCTCCGCGACGGTGGCGAAATTGTCGAGGGCATATTGCGCCCAGGTCGAGATCGACAAGTAAGGTCGGGCCGCATCGGGCGGGGTATATTGCGACTCGGCCAGATAGAGCAGATTGGCGACCAGCCCCTTTTCATTCATGCCGTCGGTCGTCCCCGCCTCATAGCCGGAGACGATGACGCTGCCATAGCTGGAGGTCCACTTCAGCGACTGCGCTCCCGCAGCGCCGTCTCGGGCCATTCCCGCCGGGAACACCCAGAGATTGGAGGCCATGTCCTCCTTCCAATCCATGTTGCGGCCGGTGATCACCACATTCTCGGCCCCGACATAGAGCGTGCGCGTACAGGCTGCGGCGGGATGCGAGCCCACGAGGCTCGCCAAGGCCACGGCAATGGCGGCCTGAACTCTGAAATGTCTGCTCCGCATCGTCCGGTTCTCCTCGGGCTTGTTTTAAGGCGGGTACAGATGATCCGCATCCCTGAACGAGTGTAGCACGTCTGCCACCCATGTGACTGGCATCCCATTTCCCAGGAAACTGCCGACAGTTTTGAGGGTCCCAGGGAACGGAAACGCGGCATCATGAATTGTTTCGCCGCCAAACGGGTTTGCCGGCTGACTGTGACGAGGGCTGGGAGCTCGGAGGGACGGCGAGGCGACGCCGCTCGACCGCAGGATACGATGATCGTTCGTCCTCAAGACCACCCCCTCCACCCCTTCATTTGGCAGCATAGCATGACCACCAAAATCGCAATCATCGGCTCGGGGCCGACCGGCATCTACACCTTGCGCGGTCTGATCGATTCAAAAATTCCTTTGTCGATCACGATCTTCGAGTCGGAAGCCGATCCCGGCAAGGGCACTCCCTATCATCCCGACATGAACGATCAGTCCATGTTGGCAAACATCGCCAGCATCGAGTTTCCGCCGATCCGCGAGACCTTAGTGAACTGGCTGCGCCGCCAACCGGACGAGGAGCTGACCCGGCTCAAGGTGAACCGCGAGACCATCAATGTGCGGGAATTCTATCCGCGGCTCGTGCTCGGCGAATATCTGGAATCCCAGCTCCGGGGGCTTCTGCAGCAGGGTCGTGAGCGCGGCCATGTGATCGATGTGAAGGCGCGCCACCGTGTGATCGACATCGAATTGGCAGAGAGCGAGATCGCGTTGACCGTCCGCCTGCTGGACGGGGAGGAACTGCGCTCCGCCTTTGATCATGTGGTGATGGCCACAGGGCATGATTGGCCGGAAAACACCGAGATCAAGCCGGGCTATTTCATCTCCCCCTGGCCGGCCTCAGCGCTGAAGGCCATCCCCAGTGGCTCCATCGGCATCCTCGGCACATCGCTCAGCGCCATCGATGCCGTGGTGACCGTGGCGACGGCCCACGGCATGTTCATGCTGGATGCGGGAGGACGCCTCGAATATGCGCCAGCCCCCGGAACCGATGCCTTCCACGCCACGATGATGTCCCGCAAGGGGCTGCTTCCCGAGGCCGACTTCTACTGCCTCCTGCCCTATGCGCCGCTCCAATATTGCACCCCGGAGGCCATCGACGCCCTCCTTGCGTCCAAGCGCCACGACCTGCTCGACGACATTTTTGCGCTGTTCAAGGCGGAGCTCGCCGCAAGTGACCCCGACTATGCAGCGAAGATCGGTTTGAGTCTGCTGACGGTCGAGACCATCGCCCCCGCCTATTTCGCAGCGCGCGAGGATCAGGATCCTTTCGTCTGGGCCGCTCTCAATCTCGCCGAGGCCGAGCAGAACAAGATCGATCGCTACACCGTGCCCTGGCGCTATGCGATCCTGCGGATGCATGAGGTGATCGCCCGTGCCATCCCTCACCTTGATGACGTCGATCTCGGCCGCTTCCACAAGCACTTCAAGTCCATCTTTGTCGATGATTATGCGACCGTACCGCATGAATCGATCAAGCGGCTTCTGGCGCTGCACCGCGCCGGCAAGCTGGACGTGCTGGCACTCGGCAACGACTACACGATTTCGACCGACGCGGTGGAGCAGGGTGCCGTGGTGAGTTCCGGCCAGACGGTCACGTACGATGCATTTATCGACGCAACCGGCCAGCAATCCATGTCGGCTCGGGACATTCCCTTTCCGACGTTGCTTGCCCAGGGCGTAATCCGCAAGGCGGCGACCCCGGAAGCAGATGCCATCATCGATGACGCAGGCGAAAGCATGGTCCGCACTGGCGGCGTCGATCTGGACGATGCGTTTCGTCCGATCTTCGAGGCCAATCTCAGCAACCGCCTCTATTGCGTGGCGATTTCCTTCCTGCTGTACAAGCTGCCTTTTGTTCAGGGCATTACCAGCGCCTATGAACTGGGCGGATTGGTTTCAAGCGCGATTCTGAGCGATATCCGTCTGGAGACGTCCGTCGCGGCCTAACACGGGCTCGAAAGCCATTTGAGGCATGGCGACAACGGTGCTCTTTTTTCGGAACGATGAACATCCATAGAGGTTGCTAAGCTATGGATAAACCTGGCAAACAGGGCGGGGCCTAAGGGGTGAATGATGAATGCAGAGACGGTCGATGAGGATAGTCGCAGGACGCCTATACCCACCGTCATGGTGGTGGAAGACGAAGTTCTGATCCGGGTGATCATCGCCGAGTACCTGCGCGACTGTGGTTTTCTTGTCGTTGAAGCCTCCAACGGAGACCAGGCCCTCAGCCTTCTTGCCCACGCCGACAAGGAGTTCGACATCGTCTTCACCGATGTCCATATGCCGGGATCCACCAACGGTCTCCAACTGGCTCAGTGGATCGAGCGGGAGCGGCCGGAAATCGAAGTCATCCTTACATCCGGCCTGGCCCGCAAGGCGGATGCTGCAAAGGATCTCTGCGGCCATAGACAACTCGTTGAGAAGCCTTATGATTTATCGGATGTGGAGCAAAGGATCAGGCGTTTATTGAAACGCTAGTTTACGACCATGACAGGATTGACTTCCGATACCGAGGCGACTTCGGCCGCCCCACCGATCATCCTCCTCGTCCAGGACGAAGTTCTGATGCGGATGGCCATCGCCGATTATCTCCGGGAATGCGGTTACAAGGTTTTCGAGGCCAGCAATGCCCACGAAGCCATGGCCATACTGAAAGCCGGGGTGCAGCAGATCGAGGTTCTGTTCTCTGACATCACCATGCCGGGCGAGCTGAACGGCTTCGGCTTGGCGGCCTGGTCGCGTGAAAATTTTCCCTCTGTGAAGGTTATCCTCAGCTCGAGCGCTCAGCGCAGTGCCGATATCTCGGAGAACCTTTGCTCCGAGGAGAATGAGATGATCAGCAAGCCCTATGACGGCTCGTCTCTGGAGGCCCGCATTCGACGGATGCTCGGGCGCAAGCCTCGTCTCTCCGATCGGGAGTTCGAAGACAGCTGACCTTGCGCTCGCATCCAATCCTGTTCCGAGCGCCGACATCACCGAATAGCATTGCCGGATCCGCTGCAAACTGCATCATGGTGCAGTTGTGCGACAATAGGCATGTGCGGAAGGCTTGAATGGCGATTTTGCCTCGGAAGCGAGCTGGGTCGGCGTCGAGGACGTCCGCTGTCGCCGGCGCGGTGCGCAGCCTCCCTGCAATCATGCGCAGCGAGTATCTTTACCGGGCGGCCCGCAAGATCTCCGCGGACGGCGACCATGCAAGGGCGGCCGAGAAGCTGCAGTCGCATTTGCCTCGCCTGCGCGAACACGCCCACTGGCGCGCCTTCACCTTGCTGGGTCATTGCCATGCTGAGCTCGGTGACCTGCATGCGGCGCGAGATTTCTTCGCCGAAGCGGCAGCGCTCATCCTGACCGACCGAAAATTGTCGCACAGCTCCAAGAGCTACATGTCGCATTACATCGACAATCATTTTCACGACGAGCACGTCTTCCCGAAGGAGTTCAAATCGACCGCCTTCCTGTTGATTAACAAGGAGAAGCTGCCTCAGGACGTGGTTTCCGATTTTCCGGTGGAGCATGCGGAGATCCGCTCGCGCCTCGGCATGCGCATGAATGTCGGCCTGTATCGCAGCTTGCCCGACCAGGAGAGGACGGCTTTCGTGACCGGCATGGCGGACATGCTGTCCAATCTCTACCATTATGTCGGCGACGAGGATCGCGCCCTGTTTGGCCGCATGATCGCTCAGGAAGCCCCTTTGGATGGAACGGGTCTGCGCCAGGAGTTCGACGCGCATCTGGAGGCGGCCCAGCCGGCGGCCGACACCGGCACGGCCCGCTCCTTCGTAGAGATGCTGATGCACAAGCAGTTGCATCCGCGCCTGCACGGCGATGATCACCGAGGCCGGTAGAATTAGGCGAGACGCTCACTGCAGAGAGGCGTTTTCAGCGACGGTGAAAGCCGCAAGAGTGGCGAGCCGTGGGCTGCATCCAAATCCGCAGGAGAATTTTTCGCCCGCCTGTCGGTTTCGAGGCGCGTGGCCCGTCCTTAGGCAAGCAGATAGGAAAGGAGCTTTGTCATGGCATATGTCGATGGGTTCATTGTCCCGGTGCCGAAGGCCAATATCGAGGCCTATCGCGAGATGGCGCATAAGGCCGGCAAGATCTGGATGGAGCATGGGGCGCTCAGCTTCGTGGAATGTGTCGCCGACGACGTGCCCTATGGAGAGCTCACCTCCTTTCCGCGCGCCGTCCAGGTGAAGGAGGATGAGACGGTGTTCTTCTCCTGGATTACCTACGCCTCCCGCGAGGAGCGCGACCGCATCAATGCTTTGGTCATGGCCGATGAGCGTCTGATGGCCGAGATGCAGAACATGCCCATGGACGGCAAGCGCATCATCTTTGGCGGTTTCAAGCCCGTGGTGGAGCTCTAGACAGCAGCGGGACCACTCCTGGCGAGCGCCGAAATCGGAACCAAAACGGGCTCTCTGGAATACTTCAACAGAACGCTGTCCGGCCGATGGAGCTGGGCGTGCCAAATGAGGAGGTTTTCATGAGATCCCGTCTGTTGTCGAGTGTCGCTGCCGTATTGCTGCTGGGCACGACTGCCGCGTTTGCCCAATCCAACATGCCGGCCCAGGGCGGCGGCAATGCTGGCGCGACCGCCCAGAGCGGTGGCAGCAGCGGCGCGCAGGGGGGAGCTTCAACGCAAGGCGGTGCTTCTGCCCAAGGCGGCGCCCAGCAGATGCCAAACGCATCGGGCCAGGCGCAGACCGGCGGTGCGGCAGCTCAGGGCGGCACCACCCAGGGTCAGGGCGGCAATGCCACCATGCAGGGCCAGAGCGGACAACCCGGCAGTGACGGGACCCAGAGCGGCATGTCTCAGGATGGACAGGCCGGCGCCAAGCAGTCGGGTCAGGCCGCCGACGACATGACGAAGAAGAGGCAGGGCGCGGCCGAGGACGCCACGAAGTCGAAGCAGTCCGGCGCCGATGAGCAGGGTTCGCAGAAGAACGCGACCAAGGGCGAGCAGGATACGAAGAAGTCCTCCGCCGACGGCAGCAAGGGCGAATCCAAGAACAAGGAAGCCGCGCGCAGTGAGAAGCGCGATACTAAGATCACCACGAAAGAACGCACGGTGATCAAGGAGACCATCGTCAAGAATAGGGTCGAGCCCGTTCGCGACATCGACGTCTCGATCAATGTCGGCGTGGCGATCCCGCAGTCGATCCATCTTCACGCTCTGCCGCCGAGCATCATCGAAGTGGTGCCCGCCTATAGCGGCTACCAGTATTTCGTGCTCGCCGACGGCCGCATCGTGATCGTCGATCCCGGCAGCTTTGAGATCGTCTACATCATCGCCTGATATTTCAGGATCTCGCAGAAGGGTCGCTCCGCAAGGGGCGACCCTTTCTTTTTGGCCGTAACTAGCGATCGACCATCGCCAGGGCAGCCTCCGTATAGCGGGGCCCCGCGACGATGCTTGAAAGACGGTCCAGCCGACTAATGTCGGCCTCCGTCAGCTTCACGGAGATGGCCCCGACATTCTCTTCCAGATAAATCCGTCGTTTGGTGCCCGGGATCGGTACGATATCGTCCCCACGCTGCAGCAGCCAGGCGAGCGCGACCTGGCCGGGTTTGGCTCCGTGGGCCTCGGCGATCTCGCGGACCAGGGCTGCGATCTGCATGTTGGCGGCGAAGTTGTCGCCTTGCAGTCTCGGATCGTTGCGTGAGCGGAAATCGCTCTTGGGATAGTCTTCAGCGGGCTTGGACGTCCCTGTGAGGAAGCCGCGGCCGAGCGGGCTGAAGGGGACGAGCCCGATGCCGAGCTCGCGCAGGACGGGAATGACCCCGTCGTCGAGATTGCGCTCCCAGATCGAATACTCGCTTTGCAGGGCTGACACGGGCTGGACCGCATGGGACCGCCGGATCGTCCTTTCCCCCGCCTCCGACAGGCCGAAATAGCGGACCTTTCCGTCCGCAATCAGATCCTTGACGGTCCCGGCGACATCTTCCGGCGGCACCTTCGGATCGACCCTGTGCTGGTAGAGGAGATCGATATGATCGGTCTGCAGCCGCTTCAACGAAGCATCGACGACGGCCTTGATATGGTCTGGCCGGCTATCGGCGCCGACCGACTTGCCGCCCTCGTGCCGGAAGCCGAACTTGGTGGCGATGGTCACCGTGTCGCGCATCGGTTTCAGGGCGCGTCCCAGCAACTCCTCATTCAGATACGGCCCGTAGGTTTCCGCCGTATCGAAGAAGGTGCAGCCGAGCTCGACCGCCCGATGCAGGGTGGCGATGGATTCCGTTTCGTCCGCCGGTCCATAGGATCGGCTCATCCCCATGCAGCCGAGGCCGAGCGCGGAGACTTTAAGGCCCTGGCGGCCGAGCGTGCGTGTGGGAAGCATTCCAGAACCTCCTGGCTGAAGTCTTCGCCCTATATATAGGACGCGGAGATCCGGCTGCGAACCGTTCAGTTCCGATCGCAGGCGAGAAACAGGAACTCCCGCATGCAGGAGGCCGCAAGGAAGGCCGTCATGCCGCCGACATCATGGGGCGGGCTCACCGTATTGACGTCGAAGGACACGAAGCGCAGGCCGGCAAGCGAGCGGATGAGCGAAAGCCCCTCATAGGCCGTCAAGCCGCCCCAGGTCGGCGTGCAGACGCCCGGCGCGCAACTCGGGTCGAACACATCCATGTCGAAGCACAGATAGACCGGACGGCCGGCCAGGGTGGAATGGATCTCGGCGGTCACATCCTCCCAGCCCCGTTTGCGCACCACGTGATCGGGAATGACCCTATAGCCGAGCGTCTCCGCATGGCTCCACGCATCCTGCCGGTAGGTGGGACCGCGGGTGCCCACATGGAACGAGTGCTTCGTATCGACGAGCTTCTCTTCCGCGGCCCGGGTGAAGGTGGTGGCGGTGCTGTAGCGGATCCGGTCGATCCCGTCTTCCGGGAAACTGTCGGTATGGGCGTCGATATGTAGCACGACCAGGTCGGGATGCACCCGGTGCAGCGCGCGCAGTTGCGGCAGCGTCATGGCCCCATCCCCACCCATGGTGACGGGGACGACGCCCTCGGACGCGATGCCATAGACGGCCTGCTCGATGGCGGCGAAGGACTCCGCGATCGAGGACGGCACGACCTTCACATTGCCATAGTCCACCGCATTCAGCCGCTCGATCGGACTGAAGTCCTGGTCTGGCGGCTCGTAGGCGCGCACCAGAACCGATTGCTCCCGGATCGAGGCTGGTCCGAGCCGCGAGCCGATGCGTGCGGGATGGGTGCCGCTGTCATAGGGGATGCCGAGGATGGCGGCCCGGGCCTTCGAGAGGTCGCGCGACAGCGGCGCCCCCATGAAGGTTTGGATGCCGAAGGTCTCGCTCTCGTCGCCCGGAATCGTCATGCTGCTTCCCTCTCGCTCGGACCGTCCAACCCGAGCAGTCTCGCCTTCTGGCGGATCAGACCCAGGACCATGTCGATGGCCGGGGTCTCGACCCGGACGCTGCGGGCGAGTTCGGCCACAGCACCTATTATGGCGTCAATTTCGAGCCTTCGGCCAGCCTCGAGATCCTGCAGCATGGAGGTGCGGAACTTTCCGGCGAGCAGGGCCGTGGCCAGGCGCTTTTCGAGGCTCGTTTCGAAGACGATGCCCTGGGAGGCCGCAACGTCGCGCGCCTCCGTCATCATGGCGATGACGAGGGGGCGGGTTTCCCGCTCGATGATCTCATCCATGGTGGCGCCTGTGAGCGCGCTCAGGGGATTGAAGGCGAGATTGCCCCACAGCTTGAGCCAGATCTCCGTACGGATGCGGTCGCTGATACGGGCGCCGATCCCGGCCTCCGCCAGCGCCTCGATGATGGCGCCCAGCGCCGGGTCGCTGTGGCCGTCGGGACGGCCGAGAATGAAGGTGTTGTCGCTGACATGATGCGCTTCCCCCAGCCCGCTATTGCGCACATTGGCGTAGGTGACGCAGCCGATGGTCCGCTCCAGGGGCACGGCGGCGGCAATCCTCCCGCCCGGATCGAGGCTTTGGCTGCCGGTCTCGCCGAAATACCACCAGGGCAGCCCGTTCTGCACGAAGACTGCTTGCGTCGTCCCCTGCATCAGCGGCTGCAGGGTGGCGGCGATGTCCGGCACCGAATAGCCTTTGACGCAGACCAGCACCACATCTTGCGGGGCCAGCGCCTCTCCGCTCTCGGCGACCTGCGGGCGGAACGAGAAACCGTCGCCCTTGTCCGCAGTGAGCGTAACACCCTTCTCGCGAATGGCTGCGGCGCGGGCGCCCCGCGCGAGCACAGTGATCTCATGTCCCCGCCGGGCGAGATGGGCGGAGAGAAAAATGCCGATCGCGCCCGCGCCGATGATGCAGAATTTCATGAATGTCCCGATGAGGCTTGAAGTGTTGCGTAACGCCTGCCTCGTCCTTCGAGACCGCTGTCGGGCCTCTTCGGAAATGAGGTAAGCGACTGAAGATTCTGTCGATCAGCCGGAAGGTCGAGCCTCACTTTGAGGAGCAGCCGCAAGGCTGCCTCTCAAAGGTTCGGCTCGTCGACCTTACTGCGGCAGGTAGTCATTGGTGAAGATGTCTTCGGCCTTCACGGTCACTTTCAGGGCGCCGCCCTTCTCCAGGACCTCCTGCATGCCGGTCCAGTCCTCGGCCACCATGGCGCCCATGGGCTTGTCTTTGGTGTTCTTCGTGGTCAATCCGGGAAGCGAAGCCTGCCACTGGGTCATCAGGACGTCGCGGTTGCGCTCCTGCTGCGGCAGGATCTTGATGATGGCGTCGATCGCCTCTTTCGGATTGGCCTGAGCAAGCTTGATGGCCTCGACGGTCGCTTTCACGAACCCCTTCACGGCCTCTGGATTCTTCTCGAGGAACTCCTTGTTGGCGACCAGCCCCTGCGCCATGAAGCTGACGCCGAAATCCGAATAGAGGAAATGCGTCGTCTTCATGCCCAGCTTCTCGATCTGTGCCGGCTGGACGTTCACGTTGCCGGGGATCGCATCGGCCCGCCGCTGCAACAGGAGCGTATTCTTTGCGCCGGTCGCGGGGCTCAAGATGTTCACTTTCTTGATGTCACCACCATCCGCGGCCATCAGCGTGCCGAAGGCGACGCCGCTCGATTCCGAGGGAGCATAGGCGATGATCTTGCCCTCGAGTTCTTTGGGCGACTTGATGGGTGCATCCGCCGGCGAGATGACGCCCAGCATGTCGCTGACGATCCGCATGACGGCGACCACCGGCAGGCCCTGCTCGACGCCGAAGAGAAGGGTCGAGAAATCCACGAGCGCCATCTGGTCCTGGCCCTGCGCGACCATCTGCATGACGGTGGCTGAGCCTTGGCCTTCGGTGATGGTGACGTCGAGACCTTCCTTTTTGTAGAGGCCCTTGTCCAGCGCCAGGTAGAACGGCGCATGCACGCCGTAGATCGTCCAGTCGAGTTTGAAATTGATCTTCGTCTCGGCTTTGGCCGGGCTCGCAATGAGCGCAGCAGCGACAAAAGCCAGTGACAGAAGATGCGTGAATTTGCGCAACATGATCATCGCTCCCCAATTTTCCACAACGATGCTAGGCCCTCGCCTGTCGCCTCGCTCCCGCAGCCGACACTGGCCTTGACGGCTCGTTCTTCGGAAAGCGTATGGCCGCTGGTGTCGTCTATCGCGACGTGCCGCTCGGCCGGGCTGCAGGGGAAGTATCGATGGCTCCTAATGTGCCGTCCAATGACATTGTTGACTCAAATCATAACCTGGCGGTTATGGCCTCCGCCGGATGACTATCTCCGACCGGGGCGTGTCTCCGCCTGAGGCGTGGGGACATCTTAGTCGATATCCAGCCTCAGCGTGTCAGCAAAACCCCTCATCGCTTGCACGAAATCCTCAAGGAACCGCTGGGACAGCTGCGAGGCGGGACGGTAGATCGACTGGATGCAGAAGATCCTGAGCGGCACCAGGGGACGGAAGCGCCGGATGACCAGATCCGTCCGAGTGTCCCCGAGCATGACCGTGGGGTCGATCAGCGCGACCCCGATTCCTTGCGCCGCCATGGACTTGGCGGCAAAGGAATTGTTCGTCTCGAACTGATCCCTCGGCACCAGTCCCTCACGCAGGAAGGCTTCGCGAACGAGCTGGCTCGGAGGCGTGTTCTGCTCCCACAGAATGACCGCATGCCCATCGAGGATCTGAGGCGTGAGGACCGGCTCGCTGGCCAGGGGATGGTTCCGGTGCAGCACGCCCACCACCTCGAGTTCCGCCACGAGTTCGGCGGAAAGGCTCTTCTCCGGTCCCGGATGATTGTACATGAAGCCCAGATCGACCTGATGCAGGCCGATCTGCGTGAGCATGTTGCCGGAATTCTCCGACATGAGCAGGGTTCGGATATGCGGCCGTTCCCGGGCGAAGCGGGCCAGGGAGGTGGCGACGATGGAGCTCGCCAGCGCCGGGATGGCCGAGATGGCGATCTTCCCGTCCTGGCTGGAGCGCAGGCCCTCCATGCCGTCATTGAGGGCTTCGAGCTGGACGAACAGGCGCTCGATCTCGATCAGCAGCCGGGTGGCGTCGCCGCTCGGATAGAGCCGGCCGCGGATGCGCCGGAACAGACGCGCCCCAAGGCTGTCTTCGAGGCTCGCGATCGTCTTGCTCACGGCCGGCTGGGTGACGTTGAGCTGGCGGGCCGCCTCGGTCACGTTCTGGGTCTGCATGAGGATCCGGAACGTATGCAACTGGCGAAGATTGGGTAGGCGCATGGGCGAAGTGCTCCTGTCGCCCCTTTATAGCGTGATGGGGCGCCGCGCGGGAAAGAACAGCAACACGACCCCGAAGAGGTAGATCACGCCGATGCCGAGGAAGATCGCCCGGTACGCGCCATGATCATAGAGCAGTCCGAACAGGACCGGCGCGATGATGCCCCCGAGGCTCAGACCGGTGCTGACGATGGCGAAAGCCCGCGCATAGGTGCCCGGCGATGAAACCGAGCGCACGATGAGATCCCGGGACGGCAGCACCATCCCGTTCAGCAGCCCGGCCCCCACGGCGACGATGAGGATGAGGAACGGCGCCAGCGGAAACAATCCGCCGACCGTGAGCAGCACCGCGGAGCCTCCGAGCCCGATGGCAGCGACAAGGTCGTGACGCGGGGTCCGCCCGGCCACCATGCCCCCGATCAGCACCCCGATGGCCGTGGCAAAGAGATAGCCCGAAAGCGCGATATTGGCGAAATCCAGAGGAATGCCGTACAGCGCGTTCCAGGAAATGACCGCATAGCTCTGCACGCCCGTGCTGGCGGTGGCCAGCATGACCCAGATCAGTGTGTTCCGCAGGATTTCGCGCGACTTCAGCAGCGAGAGCGAGGACACATGCGGCGCCGGGGTTGAGGATTTCGCGGCATGCGCCCGCCTTGCCCGGGCAAACAGGCCCCGTTGGGCGAGGAGGCCGACGGCGACCGCGACGCCGAGCCCGCAGGAGGCCCAGAGCGCAGCTTTCCAACCCAGATGTTCGGCGATGTAGACGAGGCTGACCGGTGCGGCGGCAAAGCCGACGAAGCCGGAGAAGGTATGGATCGAAAAGGCGAGGCTCATCCTCGGGCCGGAGATCTGCTCCGAGAGGATGGCGTAGTCCACCGGATGATAGGCCGCATTCGCCAGGCCACCCACGGCGAAGGCGGCGAGCAGTGCCCAATAGGTCGGCACCAATGCGAAGAACGCGAACGAAGCAGCACCCAGCAGCAAGGCGGCGATCAACATCCAGAAGCGGTCGATCCTGTCACCAATGATGCCGGCCGGCGTCTGGAAGACGGTGGTGACCAGATTGAACAGCGACAGCGCGATGGCGAGTTGCGTGATGCCGATGCCGAGATCCCGGTTCAGGAACGGCATCAGCGGCGGCAGCACCAGGATGTAATAGTGGCTGACGAAATGGGCGGCGCTGATATTGCCGACGATACGCCACTCTCGCCTGCCCTCACTCACCTTGGTCTTTGTCTCTCTCGGTCGCTCGATGGCACGCATCGGAGCCAGATGTGGCTACGCAGGCTCAGGACTACGTTCCTACGGCATAGCATTCCCGCCGCGGATCGGCACCCCCCATCAGGAGACCATCAGGCATGCGTCGCACGGCGTTGACACCGCCCATGAGCCGCGACCAGCCGCCGACATGCTCCACGGTCCACCCCGCCGCTTCCAGTCGTGTGATCCAGGACTGCGGGCAGCGGTCCTCCACCAGGACGGTCCGCCCATCGTCATGGCGGATCCGCGGCCACTCGATCGCGGCCTGGATGTCGAGCCCCTCTTCGAAATGCCGCCGGATGACCTGCAGCAGCGATTGCGGCTGGCCGTGATCGCCAGGGGTGGAGATGGCGAGCTCGACACCCCCCTCCCCCGTCACCATGGCAGGACAGAGAGTGTGGAAAGGGCGATGCCCGGGCTTCAGGCCGCGCACTGGATCGTCGTCGAGTCGCTCCAGCATCGCGCGGTTATGCAGCACGAGCCCATGCTTGGGGACGGTCACGCAGGAGCCGAAGGCCTCGAACAGAGACTGCACCCAGGAGACGGCGTTCCCCTGCTCGTCGACGACGACAAGGGTCGAGGTATCGCCGCCGCCGGAGAGATTGACGGGATCCTGTGTGCTTCGGTGCAGGGCAGCGAGGCTTTCCGCCGTCAGGATGTCCGCGGGCAAGGCGACCCGACGGGGATCGGCACAATAGGCGTCCCGGATGCGGAAGGCGGTGAGCTTGCGCTCCAGATGGGCGACGGGATCGATGAACCCGTCCTCCGCCGCGTCCTGCTCCTGGTTGGCGAGACCGAGCATGGCGAGAAGGGAGATGCCTTGGGAATTGGGTGGCGCCACATGCACCCGATGGCCCTGCCAGTCGATGGCCAGCGGCGCATCGAACAGCGTCTCATGGCGGGAAAGGTCGCCGCCATCCAGCAGCACGCCGGCCGCACGCGCGTCTTTGATCCAGTCATCCGCAAGCGCCCCCTCATAGAAGGCGCTCCAGCCCTTCTCCGCCAGGATGCGCAGGGTTGCAGCCGCCTGCGGCTGGCGCAGTCGCGCCCCCAGACGAGCGCTGCCATGCGCGAGGAACATGGTGGCCAGCGCCGGAAAATCGGCGACGAGAGCTGCATAGTCGGGGCCGTTGAAGAAGCGGGTGGAGGTCGAATCCAGCGGCACCCCGTTTTCCGCCAAGGCAATGGCCGGCGCCAGGATCTCGGCCAGGCTCATGGTGCCGAAGCGCTCCAGCGACTGGCCCCAGGCCGCAACCACGCCAGGCACCGAGACCGCCAGCGGCCCCCGGCGCGGGATGGTGGAATGCCCCAGGGCCTGGAAGGCCTCCACGGTGGCGGCCGCAGCCGTCGCACCCGACCCGTTGATCGCGGTCACCCGCCCTTCGGCGTCTGACCACAGGGCGATGGCGTCCCCACCGATGCCGTTCATGAAGGGAATGGCGATCGCCAGCGTGGTGGCTGCGGCGATCGCGGCGTCCATGGCGTTGCCGCCGGCGCGCAGAATCGCAGCCCCCGCTTCGGCGGCGCGCGGATGACCGGCGACCACGAGCCCGTGTTCGCTCATGACGATGGGACGATGGGCGGCGAGCAGCGAAGGACTTTGGGCGGGGGGCATGTTCACTCCACGAAGCTTGCCGCATTCATGAGCGTGCGGACTTTTTCTGAGGCGGTATAGAAGGCGGGCTCTTTCATCACGGAGAAGTCCCGCGGCCGAGGAATGTCGACGGGCACGATTTCCTGGATGCGGCCTGGACGCGGCGTCATCACCACGACCCGGTCGGCGAGCATGACCGCCTCGGTAATCGAATGGGTGATGAGCAGCACCGTTTTCGGCGCCTGCATCCAGATCCGCTGCAGCTCGAGATTCATCTGCTCCCGGGTCAAGGCGTCGAGCGCGCCGAAGGGCTCGTCCATGAGCAGCAGCGACGGAGCGGTGACGAGGGCGCGGCAGAGGGCAACACGCTGTTGCATGCCGCCTGACAGCTCATAGGGCTTCTTGTCGGCGAAGCCGTCCAGGCCCACGAGCTTCAGGAGCTGGTCGACATCGGCACGCTGCGACGCTGGTCCACTCTGGATGTCCAGCGGCAGCTCGACATTCTGCCTTACGCTGCGCCACGGCAGCAGGACGGGCGTCTGGAACACGATTCCGGTGCCAGGTCCGGGGCCTTCGACCTGTTCGCCACCGACCAGGACGGCTCCCGAACTGGCCGGCAGCAAACCGGCGACGAGACGCAGCAGGGTGGATTTTCCGCAGCCAGAGGCGCCGACCACGGCGACGAATTCGCAGGGCGAGACGCTGAGATTGATGTCCTCGAGCGCATCGACGGGCCCGGTCCGGGTGTGAAAGCGCTTGGCGACAGCTTGCAGCTCGATGGATTGTGTCATCGCTCAGGCCGCTCCCGCCCCGCCATGCAGGCGGATCACATTGTGCCAGGGGATGACGGCTCGCTCGATGAACTCCACGGCGTAATAGAGGACGACACCGATCACCATGAGCGCGGCGAGGACGGCGAACAGCAATGTCGTATCCAGACTGGCATTGGCCTGCAGCAGGAGGTAGCCGAGGCCTTCCGAGGCGCCGACCCATTCGGCGATGACGGCACCGACCACGGCGAAGGCGACGGACACCTTGAGGCCGGCGAAGATGTTGGGCAGCGACAGCGGCAGCCGGAAATACCAGAAGGTCTGCATCTTACTGGAGCGCAGCGACTGGGCGAGTTCAATTACCTCGCGCTCGACCGAGCGCAGCCCGACGATGGTCGAGATCACGATGGGAAAGAAGGCGACCAGGAAGGTGACGAGGAGCTTCGGCAGGATGCCGAGGCCGAACCACACGACGATGAGTGGCGCGAGCGCGACCTTGGGAAAAGTCTGGCTGAGGATGAGCCAGGGCATGATCGCCTTTTCCAGCGTGCGCCAGGTGACCAGCATGATCGACAGCGGGATACCGATGGCGATGGACAGGAAGAAGCCTCCCAGGGTGACATAGGTCGTCACCCAGCTGTGATAGAGGAGGAAGCCGAAATCCTCGTAGATCCGCTGCAGCACGGCCTCCGGCCGCGGCAGCAGATAAGGGGGGATGTCGAAGATGTCGATGGCCGCATACCAGCCGGCGATCATGAGCACCAGGGCGGCCAGGGGATAGGCGGCTGATTTCACCGCCTCCATCAGGTCAGCCCCCGAAAGCTTTGGCGCGCACAGGCGTCATGCACCATGGTGACGAGATGGGTGAAGTCGAACACCGGCAGCCCGATCCGCGCCTGAATCGCGGCCGCGTAAGGCGGCAGCAGCGAGCATTCGAGCAGCAGGGCGCCCACATCGGGATGCTCAGCCAGGAGCCGGCAGGCGACGTCGACGGTTTCGGCCTCCGCAAGGTCGAAATCGAGGCTCGGCCGGTCGTCCCAGGCGGTGGCGGCGAATTCGGCGCAGCCCTCCATGCCGATGATCGCCACCGGCTGTGTGATCCCGGCCCCGTCCAGATGGGCTTGGGTGAGGCTGCGGGCCTCGGCCGTGATGATGCCGAGACGCTTGGACGGCTTCAGCATGCGCGAGATCATCGGCGCCAGCATGAGCGAGGATGCAAAGACGGGAACGTCGACGGCCTCCGTCAGATGCCGCTGGAACAGGGCGGCGAAGCCGCAGGACGTGGTGACGGCGCGACAGCCCTGCGCCTCGAGCAGCCGAGCCCCGTCCAGCCACGGCGCAATCGCCTCCTGAAAGGCCGAACTGCCGGGATCCATGGCCCCGAGGTCGCGCACCGTGCGGCTGCCCGAAAAGCCCTTGACCACATGATGGATGACCGGGAACGGGAAACTCGCGGCGTTGCCGATGGCCCCCGGCGGGCGGGGAAAGGAGCCCTCGATCACGAGGATTCCGATCGCATGCCCATAAATGTTGTGGCCGCCGCGCAAGACGCGACGGGACGCCGTCGCCTTCATGGCTTAGCCCTTATGCGTGAGGATTCGCGGATAATCCGCGAAGCATTCGGCGCCCTTCTCCGTGACGGCGAAGGTCTCCGAGATGACGAGCCCATACGTGTCCATCCAGATCGCCGGGATGCAGTGGAACGTCATGTTCGGCTCGAGCACCGTCTTGTCACCGGCCCGCAGGCTGGCGGTGAGCTCACCCCATGTGGGAGGATAGCCGATGCCGACGGGATAACCGATGCGGCTGTCCTTCTCGATGCCGTGGCGGGCGATGACCGCCTTCCAGGCCGCGGCCAGCTCCTCGCAGGCGACGCCGGGCTTCACCTTGTCGAGAACGGCCTGCAGCCCTTCCGCGATGACCTTGGCGACGTCCTGCATCTCCTGTGTGGGCGTGCCGAGATAGATGCAGCGAGACAGGGGGGAGTGGTAGCGATGCCGGATGCCGCCGAGCTCGATATAGAAGATCTCGCCCTCGACCAGCGGCGCATCGGTCCAGGAGAGATGGGGTGCGGCGCAATATTCCCCGACCATGGCATTAGGCGGCTTGCAGGGGAAGGTCCCGCCGAACTCCGGCAGGCCGGCGGTGGTGACGCGGTAGACCTCCGCCATCACGTCGCATTGGCGCACGCCGGGCTCGGCCTTGTCGAAAGCCGCCTGCTGCGCGGCGGCAGCGATCTGCCCGGCCTGGCGCATGAAGACGAGCTCGGCCTCGGACTTCACCATCCGGCACCAGTTGACCAGCAGGAAGGCGTCCTCGAAGCGCGCATTCGGCAGGTCCCGCTTCAGGATCGCATCCCATTTTGCGGTATAATAATAATCGTCGCTCTCGACGCCGATCACGCCCTTGTCGAGCCCGCGCCGCTTCAGCTCCTCGGCAACGAATTCGATCGGGTGGCGTTCCGTCGAGGCCACATAGTGGTCGGGATAGGGGACCACGTGCTCGGGAGCGAGGAAGGCGGTGAATTTGGCGCCGACGGCGTCCATCTTCCGTCCGATCCACAACGGCTCCTCGTCAGCGAGGCTGACGGCCACCATCTGCGGCGTATAGAACGACCAGCCATCATAGCCGGTCAGCCAGAATTGGTTGGCGGGCGAGGCGACCAGCAGCAGGTCCAGGCCGCGCCGGCTCATCTCGGCCTTCACACGACCGATACGTTCGAGGAATTCCTCGCGTTCGAACAAGATCATGACAGTGCTCCCCAAGGGCATCGTCGGCCCATTGCAGTGCAGCATGGCGCGCGAGACTTCGGGTGTCTAATGATATGTAGAGCGGCTTTTTATAACCTGCCGGTTATGGTTATTTCGGGCCGGGATAGGGATTGCGCTTCAACAGCCCCGCGAGATGGGCAGCATTGGCAGCCATGAGGCGCGTGGCTTCGACCGTGGGCTCATAGGGTTTGCGCAGGTCCTTGTAGTCCGTGGAGCCCATGGCCTCGCCGACCCAATAGGTCCCCGCGGTTGCGGCAAGGGTGAAGCCCACATCATTGAGCGCCTGGTAGATCTCGGCATGCACGTGATGCGCGCCGTCTTCGTTGCCGACCACGGCCACCATGGCGACCTTGCCGAAGGACGGCATGCGGCCCTTGTCGTCGGTCTCGTCGAGAAACGCATCCAGGCGCTCCAGCACCCGCTTCGCGACGCTGGACGGTTGTCCGAGCCAGATGGGAGTGCCGATGACCAACAGGTCGCACGCGATCACCTTCTGCCGCAGCATCGGCCATTCGTCGCCTTCGCCCTCGTCGGAGGTGACGCCCGGTTTGATGGTGAGATCGGCCACTCGCACGATCTCGCCGCCCCCGCCATAGGGGCTGAGTTCCGCCAGGATCTCATTGAGAAGCTTGTCGGTCGACGACGGCGCATCACCGCCTTTGAGCGTGCAGTTGAGGGCGAGGACCTTCAGCGCCATCCGGGACAGTCTCCATCATGTTTCCTGGAGAACCCATGGACACCGGTGAGGTTCCTCTTCCGTGAGCGCTCAGATTTTTCGACTGTCATAGGCCCAGTGCAGCAGGGCCTGGCGCTGACGCTTGCGGCAGGTGAGTTCGCCCGGCTCGCAATTCTTCACGATCTGGCCGATATGGCGGCGGATTGCTCTCCAGCGTCCGATCTGACGCCGGTCCTCCTGGTCGAGCCGGCGCCCCATGAAATAGCGGCAATACCACTGGAACCAGCCCCTGGGATCCTCCTCCGACAGCCAGCCTTTCTGGCGCCAGACGGACAGGGGCTGGCTGGCATCGACGCCGTAGAAATTAAGGTTCGGATCGCGTCTGCCCGATGCGAGCTTGGCCTGCGTGAACCAACTCGACGGGAACTCGTCGCGACCATCGGTCATGTACTTGCCCCCGAAAACCCCGAGGGCGAGCATCTCCTTCGGCGTCAGCTCTGGCGCAAATGCGGGATCGAAGGCGCCGCCGATGGGCGCGACGCACTCATAGACGTAATGGCTCTGCATCTTGTCATTGACGACGACGCGTCTGGTCATGGGTCTTCTCCGCAATCGCTGCAAGAACGGCAAGGCGAGCCGATCGTTGCCGGGTCAATGGCACCGAATGCCTCCAGCGGCGTTCTTGCGTCACCGCGATGGCGGGCTCAAGGATCTTTCATGGCCAATAGTGCTCGCAACACCCGCCCGGCGCTGGACGCGGTGAATTTTTTCCTCGCCGACGTCCGCGATGGTTTGGGCCCCTATCTCGCGATCTTCCTTCTCGCCAAGCAGGACTGGAACGCCGCCTCCATCGGCATCGTCATTTCCGTGGGCGCCATTGCCGGGATCATCGCCCAGACCCCGGCCGGCCTGCTGATCGATTCGACCCGGGCCAAGCGGGCGGTCATCGTCGCCGCAGCGGTCCTGGTGACCGGCAGCGCCCTTCTGATGCCCCTGCTCACAAGCTTCTGGTGGGTCGCGGCCCTGCAGACGATCCAGGGCGTGGCCGCTTCCGTATTCGCCCCCGCGATCGCAGCAATTACCCTGGGCATCGTCGGGCCTCGCGCCTTCGCCAAACGCCTCGGCCGCAACGAGGCCTTCAACCATGGGGGCAATGCGGCAGCGGCCTTGATCGCCGGTGCGCTCGCATACAGTTTCGGCCCGATCGTCGTCTTCTGGCTGATGGCGGCCATGGCGATCGCCAGCATTCTCTCGACGCTCTCGATCCCGGCGGACGCCATCGATCATGAACTGGCTCGGGGCCTCGCCGACGCGCCCGGCGAGGATCATGCGGAACAAGTTTCGGGGTTCCGGGCTTTGCTGGCCTCCCGGCCCTTGCTGATCTTCGCCGCCTGCACGACGATCTTTCATTTTGCCAATGCGGCAATGCTGCCGCTGGTGGGCCAGAAGCTGGCACTCGCGAATGCGGCACTCGGCACCACCTTGATGTCCGTCTGTATCGTTGCTGCGCAGCTGGTGATGGTGCCGGTGGCGCTCCTGGTGGGCGCCCGCGCCGATGTCTGGGGCCGCAAGCCGATCTTCGCCACGGCACTTGCGGTGCTCGCCCTGCGCGGCGCTCTCTACCCCCTGTCCGACGACCCCTACTGGTTGGTGGGCGTACAGCTTCTGGACGGGGTGGGCGCCGGGATCTTCGGCGCCCTCTTCCCCCTCGTGGTGGCCGACCTCACCCGCGGCACCGGCCGTTTCAATGTCAGCCAAGGCGCGGTAGCGACGGCCCAGGGCATCGGCGCAAGCCTCAGCAACGGCATCGCCGGCGTGATCGTGGTGGCGGCAGGCTACAGCGCGGCATTCTTCTTCCTCTCGGCGATTGCCGCCGCGGGATTGATCCTGTTCCTCTTCGCCATGCCCGAGACGGCAGAGAGCCGGAAGCCCAAGGTCGAGGGCCCCGGCCCCATGTCCGTGCCTATTTCTTGAACTGCTCCCACAACGGGGCAAACGAGGTATCGACCACCTCCTCGTAAGAGGGCGCGGGCGCCTCGATGGACTTGCTGCTGACCAGGAGCTCGACCGTCTTGTCGACCATCTTTGGATTCATGGCCGGCTGGAAGGCGTGCACCTGCCGTTCGATCGAGACTTTCATGATGTCGACGCCTGCCCCACCATATTCCTTATCGGCAATGCTGGAGAGTTCGTCGATGTTCTTCGGATCGTTGATGTAGCTCTGCGCCTTGACCAGCGCCCGCACCACCTTCTCGACCGTCGGCCGGTGCTCCTTCACATAGTCGCGCGTGGTCTGCAGGGTGATGTAGCCGAGGCCCTGGAACACGTCGGGCCCCTCGCCGGCGGTGATGTTGATCACATAGGCCCATTTATCCTGGCCTTCCACGCCAATGGCACCATAAGGCTCCATCACGAAGGCGGCCTCGATCTCGCCGGCCTCCCCTGCGGTCAGCTGGCGGTCGGAGCCCTTGATCGGGACCAGTTGCACGTCGACATCGGGCTCGAGCCCCGCCTTGTGCAGAACGTAGCGGGCGGACACATCCGCAAAGCCGCCGCGGGCAAGGGTACCAAGCCTGAGGCCTTTGAGGTTCTCGAGCGTGGGCTTGCCACCGAACTTGTCGGCGATGTCCTTGCGCACGATGATGGCGCCGGCGAAGTCGGTCTGGATATTCATCACGGTGACGATCGGCTGCCCACGCTTGACGGTCTTGACGTTATTCTCGAAGGCCGCATCGATGAACTGCACGGAGCCGCCGATGAGGGCGGCTGTGGCCGGCGTACCGCCACCGAAATAGTCGATGGTGACCTCGACCCCCTCCTCCTTGAAGAAGCCCTTCTGCTGGGCGACCAGCACCGGCAGGCCGAACAGCGACCTGTTCGAGACGCCGATATGGATGGCCTCGTTCGCCATGGCCTGGATGCTGCCCAGGGCCAGCGACCCTGCCATCAGTGTAAGGGCGAGCAACCGCCCAAAACCGTGCCGCGTCATGACTGTATCCTCCTGAATTTTGTTGGTATTTTCGGTGACATCAATGCGCCCCTTCCCGCCAGCGCAGCAGCGAGCGAGAGATCCTGAGGACCAGCCGGTCGAGCGCGAAGGTGAGAATCATGAGCACGAACAGCGGCATGAGCATGCCGGTCGCGTCGAAATTGCCCGCCGCCGTGTCGATCATGAATCCGATGCCGGCGCGCGAGGAGATCAGCTCGCCCACGATCGCGCCGATCACCGCAAACGAGATCGAAACGCGCAGGCCCGAAAAGATCCAGGGCACGCAGTTGGGCAGCAGCACCTTGGTGAACACCTGCAGGCGATTGGCGCGAAAGACCTTCATGACGTTCAGGAGCACCGGCTCGACCGACTTGATGCCTTCATAGGTGTTGATCATCATCGGGACCACGACCAGGGAGAAGGCGAGCAGGAATTTCGAGGCAAAGCCGATGCCGACAAACATGATGATCAGCGGCGCCAGGGCCACGCGCGGCAAGCTGTTGAGCGCGATGATAAAGGGCTCGAGGGCCGCCCCGACGAAGCGGCTGACCCCGAGTAGCAGCCCGAGTCCGATGCCGACCACAGCGCCGACGGCGAGCCCTGCCATGGCTTCCTGCATCGTCACATAGGCGTGGTAGGTGATCTCGTTGGCGAGGACCGATTTCCAGAACGCGGCGGCGATGAGGGTGGGACTGGAGAGCCAGACGACGTCGATGATGCCGGCATCCGCCAGGATCTCCCAGAATCCCAGAACACCGACGAGGATCGCAACCTGGGCCACCAGCAGCTTGGAGCCGGACTCCATGGGTTACCTCCCCCGCATGGCGAGCAGGGCCTCGGCGCGCAGATCGCTCCAGATCGCCTCGTTCAGCGCATTGAACCGCTCCAGAGTGCGCAGATGCACGATGTCGCGTGGCCGCGGAATGTCGACGTCATAGGCCGACAGAATGTGACCGGGCCGCGCGCTCATCACCACCACCCGGTCCGACAGGGCGACGGCCTCTGCCAGATCATGGGTGACGAACAGCACCGTCGTCCGGTGCTTCTCCCAATAGGTGATGAACATTTCCTGGATGAAGATCTTGGTCTGCGCATCGAGGGCGCCGAAAGGCTCGTCCATGAGGATCAACTTCGGCTCAGCGATCAGTGTGCGCGCGAGCGCCGCGCGCTGCCGCATGCCACCGGAGAGGTCGCTGGGGTAATGATCCTCGAAACCGCCCAGCCCCAACTCGCTGAGGATGACCCTCGCCCGCTCCCGGCGCTCCGCCTGGGAAACGCCGGCGATCTCAAGCCCTAGTTCGACATTCCGAACGACAGAGCGCCACGGCAACAGGCCATGCTGCTGGAACATGTAGCCGACCGACTGGCCGCGGCCCGGGGGCTGGCCCATCACCGTGACCCGGCCGCTCTGGACGGGGAGCAATCCGGCGATGAAGTTGAGCAGCGTGCTCTTTCCGCATCCGCTGGGACCCACGATCGACAGGAATTCGCGGTCGCGAACAACGAGGTCGACGCCGTCGAGAATGTCCGTCTGCTGCCCCTGGCGGTTCTTGACGGAAAAGCCGAGCCCTGGATGTCGACGGGCTCGCTCTGAGAGCCATGGCTCTCAGAGGGCGGATCTGCGCGCAATGAGTGAGGGGTCGAGATGGACAAGGTGAGCCCTGTCCTCAGCGCGGGGCGACGGCGAGGAGGACTTTCACACGCAAGGGCATCAGGAATTTCGTCATCGTTTCGCCGCCCCGTTTTCCGCCCTGCGTCTCGCCCGCGAATTTTTTTGGATATTTCTTACGGGCCACTGTGGCAAAGCCGATCACGCCCCACAAGCGGCCCCGTGCGAAATAGCGGCCAACTAACGGAAATGTCAACGTCTTGTTCGTTATAACGAACAATTGATGATCTCACCGCGCGTCATGGAAGATCAGGCCCAGCGTGTGGCGGCGGCCGGTTCTCAGGGCGCTGACCCCGTGGCGGAGAGTGACGCGATAGGTGCCGCGGGTGCCCTGGACCGGCCGGTGATGGACGGCGAAGATGACGGCATCGCCTTGTGCGAGCGGCACCACCGCAGCGCGCGACTGCATCCGCGGCCGCTGCTCGGTGAGCACGAACTCGCCACCAGTGAAATCCTCGCCTGGTCTCGACAGCAGGATCGCGACCTGCAGGGGAAAGGCGAGTTCTCCATAGAGATCCTGATGCAGGCAATTATAGTCTCCCGGCCCATACTGCAGGAGCAGCGGCGTCGGGCGCGTCTGCCCGGCCTCGTGGCAGCGGGTGAGAAAAGCCTCATGGTCAGCCGGATACCGGGTCTCGATACCCATGGCCTCGTTCCACCGATTGGCAATGGGCGCGAGCTGCGCATAGAGCGAGCGCCGCAGTGGGCTCAGCGGCGCCGGCAGGGGATAGGCGAAATATTTGTACTCGCCGCGTCCGAAACCGTGCCGTGCCATGATCACATGGCTGCGAAACAGATCATCGCGGGGATAGAGAGCGGCGATCTCCCGGCATTCGCTCGAGCTGAGCAATCCCTCGATCACGGCAAAGCCGCTGGCGTCGAGCGACCGTGCGGCATCCCAGTCGAGGCTGGGCGCGGTGTCGGGGGCGATCTTGTCTGCCAAGGCTCTCATGCCGAGCTCTCCTTGTCGAGCAGGGCCCGCTTGCGCTCTACGCCCCAGCGATATCCGGACAACGCACCATCCGTCCGCACCACCCGGTGACAGGGAATGGCGACGGCGATCGCGTTCGCAGCGCAGGCCCCGGCCACGGCCCGCACCGCCTTGGGCGCACCGATGCGCTCGGCGATGTCGCGATAGCTCGCGGTCTCTCCCGGGGGGATCTCGCGCAACGCCTCCCACACCCGTTGCTGGAATGCGGTACCGCGAATGTCGAGAGGCAGATCGAGGCCGAGGCCGGGGGCGTCGACGAAGCCCACCACCTGGGCGACCATGGTGTCGAATGCACGATCACCGCCGGTGAGCTCGGCCTTGGGAAAGCGGTCCTGCAGCTCCCGCGCCAGCGCCTCCGGATCATCCCCCAGCAGAATGGCGCAGATCCCGCGCTCGCTTGCCGCCACGAGGACGTGGCCGAGCGAGCATTCCCCGATGGCGAAGCGGATGCAGATATTGGCGCCCCCGTCCCGATAGGCGGTGGGCGTCATGCCGAGAAGGCCATCGGCGGCCGCATAGAAGCGTCCGTTGGAACCGAAACCCGCATCATAGATGGCGGCGGTGACGCTGGTTTCGGGCTGGGTGAGCGCATTGCGCACCCGCTCTCCGCGGCGCGCCTGGCCATAGGCCCTGGGCGTCACCCCGGTCACGGCTTTGAACAGGCGATGGAAGTGATAGGGGCTGAGGCCGGACTCGGCGGCCAGGACGGCAAGGCTCGGCAGCGTGTCTGCCGCCTCGATCCGCCGACAGGCCTCGGCAACCAGCTCTGCACGATGCAGGGCGGGACCCGCTGCCTGGTCCGGTCGGCACCGCTTGCACGCTCGGTACCCCAGGGCCTCCGCCGCAGCCGCGCTCTCCGCAAAACCGACATGTTCGGGTTTCGCCAATCGCGACGGGCAGGACGGGCGGCAATAGATGCCCGTCGTCTTGACCGTATAGACGAAGCGGCCATCGGCGGATGCATCGCGCGCCGCCACCGCCGGCCAGCGCGGATCCTGCTCGGCGGATGCGACGGTATGAGGAGTGAGCATTGGGGTCTTCCTTCGATCCATTATCGATCTGACCCCAATTTAAGCGCTCCTCTGGAGTGCCGCACTCCGGCCCTTGCGGTGGAATTTCCGATGCGCAGGCAACACGTCACATGTCGGCGGCGTGATATGCCCAGGCAGAGGCGACGGCCGGCCGATCCAAGACGAGCTGACACAGCTTGGCGAGCCGTGGCGCGCGCTGGAACAGGCCGGCGCGATCGCGATCCCAATAGGGGAACATGGTGAGATAGATGTCGGCCGCGCTGATCCGGGAGCCGAGCAGATAGGGGCCGGGATCGAGAGCAGCCTCTAGGGTGGCCCAATCCTCCGCAAGTCGCTCGATGGCCTTGGCGCGGATCCCGGCATGGGTCGCCGGGTCGTCATGATATTTATCCGCATGATAGACATGCATGAACGTCCCGTAGACGTTGACGGCAAGATAGGTCATCCACCGAAGATAGGTGGCGCGCTCCGGTGTGGTTATGGCCGGCGCAAGCCCGGCCTCCGGGTGAAGATCGGCCAGATAGATGCACATGGCAGCCGATTCCGTCATCACCGTGCCGTCGGGCAGCACCAGAACGGGGACTTCGCCCCGCGGATTGATGCGTCGCATCTCCGCCGGCACGTTCTCCTGACCGCGCGGCACTTCGATGCGCTCATAGGACAGTCCGAACTCGTCGAGCAGCATCTCGACGGCGGCAGCCCCCGATCCACGGCGAGTATAGATCTTATGCATGAAGCGCTTCCTCAGATGGTTATCGGACCATTCTAACGTTGTCCTTCTGTTCCGGTAAGAGGGCACCGAGGCGATTGTCCAGCAGCGTAACGCCGGTGCTTCGTCCCGTTTTAGGACAGAGTCGTTAACGGCGTGGGGAGAATATCGCGTGGATGATCGCGATGTCCTCTCGCCCTCTGCTACATCTTGAGATACGGCTTCATGGAAGCGCTACAGGTGCCTGGAACGGAACGAGAATTTACCGCAGGTCGGTGATTCGGACAGGGTCCGTTCCCGCTTGTTCTGCTTTGTTAAGATGGACCCTACGCCAGCGGGCGAACAGTCTCATCTCTTGTTAAGGATGAACCTCATGCGCGTCGGCACGCTATGTCTTCTCCTCCTGTTTGCAAGTCTTCCCGCAGCGGCTCAGGAGTTGGTGGTCCCTTCCGTGACCGATCCCGTCCCGCCCCGGACGGCATCCTCCGCCGAGGGATTCGCCCCGCGCGGATGGCAGGTCGAGTTCCAGCGCCAAGGCGACCTGAACCGGGACGGGATCGCGGATCTGGTCGTCATCCTCCGGGACCGGGCGGCCGCGAACATCCTTCCCAATCCGGACGGGCTCGGCGAGGATCCGCTCGATACCAATCCGCGCCTCCTCGTCATCGGCTTCGGCACGGGAGCCGGGACCTATGCTCTGGCAGTAAGTAACCACAGCCTGATCCCGCGGCGGGAGGACCCCGTGGTCTCCGATCCCTTGACTGTGCCGGAGGGCGTGGGCATCGAGCGCGGCGTTCTGCGCATCACGCTAGACTTCTTCATGAGCGCCGGCGGCTGGGGCATGTCCACCACCACCTACAGGTTCCGTTATCAGAACGATCGCTTCGAGATGATCGGCTATGACCGCACCGAGATTCAGCGCAATACCGGCGAGACGGACACCATCAGCATCAACTATTCCACCGGCAAGGCGAAGCACTCGATAGGCAGCATCGAGAACGACAAGGAGAAGGTCACATGGCGGACAGTGCCGAAGCGGCCTCTTCTGACCCTCGAAGAGATCGGCGACGGGCTCGAATTCGACCCGAAGATGTGAGAGCCGGGCTCGCCCCTCGCCGCTGCCATTGGCAACGCTCGAAGCGGGCCTTTCGGCGCAGCGATCGCTCAACAGCGGGAGTGATGGGGAATCAGAAAAGGAAATACCCGAGCAGCCCCGGGGGTGGTACATCCGCACCCTTCAGCGACCTGCTCGAGCTCATGACCCGGTAGCTTGCTTTGGAAGCGAGCCGCCTGGGTTCATGAGCTAATGTAGTAGCCCCACCCTATGACGACAAGATGACGGGATCGGCCGATCGTGCCTTGAATGCCGAGGAGGCCAGCGAGAACCCTCCATGGGCGCTGTCGACGAAATGAATATGGTCGTTATTCTCCAGGCTGAACACGAGGCAGGTCATCAGCGCGCTGTCGTCGAGATGATGTCCATAGATCAGCCGGCCGGCATGGAACTCTGCCTCGAGAAACGTTTCGATGGCCTTCGCTTGGGCCTCGCTGACATCGAGCACCATGCGCAGCGTATCGTCATATTTGCGAAAATCCGTATTCGAGAAGAGCTGCGACCTGTAGGCGACGGGATCGTAGGGGCCGACTTTCTGGTTCAGCAATTGCCCCGTCCACTGCAGGAACGAAATGCCGAGAAGCTTGCAATAGCGCGCCAGGACCGTGGCCTTCGGGCCGCCCAGCCGGGCCTCGGCCCAAAGCCCGCGCGGTGGCCAGCGAAACCGGAGGGATTGGTGGCTCACCGGGGCGGCCTCTTTGGGATCCTGGCCGAGGATGGCGGCGATCTGCGTCATTACCTGTTCGAGGTCCCGGCGCATGGCTGCGGCGGTGCTGGAGGTTGAGCGCACCATCAGCGCCATCATCCGTCCGTTTCGCGGCACCAGCGGATCCCATCGGCACGACAGGCCAAGAAGATCGGGCTCCCCCTCTGCCGCCGCCGCTATGACGTAGCGATCCGCATCGGTTCCCATCTTGATGAGGCTGTCAGCCAGCTCCACGCCACCGCCCGCGAACATGGCCAGAAAATTGCCGGGACTGAGCTCGAGCTTGCGGACTGCCACATCGGTGCCGCGGGCCCGCAGATCGGCCAAGGGCACGGCGGCGGCACGCAAATCGAGACCGAAGGAGCTTTCGATGCTCTGCCTGAGCTTGGCCAGTTCCCGCGATGCTGCAGCCGATACTTGTCCCGGAACGGCGATGCTGGCGCCATCGCCGCCGAACACGAAGGGGACCTTGATCTCCCCACAGACGTTGAGGACCGCGGTGATCGAGGCGGCCCCGGCCATGTTCACGTCTTTGTAGCGCCCTTCAGCGATCGCCTGCGATGATCCGACGATGTCGGTGACCATCAGCACCCAATCCGCGGGCAAGGGGCGATAATGCTCGAACTCGAAGACGCCGGAAAAATCGGAAAAGCTCTTCAGGTCGCGATAGAAGGTCTCTGAGGCCGTCGGCGGTCCGGACACGCAAACCTCCTCATTTTCAATCACGCCGATTTGGTCGGCATGTAACAACTGGGCTCTAAGCTTCGTAGATGTAAATGACTATGTTAGAAATTCGCAACGAGCAGTTGAGGTGCCCCGTGCTGATCCGCCGGCCTGCAGATATCCTTCCCTCGGAGATGACCTCCCGCAGCGTCTACATGCGACGCCGCGAGTTTCTGGCCGGCGCGCTGTCGGCGGGAGTGGTGGGTGGCATCGCCGCCTCCAGCGCGGCCGCGGCACCTTTGACAGGCGTCAAGAGCCAGTACGTGCTGGACGAGAAGCTCACGCCCCTGGAGGACGTGACCACCTACAATAATTTCTATGAATTCGGCACCGGCAAGAGCGACCCTTCGCAGAACTCCGGCAATTTCAAGCCCCTGCCCTGGACCGTCACCATCGACGGCCTCGTCAACAAGCCCCAGACGCTGGACTATGACGCCTTGCTGAAGCTCGCCCCCATGGAGGAGCGGGTCTACCGCATGCGCTGCGTCGAGGCCTGGTCCATGGTCATCCCCTGGCTCGGCTTCCCGCTGAAGGCCCTGCTCGACCGTGTCGAGCCGCAGGGAAGCGCCAAATATGTGGCCTTCGAGACGATCGTCCGACCCGACCAGATGCCCGGCATCGGCGGCTTCTTTCCGGTCCTCGACTGGCCCTATCGCGAGGGCTTGCGCCTGGATGAGGCGAACCATCCGCTGACCATCCTGGCCTTCGGCCTGTATGGCGAGACCCTGCCCAACCAGAACGGCGCCCCCATGCGTCTGGTGGTGCCGTGGAAATATGGCTTCAAGGGCATCAAGTCGATCGTCCGCATTTCGCTGGTGGAGGAGCAGCCGAAGACCGCCTGGAACATGCAGGCGCCGAGCGAATATGGCTTCTATTCGAACGTCAATCCCGCAGTCGATCATCCCCGCTGGAGCCAGGCGACGGAGCGGCGCATCGGCGAAGGCGGCGGTCTCTTCGGCGGCGGCGGACGCATCCCCACCTTGCCTTTCAACGGCTATGGCGAGCAGGTCGCGAGCCTCTATGCCGGCATGGATCTGACCAAAGACTACTGACGTGCGGCTCTCTCCGAGGATCATCAACTGGCTGGTCTATGTCATCGGCCTCCAACCGGGGCTATGGACCTTCTATCTGGGTGTCGTGGACCAGCTCGGTGCCGACCCGGTGAAGGTGCTTGAGCATACGCTGGGCGAATGGGCGCTACGCTTCCTGATCCTGACGCTCCTGATCACGCCGATCCGCGACCTGATCGGACTGAACTGGATCCGCTATCGGCGCGCCTTGGGACTGCTGGCCTTCTATTATGCAGCGGCCCACTTCGCGACCTACCTGATCCTCGACCAGTCCCTCGATCTGGCGGCCGTCGGCGCCGACATCGTGAAACGGCCCTTCATCACCGTGGGCATGGCGGCCCTGGTGATCCTGACCACCCTCGCCGTCACCTCGAATGGCTATTCGATCCGCAAGCTGGGGGTCAATTGGCGGCGGCTGCATCGCCTGATCTATCTCGCCGCCGCCTTGGGAGCCGTGCATTTCATTCTCGCGGTGAAATCCTGGCCGCCGGAGCCCTTGGTCTATGCGGGGATTATCGCGGTCCTGCTCCTCTATCGTCTGCTGCCGAAACGGCGCAGCCGCAGGCGCGTCGTGGCCCAGCCCAATCCCCGCGGCTGACGTCTCGGCACATTCCGATGAGGCGGCGCCCAGACTTCGTCATCAACCTGTCACATCCCCGTGCTCGAGCAAGCCTCAGGCAAGGCTGAGCGTTGCCGAGGCCCGTCACAAGCTAGCCCAAGAGTCCGATTGACACGGATCCGTCATCCGGGCGTGATAGCCGCAACAAACGCAGGCGCCGAGGGCGCCACTAGGGGAGACTTCGATGAAAACATCCATGCTGCGCGCCGCCGTATCATTACTGGCCGTCTGGGCAGTGACCGGACAGGCCTTTGCGCAATCGGCCGAGTTGATCGAGGCGGCCAAGAAGGAAGGCCAGCTGACCACCATCGCCTTGCCCCATGACTGGTGCGGCTACGGCGCGCTGATCCAGGGCTTCAAGGACAAGTACGGCATCCAGATCAACGAGTTGAACCCCGATGCGGGCTCCGGCGACGAGATCGAGGCGATCAAGGCCAATAAGGGCAACACCGGACCGCAGGCGCCCGACGTCATCGATGTCGGCCTGTCCTTTGGACCCGCCGCAAAGGCCGAAGGCCTGATCCAACCCTATAAGGTGGCGACCTGGGACAGCATTCCCGACAGCGCCAAGGATGCCGAAGGTTACTGGTATGGCGATTATTACGGCGTGCTCGCCTTCGAGGTGAACGCCGACATCGTCACCAAGATGCCGGCCGACTGGAAGGATCTGCTGGCGTCCGACTACGCCAATGCGGTGGCCCTTGCCGGCGACCCGCGCGCCTCCAACCAGGCGATCCAGGCCGTCTATGCCGCAGGCCTGGCGGCCGGTGAGACGGATCCCGCGAAGGTCGCCGAGGCCGGGTTGAAATTCTTCTCCGACCTGAACAAGGCCGGCAATTTCGTGCCGGTCATCGGCAAGGCGGCCTCCCTGGCGCAGGGCTCGACCCCCATCGTCATCCGCTGGGATTATAACGCCCTGGCCGATCGCGACACCCTGAAGGGCAACCCGAAGGTCGAGGTTATCGTGCCGAGATCCGGCGTTGTCGCAGGCGTCTACGTCCAGGCGATTTCAGCTTTCGCACCCCATCCCAATGCCGCCAAACTGTGGATGGAATATCTCTATTCCGACGAGGGCCAGCTCGGTTGGCTGAAGGGCTACTGCCACCCGATCCGCTTCAACGATCTGGTGGAAAAGGGCAAGGTTCCCCAGGAGATGCTCGACAAGCTGCCGCCGGCGGAAGCCTACAAGGCGGCGGTCTTCCCGAGCGTCGAGGACCAGAACAAGTCCAAGGAAGTCATCACCAAGCAATGGGACACGGTCGTCGGCGCGAGCGTGCAGTAAGGCTTGGCGGCGAGAGCGAAGGCAATCCGCTCCAGGGAAGCGGCCCCTTTGGTCTCGCAGTGATCTGTGAGTGATGCCGGCATCTCGGACTTGACCCGAGGATACAGGGGCCAAGCGGTGGACCCCTTCCCCCTCCAGTCCTGGGTCCTCGGGTCAAGCCCGAGGATGACTGAGAGGGGTGGGGGACGGACGAAGAGAAGAGGCCGGGGATGACGAGATACCCAGTCTCCAGGCAATCCTCCCTTAAGGCGCGTCATGGCTCAGGCGTCAGAGACAATAGACATCCAGGCTTCCGGACTTGGGCTCCGCAAGGAGCCCTTGTCCTGGGCGTGGCTCGGCGTGGTGCCGTTCTTCACCTTCGCCGTGTTGTTCCTGATCTGGCCGACCCTTGATCTGGTGGTCGGGGCCTTCCAGGATCCGGCGGGCAACTTCACTTTCGACAACTTCTTCCGTCTGTTCCAGCCCACGATCCTCCGCGCCTACTGGATTTCGATCAAGATCAGCGCGGCTTCGGCCATCGTGGGCGCCATTCTCGGCTTCGCACTCGCCTATGCGGTGGTGCTGGGCAATCTGCCCGCCTGGCTGCGGCCGACCCTGATGACGTTTTCGGGCGTCGCGTCGAACTTCGCCGGCATTCCTCTCGCCTTCGCCTTTCTGGCGACCTTGGGGAGGACCGGCCTCGTCACCTGGCTGCTCACCACCTATCTCGGCTTCAACATCTATTCCACCGGCTTCAACCTTTTGAGCTTCTGGGGCCTGACCCTCACCTATCTCTATTTCCAGATCCCGTTGATGGTGCTGATCCTGACCCCGGCGCTGGACGGGCTCAAGAAGGAATGGCGCGAGGCCTCCTCCACGCTCGGAGCCTCCACCTGGCAATATTGGCGCTATGTGGCGCTTCCGATCCTCTGGCCAAGCATTCTGGGCACGACGCTGCTGCTCTTTGCGAACTCCTTCGGCGCGGTGGCGACGGCCTATGCCCTGACCGGATCGTCCCTGAACATCGTCACCATCCTGCTCTATGCCCAGATCCGCGGCGACGTGCTCCACGACCCCAATCTCGGCTATGCCCTGGCCATGGGCATGATCCTCATCACCGGCGCCTCCAATGGTCTTTACATCTGGCTCCGGGCGCGCAGCGAGAAGTGGCTCCGATGAAAGGCTCCCGCCTCGGCTCCTGGATTGCCGTCACCATCGGCGCGCTCTATTTCCTGGTGCCTCTCATCTCGACCCTGGAATTTTCCATGCGCATGAAGCGCGGCGAATATTCTTTCGAGGCCTATCGGGTGGTGCTGGCCGATCCGGGGTTCCAAAAGAGCTTCCTCTATTCGACCACTTTAGCGCTGTTGACCATCCTGATCGGCGTGCTGCTCGTGGTGCCCACCGCCTACTGGATCCGGCTTCGCCTGCCGCGGCTGCGGCCGGTGGTCGAATTCATCACCCTGCTGCCCTTGGTGATCCCGGCGATCGTCATCGTCTTCGGCTATCTGCGCATCTACAACTCCTCCTCCTGGCTGCCCATGACCTCCAGCGCCCGGGCGACAGACCTCCTGCTGACCTTCGGCTACGTGACCCTGGCGCTGCCTTACATGTATCGCGCCGTCGATTCCGGTCTTCGGTCCATCGATATCCGCACATTGACCGAGGCTGCGGAAAGCCTGGGGGCAAGCTGGCCGACAATTCTCTTCAAGGTGATCTTCCCCAATGTGCGGGTGGCGATCTTGAGTGGCGCCTTCCTCACCTTCGCGATCGTGATCGGCGAATTCACATTGGCCAGCCTCCTCAACCGTCCCGCTTTCGGGCCCTATCTGCAGCTGGTCGGTGCCAACCGGGCCTATGAACCGGCGGCCCTGGCGATCATTGCCTTCGTCATCACCTGGGCCTGCATAGGTCTCATCCAGATTTTCGGGCGCGGCACCCGCGGCATGACGCCGGACAAGTGACAGGATTGATGTGATGGCGTTCCTCGAAATTCGATCCCTGCGCAAATCCTATGGTGCCAACACCGTGGTCCGGAATGTCGACCTCTCGATCGAGAGGGGCGAGTTCGTGTCCTTCCTGGGTCCCTCCGGCTGCGGCAAGACGACGACCCTGCGGATGGTCGCGGGCTTCGAGACGCCGAGCGCGGGCACGATCCTGATCGACGGTAAGGACGTGACCGACCTCAGGCCGAACCAGCGCAACATCGGCATGGTCTTCCAGTCCTACGCACTGTTTCCGAACATGACGGTCGCCGACAATGTCGGTTTCGGCCTGAAAGTCGCCAAGCGCCCCACCGCCGAGATCGCGCCCCGGGTGGCGGAGATGCTGAAGCTGATCGGCCTGCCCACTCTCGGCGACCGCTATCCCTACCAGCTTTCCGGCGGCCAGCAGCAGCGCGTGGCCTTGGCGCGCGCCCTGGCGATCAAGCCCAAGGTTCTGCTGCTGGACGAGCCCTTGTCCGCCCTCGACGCCAAGATCCGCGTGTCTCTGCGCGAGGAGATCCGCAACGTCCAGCGCGAGCTCGGCATCACCACCATCTATGTGACTCATGACCAGGAAGAAGCGCTGTCCATGTCGGATCGCATCGTGGTCATGAGCGAAGGCCGCATCGAGCAGGTCGGCACACCCTTCGAGATCTACAATTATCCCCGTACCCGTTTCGTCGCCTCCTTCGTGGGCACCTTGAACATCCTCCATGGCAAGGTGGTTGACCCTGCCACCGGACGCATGACGATCGACGATCAGGAACTGGCCGTCAGCGGTTCCTTCGAGGGGGCCAAGCCGGGCGACACGCGCACCCTTGCCCTGCGGCCCGAGGCGATCGCCTTTGGCCAGTCGGAACCAGGGCGCAACAGCTTGAACGGCACGATCGAAGAGGTGAGTTTCCTCGGATCCATCGTCCGCATCCGGGTGCGGTTCAAGGAAAACCTCGTTTCTCTCGACACGTTCAACTCGCCGAGCGCCCCGCCCCCGGATCGCGGCCAGCCGGTGACCGTGAGCTTCCTGCCCGAGGATCTGCAGCTTCTAGAGCACGCTTGAGCAGTCCTTGTGTTTACGCCCTGATCATCGACGACACCGCCGCGACCCATCTCTATAATGGCGTCGATGATTTCGCCTCCTCCCATGCCGGGGAACCGCGCAGCGGTTCGCGCCGCTTTGACCGAACGCCGTGCGAACGTGCTCGACCCGCGGCGAATCATGTTCGTGGTCGGCATCATCTTGATCGGGCTGGGCATCTTCATGCTGCCTTCCGTCGCCACCGATCTTGCCGCCGGGCATAGCGATTGGCAGGTCTTTGCCCTGTCCGCGCTGATCACATGTTTTTTCGGGACGATGTTGACGCTGGTCAGCGACCGCCAGGCGAACAGCGGCATTTCCCGCCGGGAGGGTTTTCTTGTGACGGCCGCGACCTGGGGCGCGGTCTCCATCTTCGGCGCCGTCCCCTTCATGCTCGTGGGTCAGAACCTGTCGCTGGTCGATGCCTGGTTTGAATCGGTCTCCGGCCTGACCACCACCGGCAGCACGGTCCTCGTGGGCCTCGACAACATGCCGCCGGGATTGCTGCTCTGGCGCTCGATCCTGAACTGGCTGGGCGGCATCGGCATCGTGGTCATGGCGATCATCATCCTGCCGTTCCTGCGCATTGGCGGCATGCAGCTTTTCCACACCGAAAGCTCCGACCGCTCCGACAAGATCGTACCGCGGGCAAGTCAGCTGGTCCGGTACATCGCGGCCTCTTACGGCCTCCTCACCCTGGCCTGCATGGTCTCCTACGCGATCTCCGGCATGACCCTCTTCGATGCCGTGTGTCATGCCATGTCGACGGTCGCCACAGGCGGCTTCTCCACCCATGATGCTTCATTCGGCTTTTATACCAACCCCTCCACCATGTGGGTCGCCACCGTCTTCATGTTTCTGGGCAGCCTTCCCATCGTGCTCTATATCCGAATCCTGCGGGGCGGCAGCTGGGCGATCTGGCGCGATGTTCAGGTCCAGGGCTTTTTCGGGATCGTGGCGCTCTTCATCATCGGGATGAGCGCCTGGCGCTATGCGAGCCACGAGCTCTCGTTCTTTGCGGTGCTGACGGAAGTCTCCTTCAACATCGTGTCGGTCATTTCGACCACCGGCTTTGCTTATGGCGACTACTCCTCCTGGGGCGCGCCGGCTCTGGGGGCCTTCTTCGTCCTGACTTTCATCGGCGGCTGCACCGGCTCGACCACGGGCGGAATTAAGATCTTCCGCATTCAGATCATGTGGTTGACGGCACGGGGCTACTTGGCCAGCCTCATCAGCCCCCACCGTGTTCACCGGGCGATCTATGATGGGCGACCCATTGGCGACGACGTTCCGGTTGCGGTGCTCGCCTTCGTCTCGATCCTGTTCACGAGCTTCATGGTCATCGCCATGGCGCTCACGGCGCTTGGCCTGGACTTCACCACCAGCATCACGGGAGCCGCCACGGCCCTCACCAATGTCGGACCCGGATTGGGACAGACCATCGGCCCCGCCGGCAATTTCTCGACCCTGCCCGACACGGCCAAAGCGCTTTTGGCCTTTGCCATGTTGCTGGGGCGACTGGAATTCTTCACGATCCTGGTCCTGTTCGACCCGAGCCTGTGGCGCCGTTAGGCTGGATCCGATCCATCTTCCACGAAGCGCTTCAGCCGCATCAACGCCTCGTCCCACTGGCCGGAGACCCTGTCGATATAGGCCTGAACCGCCTTGAGCGGCGCGGGATCGAGTTGGTAGCGGCTTTCCCGGCCGACCCTCAGATGATGAACCAGCCCTGCCCCCTCCAATACCTGCAGATGCTTGGTGATCGCCTGCCGGGTCAACGTCGACCCTTCCGCCAGGCGAGCGATCGATTGTGCTTGCCCGAGCGCCAGCCGGCCCACCAGGGTGAGCCGCGTCTCATCGCCAAGGGCCGCGAAGATGGCCGCGGGCGGTCTTGCGTCTTGGATGTCCCTAGGCTCCGGACTCGGCATGGCGTTGAATGTTCCCCATCTGCTCGGCCCACCCGCCCTCATTCATGCGATAGGCTTCGAACCGCCGCTCCATCGGGATCCGGTCGAATCCGCTCTCCCGCACCGACAGCAAAGTGCCGCTCTCCATGGGCTGCAACCTGAACTCGACGAGCGTCTGCGGTTCCTGGGAATAATCGATCTTTGGATCGACCGCATAGGGATGCCAGGTGAAGGAGAACAGAGTCTGCGGCTCGATCGCCTGAACGTGGATCTCGAACGTGACATGTTCGAAGCCCGGATAGGTCACCCGCCCGCGAACCGGATGTCCCGCTACGAACTGGCTCTCCAGGGCGACCTGGAACCACGTGCCGAATTCCTTGTAATCGGTCAGCGCCCTCCAGACACGCGCCACCGAAGCCTTGATCTCTATGGACTTTTCGATGCAGTCGCTCATATGCAACCTCCTGGTTGCCTTTAATCTGCCTTTGCAAGACTAAAAGAGCAACCATTTTGTTGCTTGATGAGGGATGCGTCAGCTCTTCCGATCCCAACGATCGGCCGACTGCGCATCGCTCTCGCGCGCCTCGACCCAGCGGGTCTCCTCCCCCTGCGCTTCCAGCTTCCAGAACGGGGCCTTGGTCTTGAGCCAGTCCATGAGGAACTCGCAGGCGGCGAAGGCGGCCTCGCGATGCTCCGCGGCGCAGATGACCAGCACGATATCCTCGCCTGGCTCGAGCCGCCCATAGCGATGGATGACCAGGCAGGCCTCAAGCGGCCAGCGCTGCAAGGCCTCGCCTTCGATGTCGGCCAGCGCCTTCTCCGTCATGCCCGGATAATGCTCCAGGGTCATGGCCGAGACGCCGGCACCGTCGGAGCGGTCGCGTACCGTGCCCACGAATAGGGCAATGCCTCCGATCGCCGTGTTGCCGGCCTTCAGGGCGCTGAGCTCCTGCCCCACATCGAAGGGCTCCTGCTGCACTTTGATCATGGCGACCGCATTTGAACCCGCAAAGACCGAGCAAGGCGGGGCTCAGCCAGACTGACACATATGAATCCGACGATGAAGGCAGAACAGACCGCGAGGCTGAACACCGCTACTGAGCATCGCCCTTGCCCACGGGATTGCCGGCACCGGCTTCGGGCGCGGGGTCCGGCGCCGCAACCGGCGGAGAAGGCTCCGGAGCCGCGGGCGGCGCAGGAGTTTCGACACCGGAGGCAGGCGCCTCCGATACTGTGCCGGTTGCCTCGGGAGCCGCGGGGATCGGCTCAGAAGGGCGCGCCTGAGCAGTGCCTTCTTCCGGCTTGGCCCCACCCATCAGCCCATCCAGGAACTGCTTTCCCGTGGCGCCCAGAGCGGCACCGGCTTCGTCACTGCCGAGGATCTCCCCCGCCTGGCCCGAGATGATGCCCTCGACGCCGCTGCCGAGGACGTCCTGCGCGGCCTTCTTGCCCGAACCCAGATCGAGGCTTCCTGTGGACGCGACGAGCCCCTTGAACTTTTTATAGGCCGCCTGGGGATCCTTCAGGATGTTCTCGATGTCCGGATAGATCCGGGGTTTGTTCCAGGGGCCCTTCACCACGATGGGGATATTGAACCCTTCGAGATCCTTTGTGCTCCCCTGCCCCTGCAGGGTGGCGACCAGTTTCGGGTCGATCCGATAGTCGAGCCTCTGGGTCGGCAGATCGATCGAGCCTTCCCCCGTCACCCGCACCAGCGGTCCCAGCAGGCTGAGATCGTTATTCGCCGCCAGCCCGTTTTCGATGTCGAAACTGGCCTCGAAGACGCTGAAATCCGTAAGCTGCTGGCTATCCCCCTGCCATCCATCGACGACCCCGGTCGCGACGTTGCGGATCATCTGCGCCAGATTGACGCCGCGCACCGCCCCGTCGGTGAAGCGGAAGGCCACTTTGCCCCGCAGCGTGGAGACCAGGTCCAGTTGGCTGCGGCCGGTGCCGAAGACCTGGACGCTGGCCGCCGCCTGGCCCTCTACGCGGTCGAGCCCTGAGAAATCCCGCAATAGCGAATAGCCGTCGAAATTATTCGCGCTCATGGCGATCTGCAGCGTCGGCACCGGCTTGGACCCGTCGATCTGCACGCTGCCCACGGCGGTTCCACCATAGAGCGAGGCGTTTGTCAGGCGCGTCTCCAGCAGGCCGGCTTCGAGCAGCAGCTTCATGCTGACCGCATCCACCTTGACCGTATCGAACAGGAGGCCGCCGGCATTCAGCGTGAGGTCGGCATCGAGCGCTTTGAGGCCGGCGAGTTCCATGGGCTCGCTGCTCCAGCCTGCCGCGATCGCAGGCGCACCGGGCCCTTGCCCGGCAGGTGGGGCCGCGGCGCCGAGATATTGGTTGAGGTCGATCCGGTCGACGCCGAGTGTCGCGATGATCTTCGGCCGGGGCCCTTGCAGCTCGAGCCGAACGGTCCCTTGCCCGTTCATTCCATCAAGCGCGATCTTTGCGTCCTTGAGGGTCAGCGTCTGGCCCTGGAGGCCGATGGCGCTGTCGGCCCGGAAAGCGCCGAGGCCGTTGCCGGGAGCGAGCTTCTGCCCTGCCCATTGCGCGAAATCCCGCAGCGAGGGTGTGCTGAGGGCAATGACCCCGGCAAGCGAGATGCCGTCCTTAAGGGAGATCTGGCCCTCATAGCCGGCATTCAGCAGCGGCGAATCGAGGGTGACATCGACGGCCGACGACGAGCCCGAGGCGAGCTGCGCCGGCTGGCGCAAATTCGCATCCAGAGTGATCCTCTGACCGTTCCAGATGAGCGAGCCGCGTGCACCGAAGGGTGAGGTCAGATCCGCCAGATGCAAGGTGAGGTTTACATCTTCCGCGAGGAAATTCGTGCCGCTGCGCTCATCCAGATACCGGAGGGCCCCGTTCCGGATTTCGATGGGGGCGAATTTGATGCTGTCGAAGGGCACGGCGACTGAGTCAGGAACGTCCTGAGGCACGTCGATCCCGTCTGCAGGTTCCTGGTTCTCCACCTCCGCCAGCGGCTTGTCGGCGGCCGCGGCATCGAGCACCCAATTGCTGTGACCCTGGCCGTCGATGAGCAGATTGAGCCTCGGCGCCTCGACGATGAACTCCTCGACGTCAACATTCCCCGACAGGAGAGGCATCAGGGCGACCTTCACCAGCAGTCGGTCGGTGAGCAAGAGGTTGCCGGCCGCCATTCCAGGAGGGTTGGTCAGGGTGACGTCGTTGAGCTCGACGGCGAGGTCGGGATAGAATGAGAAGCTGGACTCATCCCCCAGCATGAGCTCGCGGCCGGTCTGCTCCTTTACCGCTTCGGCGACCTTGCGGGCGACGAAATCCGGGCTGATGACGAAGGGCAACGCGATGAAGGCGACGATCGCAAGCCCGACGATGCCGAGCAGAATATAGAGCAGGCTTTTCACGAAGGCCGCTTCCTCTTCAATGGGTCGGTGGTGTCGCGCAACATGCGACGACGGTGCGGCGCTTTTGCGACAGGCCGGGCCTAGTGATTCGGTCGGATCAATTTACCATTCTTCCGCCTGAACACACGTGGCCAGATGTTTTGCAGGCTGGGCGAAAAACACTTGGGGTCGCTGCTCCCAGCCCCTATGGTGCGGCCAAAATCCAGGCCCCTAGGGAGAAGTGAGTTGCAGCAACCCCTCTGGACACCATCCGCCGCGCGCAAGGATGGCAGCCGCATGACCGCCTTCATCCATGATGTAAACGATCGCTATGGCCTCCGGCTGACGGACTACGATGCTCTCCACCGCTTCTCGGTCGAGCGGCAGGATGATTTCTGGAATGCGGTTTGGGATTTCTGTGACGTGAGGGCCTCCGTTCGGGGTGAACGGGTCCTCATCGACGGCGATAAGATGCCTGGCGCCCGTTACTTTCCCGATGCCCGGCTGAACTATGCCGAAAATGCCCTGCGCCGGCGCGACGACACGCCGGCCCTGATCTTCCGCGGCGAGGACAAGGCCAGGAGCGAGCTGAGCTGGAATGAACTCTATGTGAGCGTCGCACGCATGGCGCGCGCGCTGCGCGCAGCCGGCGTGCAGCCGGGTGATCGGGTGGCGGGCATCGTCCCCAACATGCCCGAGACCGCCGTCGCTTTTCTGGGCGCGGTGGCCATTGGCGCGATCTGGTCGTCCTGCTCACCCGATTTCGGCGAGCGCGGCATTCTCGACCGCTTCGGCCAGATCGAGCCGAAGGTACTGATCGTCTGCGACGGCTATTACTATAACGGCAAGGCCTTGGACATCTCCGACAAGGTCGACCATGTCCTGCAGCATCTGCCGACGGTCGAGCGGGTGGTGGTGATCGATTATCTCGGTCGCGGTTCAGACACAGCGCAGAAGCTTCCCCACGCGGTCGTCTATGGCGACTTCCTTGGAAACGACCCGGCCGGCGAGATCGATTTCGCGCAGCTCCCAGTCGACCATCCCATCTACATCCTGTTCTCCAGCGGCACGACCGGCGTTCCCAAATGCATCGTCCATCGCACCGGCGGCATCATCCTCAAGCATCTGACCGAGCAGAAGCTGCACGGCGACATCAAGGCCGGTGACCGCCTGTTTTATTTCTCGACCTGCGGCTGGATGATGTGGAACTGGCTGATGTCGGGTCTCATGTCCGAAGCCACCCTCATCCTCTATGACGGCTCGCCCTTCGCGCCTTCCGAGCGGGTGCTCTTCGACTATGCCGACGAGGTCGGCATGACCCATTTCGGCACCTCCGCGAAATATATCGATGCGGTGAAGAAGACCGGCTGGCGGCCCATCGAGACCCACAGGCTGGAGACGGTGCGGACCATGTACTCGACCGGCTCCCCGCTTGCGCCCGAGAGCTTCGACTTCGTCTATGCGGCGATCAAGCCCGACATCCATCTGGCCTCCGTCTCCGGTGGCACCGACCTCTGCGGCTGCTTCGTCAGCGGCAATCCGCTGCTGCCCGTCTATGAAGGCGAGATCCAGTCCCCGAGCCTGGGCAACGCCATGGATGTCTTCGACGATGCGGGCCGGCCCATGCCGCGCGGCAAGGGCGAGATGGTCTGCAAGGCCCCCTTCCCCTCCATGCCGGTGATGTTCTGGAACGACCCCACCGGCGAGAAATATTTCAATGCCTATTTCGCCCGGTTTCCGGGCATCTGGACCCATGGTGACTTTGCCGAATGGACGGAGCATGGCGGCATGATCATCCATGGCCGCTCCGATGCCACCCTCAATCCGGGCGGGGTGCGGATCGGCACGGCGGAGATCTATGCCCAGGTCGAGCAGATCCCGGACGTGCTGGAGGCGATCGCCATCGGCCAGGATTGGGACGGCGACGTGCGCGTCGTTCTGTTCGTAAGGCTGCGCAACGGCGCGGCCTTGGACGAACAACTCGTCAAACGCATCAAGACGCAGATCCGGGTCGGCGCCTCGCCGCGCCATGTGCCGGCAAAGGTAATTGCCGTCTCCGACATCCCGCGCACCAAATCTGGCAAGATCACGGAGCTGGCGGTGCGCGACGTGATCCATGGCCGCGAGGTCAAGAACAAGGAGGCCCTCGCCAACCCCGAGGCGCTGGACCTCTATAAGGATCTGGCCGAGCTGCAGGGCTGAGCTTGCGTCGGCGGCTCAGCTCAGGCGGCGAACCAGAGAAACTCCTCAGGTGACGGCGCGAGCTTGGCCTCCGGCAGATCCGCAAGCGGATAGCCGAAGGCCCCCAGCTCGCCCTGCTTGTTGAGATCAGAGAGCTTCTTGTTCCAACCGGGATGGCTCGCATCGAAGACATAGATCTTGTCGAAGGGGATGGCGCCCTCGACATGCACCTCGTCGACTTTCCATGTCTCACCGAAATACGTGTCCACACCCTGGCGCGGTTCCGCCCTGAAATAGACGGGATCGACCTCCCGGAAATTCGCCAGCCCTTCTGCATTTTTGAGGGCGTTTTCATTGAGCGAGACGGCGGGCCGGCCTTTGGCCTCGATCGCATAGTAGAAATACCGATTGCCGGTAAAAGCCTCACCGGCGCGGCCATGGGTCATAGCCCCGTCCACCGAAGCGCTGGTGATCAGCGCCATCTCATCGGTCATCCGGTCATAATAGAAGTGATATGAGCCTTCGAAACCTCCGGCCATGACGATATCCTCCGGTGAGCGCGTATCCGCCCGGAACAGCAGTTCGTAATCGTCCCGCACCAGCAGCCCATTGGCGTTCTTCGGCAGCTCTTCCGCCGGCTTCATGAACTCTTCGTGGCGGTCCACATAGGTCTTGAGGCCATTGTGATTGAACACCTCCCGGGTGTACGGCTCTGGACCGATATAGCCGTGCTTGGTGAGTGTTCGTCCTGCCGCGGCGGGAGCCTCTACGGGGTGGACGGCTCCTTCGGCGATGATCTCCTCCGGAGCTCTGGCCGGCACGAGATCGGATACGCTCTCGTCGATGAAGGCAATGTCGTCAATGTCCTTCGGCGTGTAGGCTCTCACCTCACTGGCCGCCAGGCCACTACCCCCTGTAGCGCCCGCGCCCAGGGGTTTGAGGACGGCGTCCCCATGATGGAAGAATTCCGAGGATGCCGATTTGACGATGTCCTTCACCGAGGAGACGGGAACCACGAAATCCGCGAGCCCCTTGCCTAAGAGGACGGCCGAATCCCTGGTCGCCAGATGCTCGACGGCGATTTTGAGGATTGCGCTCGCCTTGGCAGCACCCGTCAGTCCCTTGATGCCGAGCTTGGCGGCGACGAAGCCGGGCTTGCTGAGGATGCCGGCACCCGCCGTTCCCAGCGTGACCGCCAGATCGATGCCGTCGATCACCAGGCTCTGCACATCCACCTTCGACAAGGGATCATTCACGGCATCGACGATATTGCCATAGAAGGGAACGACCGCACGGAGCACTGTCTCCAGACCATGACGATCATAGCCGGACTCCTTCCAGGCGAGGAGCTTCAGCCTCAGATGATTGGCGGCTCCGTCTGCGAGAAGGGTGGATACTCTCTCCTCGGCACCGGTCCGCCTGCTGGTCTCCAGATCTTGCCAGACGACCCGATCGAATGATCCCATGGCACGCCCGATCGCTGCTGGGTCGATGCTACCATCGGCCCTGATCGGGCTCGTCTCGTAGCGATGCAGTGAGCCATCCGGGCGCACGAGACCGAATTTACCTGTGGAATCCTTGTAGAGATAGGCGGTCCCCGTCTCATCCTCCTCGATCGGTGCGCGCAAGGGCGGCCTCTTGAAGACGCTCTCGAAGGCATCGCTGTGCCAGGCCCCCATGGAGCCGCCGCCACCACTGCTTGCGAGAACCGAGAGGATGTTGGCCTGGCGCGCATCGGCCGCTGTGTCGTCCGCCTCCGGCCAGCGCCCCGTCAGGCGGTGAATGGTCCAGGCTGCTTCCACGGGTCTGGCATAGTCCGCCCAGCTGAGCCCGGCCCTCTGCGCCTCTTGCCAGGCAAACACCTTGGAGAATTGCGGGCCCTGATCCTCGATATAATCCGCAAACTGTTTGTAATAGGCCCGGTCGAGGCCATTAAAGGTGCCGAAGGCGAGCAGCATGGACTTATGGGCAAGACGCAAGGTCTCCATTTCGGCATCGGTCCGTGCCGGCCTGTATCCGAACCCGGAATACAGGCCGAGTTCGCCGCCGCTGCCGCTGACGGGCTCCGATCGGGGGACCGTCCTGATGTGAGCCTGCGACCATCGCTCTGCAATCGCCTCCCGCGTTTCGAACTGCGGCGACGTCATGGGCGTCAGCGCCATGCTCCAGAGAGACAGATATCCCTCGACCTGATCCTCGGGCGTCAGGGTCTCGGCGCTCATTGCGCGCGCCCAGATCGCCGCCTCTCGGGCGAGCAGAGCCTGCGAGGCATGCCGCTCCGCCGCACTCGCCCCCGCGTCTGCGCCACGGGCATGGATCGTATTGGCATGGCCGATCATCGCCGCATCGCTGCTGCGGGCGGCATCGCTCCCGATGGTTTGACGGGCCGCCATCGCCCGGGCGGCGAGGATGGACGTCCGCTCGAAGCCGGCGGTGGGCAGATCGAGTGTCAATTGGGGTTTCTGGGGCACCATGAGATCCCTTCCGACGGGCTGCGACGGGGATCCCGGTAGAAGCCGATTGCGGCCAAACCGAAGCGCATGAAGGTCGAGAAAAAGGTGCCGAGCACGTCCATCAAGACGGCCGGCGCGGACGGATTACTCCGCCAGGACGCGAGTGGTGGGGAAGGTGATTTCCACCATGGTGCCGCTCTCGGGTCGGCTGGAAATGGTGAAGCCCGCCCGGTTGGCCTCCGTCAATGCCTTGGTCAGCGGCAGGCCGAGCCCGGTGCCGCCGCTGCTCCGTCGCTTGGTCTCGATGCGGCGGAAAGGCTGGAGCGCATCGACGAGCTCCTCCTCGGTCATGCCGATCCCGGTATCCTTGACCCGGAGCTTCACCTCCCCCTCGGGCGTCATGACGAGCGAGACGATGACTTGGCCGCCGGGTTCGGTGAATTTCACTGCATTGGAGAGGAGGTTGAGGATGATCTGCCGCATGGACCGTTGGTCGGCGACCACGAAGGGCAGGTCCGCCGGGATGCTGGTCCGCATCAAGACCCGGGCTTCGCGCGCCTGGTCCTGCATGATGTGCACCACCTGGTCCACCACATCCACGAGATTGACGGCGGTGAAGTTGAGCTCGAGCTTGCCGGCCTCCACTTTCGACAGGTCCAGCAGATCATTGATCAGGCTCAGCAGATGCTCGCCGCTGGCATGGATGTCGCCGATATAGCCGAGATACTTCTCGTTGCGGATGGCACCGAACCGCTCCGACTTCATGACCTCGGAAAAACCCAGAATGGCGTTCAGCGGCGTGCGCAGCTCGTGGCTGATATTGGCCAGGAACTCGGATTTCTGCGCCGACGTCCGCTCAGCCTCATCCTTGGCGGCGCGGAGATCGGATTCAGCCTTTTTCCAATGGGTGATGTCGCGCAGCACGGCGCAGAACCCATGGCCTTCCGCCACCGGGGTGATGGTGAGGAACAGCGGGATCTCGCCTCCCTGACGTTCCACTCCGGTGATCTCGCGACCATCATTGAAGATGGGCGACAGAGTGCCCTCCGTCATGACGTCGAGATAATCCTTGAAGGTCTTGCGGCTCTCCGCGCTGAGAAACTCCGCGAAGGGACGGCCGACGGCCGCGCTCGGCTCGCAGCCGAAAATGGCTTGCGCTCCGGCATTGAAGCTGCGGATGCAGCCGTCGCGCTCGAGCATGAGGATGCCGTCCGTTGCCGTCTCCAGGATGGCCCGCAGCGTATCGTCCTTCGGCGTCCAGCCTTCGCTGCCGGCCTCCCGCTCCGGCAAGGGTGCGCTGCGGGGCGTGAAGATCAGCTGCCGGACCTGTCCATCCGGCAGATCGAGGGTCTTCGCGGTGATCGAATGCGGCGCCACGCGACCGTCATCGGTCGAGACGCAGGCCTCTTCGCCGCGCACGCGCCATCCCGGCAGCAGTCCGTCGAGACCGATGGCGAGGAGGGCTTCGACGCTGTCATGAGAGAAAACCTGTGCGGCTCCCGCATTAGCGGCAAGGACGCGTCCCTCGCGATGGATCAGCGACGGCTGATCGATGCTGTCGACCAGCGCCTGAGCAGCCTGCACCACCCGATCCGATGCGGACTCCTGGGGCGTGGTTGTTGACCCCGCTGGCCTGACCGCGCTGATGTCGCGCGCCACGGTGCCCAGGCTGCGGGCAATTCTCTCGAAGGCGGCGGCATCCGCCTCGCTGAGCTGGCGGCGTTCCGCCGATCCCGCAGCCAAGGCGGAAGTCCGCAAGGGGGCCTCAGGGTCTGCCGCCGTGGATTCGGACGCGTCCAGCAAAGCGGGTTCGGCGATGCTCTGGGCTGAGGCTGTAGGCTGGACCGGCGCCTCGTTCAGTGCTGCCGCAGGAGCCGCAACGGGCTCCTCCACGACGGCCGACTGCGCTGCGGGTTGATCGGCGGATCTCTCGGCGGGCACCCCTCTCTGCGAACGGGCGACGGCCCCGATGCCGCGATAGCCGCGGCCGCCTGCCACTGCGACCGCGCTCAGACAGAGGGTCGACGGACCGACGGGACCCTGCCACTCGACGATGGCGCGCCAAGCCTGCCCTTGCTCCATGGCGCCGTGCAGAGTGCCTTGGACATCATAGCCGAAGCGGCGGGCGGCCTCCTCCCAGGTGAGCCCGAGAACGTCGCCGGCAGCCGTGCCGGTCGCCTCCGCAAAGCCGCCACTGACGGAAATCCAGCGCAGTTCGGGATCGAGCTCGAACGTGAAATCGGCGCTGGCGGCGACGAAATCGGTAAGCCTCGCGGCGTTGTCCTCGAGCTGGCGCTGCAATGCACGGCGCTCGGCCACGTCCTCCAACACCAGCATGAGCTGCGGTTCGGCCCCCACGGCCTCGAGCTTGCGAGCCTCGAGACGGATGTCGCGCATGCCGAAAGTGGTATCGAGGGCCCGCACTTCTCCTGCAATCCCCGCGGACATTACCCGCTCCAGGAAGCGCGTCGCACTGCGCTCCTCGTCGAACAAAGCGGCCAAGTCGCGCCGCCGGGCGCCGGGAAAGAGATCCATGGCCGGCCGATTGGCCCGCAGGAGGCCGCCCTCGCCGTCGAAGATCATCACCGCCTGGGGCAGCGCGTCCATGACGGCATCGGCCGGCGCCGACGGATCATGGACGGGCTCGGGCTCGGCAAGGCCGACGACGAGGATTCCGGGCCGCCCATCGGCGAGACGATGATAGTGACAGCGGCAGGCGATCGGCTGGCCCGTCACCCCTGCGGCGAAGCGGAGGATTTCGTCCTGTTCCCGGCCAGGTGCAAGGCTGTCCAGCAGGGCGGCGAGCCGCTGCACGGAAGGCTCGCGCGGCTCAAAGCGCAGGTCGATGAGGTCGAACAGGGAGTGACCACCGAAAAAGGCGATGGCAGCCGCATTGGCCCAGACGATCCGCGCCCGCTGGCCGTCCCACAGCCAAGCCGGCTGGGTCGCCTCGGACAAGGCCTCCAGATTCGCTCGTCCCCCTCTGGTCACCACTAAATCTCCCGGGCTGGCCCTTCGCCCGTGTCTGAGTTCATTCTCACCGAACTCTATGTCCGTCGCTTTAACAGCCGCAAGATACGGATGATTCTTGTCCTCCTATCAATGGAAAAGGTGCTCAAATCATGGACGCCCAACATTTCCTGGGTTTCTTCGTTAACACGCGGGTGCCGTAAGCCAGGCACAGACGAAAATGGAACCTTTTGTTGCACTGCAACATTAAAGGCCGTATAGTGGCGTTAAAGCCAAACGCAGACGAAGGACGCCGCACCGCGTGCGTTTCAATGATTCCTGCGGCGGACATGACAAAGGAAATCCCATGACAGAGCTTGACAAGGGCGCCTCCACGGCACCGAAGACCGAAGCCAAGACAGCGAAGATCCCCGCCCCCGCCAAGCGTGCGGCCAAGCGTGCAGCCCCGCGCAAGACGGTCAAGGCATCGGCGAAGACCGCCGAGGTGAGATCCGCTCCCGTGGCCTCGCATTCGAGTTCCGCCGCAGCCAAGCCAGCAGCCACGCCCCAGGCCTCCACACTGAAGGCGGATACTGCAGCAGCGAAGTCGACGACCGCCGCATCCAATGCCGATGCGTCCGCCTCCAAGTCGTCGGCACCGGCCGCGGAAAAAACCGCTGCCGCAACCAAGCCCGACACCGCCGCAAAGCCGCAGGCCGCTCAGAAGTCAGAGACCACCGCGAAGTCTGAGACGGCTGCGAAGTCTGAGACCGCCGCGAAGCCAGAGACCGCCGCGAAGCCAGAGACCACCGCGAAGCCAGGGACGTCTGCCAAGCCTGTTGCCGGCCCGGCCGAGACCATGAGCAAGGCGACGGGCGAAACCCTGGCCAAGGCCACCAGCGGGACGATGAAGCTGGCTGAGAAGGCCGTGAAGACCCCGATGCCCACGGCAAGCGGTGAATCACGGATGCCTCACCCGGCGGTCGACAAGGTCGTGGCGCAGAGCAAGGCCAAGGCGACCCAGGCCGTCGATCAGATCCGCAGCCTGTCCGATGATCAGGCGCGCGCTTTCGATGTCTCGGTCCAGAGCTGGCAGGGCGGCATGGGCGAGATGCAGAAGAAGCTCATGGAGTTCACCCAGGTGAACATGGCCACGGGTTTGGAATTCTTCCGCAAGATGATGACGGTCCGCGATGTGCCTCAGGCCATTGCGCTCCAGCAGGAGTTTCTGAAGCAGTCCGTCGAAAGCTTCACGACTCAGGGGCGGGAATTGGCAGGCCTTGCCACGGGGCTTCAGGACAAGGCGCGCAAGCCTCTGCAGGATAATGTGATCCGCTCCTTGGAGCAGGTTCGCAGCGCCCGCCGCAGCTAAGAAGCGACTGGCGGGATCCGCATCATAACGAGATCCCGCCTCTTGCCGATCGCGCCTTGCCAACAGCGAAACGAGCGCCTATTTTGCGCGCAAATCGCGATGCAGCTGTAGCTCAGTTGGTTAGAGCGCCTGATTGTGGATCAGGAGGTCGCCTGTTCAAGCCAGGCCAGCTGTACCATTTTCCTTAAGGATTCCGCTTCGTTGAGGGGCCATGTGCCTCAAGTCTCCGGGGCGACCGCGGCGAGTAGACGCGGGCCCCTTAGGAGCGCCGGGCCGCGCCGATCGCGCCGCTGCTACGGGGCGCCGTCCGAGACTTTCGCAGGAAGAGCCAAAAGGTCAGGGGCCGGTGGCGACAGAGGCTTTGCCAGCACCGGAAATCCGGCTCTGCGGGCGCCTTCAGCCAGTTTGGCCCGGTCCTGAGGGTTGAAGCTTCGCTTGATCAGCTGGGCGTCTAGGTCGTCGAAGAAATGCGGGCGCATTTTCAGAAACTGCACGCGAGCGGCGGTCGCCTCCTCCACGAGACCCACCTCGTGATAGATCAGGGCCGCGACAGCGAAATAGATCGGGAACTTTTGCATGTCGGCGCGCCGAATGAGGCTGAGCGCTTCCTCCTGCTGGTTCTGCATATAAGCCGCCAGCGCCAACACTCCGTCGTAGAATCCCGAATAGCCCGGATTGCGAGCGAGTGCCTGCCGGATGAGCTCGGCGCCGCGAGCCCAATCGCCTGCCTGTGCAACGCGGCTTCCATATTCGCCCAACAACTCGGTGTCGTTAGGGTTGAGCTTCAAGGCGGCCTCGCCAACCCGAAATGCGTCTGCGGTCTGCTGGTTGAAGAACAGAGCTGTCATGAGGGCCTGCTGCGCCCGGACATTGGTGGGATCGAGGCGGACCGCCTGCCTTGCGGTCCGGAGCGCACGCTCCGCTGCTGACGGCTGGCCACCGCGTGGATTGAATTCGAACCGGTCCTCATCCAGGGAGAGGTAGGCGAGCATTGCCCAGGCTGTGGCAAAGTCGGGATAGCGGGCGACAGCTTCTTCCAGACAGGTTCGGACCTCCAGATGCGTAGCGGAGCTCAACTCGCTCCGATAGCTGTAAAACCGCAGAGTACAGCCATAGGCTTCGAGATCTTCAGGTGCGTTTTGCTGTGCCTGCCCTCGCCCGGCCTGAAAGATGGTGCCATAGGGCTGGGCGATCGCAGTTGCCACCTTCTGGGCGACGTCCTGTTCGATCGTCAACAGATCACGCGTTGTGAGATCCTCGTGGTATGTCTCCGACCAGAGGATGGCATTGCTGTCGAGATCGAGGAGTCGGGCTGTTACCCGGAGCCTGTCTGCGCTGCTGCGCACGGCACCTTCGACCACAAAGCGCACCCCAAGCGTCGACCGCAGGTCCAGGGGATCGACCATCGGATCCACAGTGGCGGAGGTCTCCCGGCCGAACACGGTCAATTCCCTGAACCGTGCGAGTTGGCTGAGGATTTCTTCAGTGAGTCCGGCGGCGTAAAGTTTCGTGTCTGGACTGCCGCCAAGATCGATAAAAGGCGCCACGACGAGGGCGGGCGACTCGGGAAGGGCGCGCGAGCCACCGGACGCTGCGGATCGGAGATACCCGTAAGTGCCGCCGACGCCAATGGCCACAACCATGACCGCGAGGACCGCCCATAGCCGCTGCTGTCTGGGGAAACGACTGGGCTCCTGACGATCGACGACACTGGGCAGGGCTGCCTCATCATCGGCGAAGGCGGCCCGCAGGGTGAAACGTGGCGTGTAGCCTCCCTTTGGGATCTCGATCAAGATCGGATCCGTGGCACCAGACATCAAGTAGTAGCGCTCGAGCGCACGCCGCAAGCGCCCGGCCTCGACGCGGACCACGGGATCACTTTGGGAATCGAAGCTCTGACTTCGGTCGAAGACCTCGATGCCGATCGAATAGGCCTTCAGGCGGTTGGCGCGCCCGGCCAGCGTCTCGTCCACCACATACTGCAAGAAATGGCGGAGTCGTCCGGGGACGTCGAAGGTCGCGCTCTCGAGGATGCGCCTTAGCTGCGCGCGAATTTCTTCGGGATCTACAATCGCTGGCCTATCGAGCATAAGCGTCTTCCACGGGTGCCGGGTTCACCAGCGATTACGGCTCCGCCCCCTCAGACCGCAGTGTGCTACTGTAAGCTACACTCCGGATGCTGAATTTCGCACGACTGTATCATATGCTGTTCGCAGGAGATGCTGGTTTTCCGTCGGGCAGGAACACCGGCGCCTTTCGGCATGCGGGGAGGAGCCAAGAGATGTCTTCAATCGGAGGTGCAGCTGACGTCGAGACTTTGAGCTGGCGTTTCAAGCTCGGGATCGTCGTCTTCATCCTCGCCTTCGCCTTGTGGCTTCTGCTGCCTCTCGCCGTCGTCATGGATTTCCCGGGAAGCACGATTGCGGCTCTGACGGGCGGCTTGTTCATCACCAACAAGATACTGCTTCTCGCGGTGATCGCGATCATGGGGAAGGCCGGGTTCCAGCAGCTCAAGGGCCTCGTCTTCGGGTATGTGGGGGGCCTGGCTCCTGAAACCGTCAGCCCGCTGCGCTACCGCATCGGATTGGTGATGTTCTGCCTGCCGCTGCTCTCGTCGTTCTTGGAGCCGTATGTGGATAGCATCTGGCCAGGCCTGCGGCCCAATCTATGGCAGCTTCAGCTTCTCGGTGACGTCATGCTGATCGCCAGCTTCTTCGTCCTCGGCTCCAGTTTCTGGGAGAAGATGCGGGCGCTGTTCATCCGGACCGCGCGGGTCGTCGACACCGCCGACGCCCGTTAGGACGCAGACATGTCCGAAGCATCGGCTCTGGATTCGGAACCCGCTCCACGACCCGTGACGGAGCGCACCGATCCCGCCCCATCGAACCCGCTGCGCCGCATCGCCCTGATCGTGGTTTTGCTGTCGATTGTCTTGTTTGCGATATCCGTCGCCATGGAGCGCATCACGCCGTCGTCCTCCCAGGCCGTCGTGCAGGCTTACATCGTGCCCATGGCCTCGGAGGTCAGCGGTCGGGTGATCGAGATCGGTGTTGCCGACAATGCGCGCGCACCGATGGGTCAAATGCTGTTCCGCATCGACCCCCAGCCCTACCAGATCGCAGTCGCCGACGCCGAGGCGAAGCTGGAGCAAAGCGGCCAGGGGATCGGCGCGAACACCGCCGCAGTTGACGCAGCCCAGGCAAAGCTCGTTGAAGCTCGCGCCAACCGGGACAACGTCCGCGAACAGGCTCAGCGCGTCCTTCAACTCGTCGACAAAGGCATCTACGCGCGCGCCCGGTATGATCAGGCCACGGCAGCCCTGCAGTCTTCCGAGGCGACGGTCACGCGCGCTGAAGCGGATCTCGAGCGTGCGCGCCAGGAACTCGGCCCGGCAGGGCAGGACAATCCCCAGCTCAAGCAGGCCCTTGCTGCGCTGGAGCAGGCTCGGCTCAATCTGCTGCGGACCACCGTGATTGCGCCCTCGGATGGGGTGGTGACCAATCTGCAGCTGGCGATTGGGCAGGTCGTCAGCGCCGGCCAGCCGGCTTTGACCTTCATTGATGCCGGGACGATCTGGATCGCGGCCGCGTTCAAGGAAAACAGTCTCGAATACGTCAAGCCGGGCAATCCGGCGGAGGTTGTCTTCGACACATTGCCCGGCAGGGTGTTCCCGGCACGCGTCGAGAGTGTCGGTTGGGGTGTCGCTCAGAGCACCGACACGAACTCCGCGCTGCCGACAATCCGCAATCAGAGCGGCTGGGTCCGGGAGCCGCAGCGTTTCCCGGTGCGGCTGACCTTCGAGGATGCGCGCCCCCCGGGTCTTCGCTACGGCTCTCAGGCCAATGTCGTCATCTATACCGGAGACAATCCGGTGATGAACGCGCTCGGTGCCTTTTGGGAGCGGCTGATCGCCCTACTGACCTATGTCAGCTGAACGCATCTTTGCACCATCAGCGGCCATAGACCTCACAAGCGCCAGACGCCAGGGCCTGCGCATCGCTCTGGCCGTGTCGGTCGGCTTTGCCTGGTCGCTGGCATCGGGAGAGGTGATGCCGTTCCTCGCGCCCCTGTTCGCCGCCCAGTTTCTGACCGCGGATCGGCGACCATTGGCTCTCTCCCAGGCACTGGGCATGGTCGTCCTGATCATGGTGGTGGGCCAGGCATTGGCGGTGGCGACAGGCCTGTTGGGCGACCGCCCGCTGGCGCTCCTCCCGCTGCTGTGGCTCCTCTTCTTTACGTGCTTCCTCATGCAGGGAGCCAACCGCGGTGGCGCGGCCGTATTTCTCGTGCTCGTCATGGCGATCATCGTTCCTCTGCTCGGCATCCTTCAGCGCGACCTGGGGGGATCCATCATCCTCATTCTCGTGAAGGCCGTGATCACAGGCGCCATTCTGTCCTGGCTCGCCCATGCCGCCTTCCCCGATCCTGCAGGATCGTCCGCGCCCACGACCGCTGCGCCGGTCGCGCTGGCGACACCATGGCGCGCGGTCGCCAGCGCCTTCATCCTGCTCGGCGCCCTGGTCCTGTGCCTCGTCGACAGCAGGCTGTCGACGGCTATCGTCATCCCGATCACCGTCGCCTCGCTCTTGGGGCAACTCGATCTGGCGACCAGCGGGCGGACGGCCCTGGGCCTAGTCATCGTCAATCTGTTCGGCGGCATCGTCGCCTCTTTCGCTTATGTCGTGCTTTCCCTGGACCCGACGCTCTGGTGGTTGTTCCTGATCGTTCTGGTGGTCGGGCTCCTCTTCGGGGGGAGTGCTGCGGCTCATGAGAAAACGGGCAAGGTCTATGCCGGCGCGCTCACGATCTTCCTGATCCTCTTCGGACTCGGCGTTTCGCCCCTGCCCGGCACTGCGGCGGAATCCTTCTCCACCCGCATCGCCTACGTTCTCTTCGCGATCACCTATGCCTTGTGCGCCGCCGCCCTGTTTTGGCCGCGGCGCCATCCCGTTCCCAGCGCCAACCCCCGATGAACATTCTGGCGTTCGACGGCAATGCCGCGACTGAAGACGTCAGTCACTTAAGACGTTCGACAAGCGCGCGGAGGTCGGCATTCTCCGCTTCGAGTTGCGCCAGCCGGTCGCGCAGCGGCTGCACAGCATTGGAGACCTCCTGCTCGGTGAAGCGCGGCGTGATGTGCTGCGGGCAATTCCAGTCGAAGGCATCCAGAGACAGCCGAAAGATGCGCTCCATCTTCGCGCCATAGCCCGGCATGGTGACGCTTTCGGTCAAAGCCGCATCGGCGTCGAGGGCCAGGATTTCCGCATGGGCATAGATCTTGAGCCGCGCGCGGCGTGGGTAGTCCATGAGGAACAGGCAGACTCGGCCGTCGGCAGCAAGGTTGCCGGTGCTGATATATTGGAGATTGCCGCGATAATCGGCGAAGGCCAGCGTGCGATCATCGATCACTTTCAAGAACCCCAGCGGACCCCCGCGATGTTGAACATAAGGCCAGCCCGTTTCGGAGACGGACGCCATGTAGAAGCTGTCGCGGGTCGAGATGAAGGCCTCCTCCCTCTCCCTGAAGCGGTCGAAACTTGCCTTGCCTTTGAACTCTGCCCAAAGATGGTCCACGCCCATCTCGGCCTGAGCGGCGCGGACGCTCGGTGTGACGGCAATATCGAGAAAGCTGTGCGGCATGGGAACTCCCAGGGGTAAGCGGATCCATCCCAGTCAGGCCAAAACGACGTCCCGTGTGGCGGGAACTGCGGCGACGCGGCCCAGCGCCAGCGACGCTCACCTCAGGACTCGATCTCTTTTACGAGTGCCCACCAATGTGCCGCTCTATCCGCAATTCCAAGCATATTTCCGCGATCGCAAGCCGCCAACGCTGATTGTGTGCGGGGGAAAGAACGACACGATCTTCCCCGAGGAAGGGGCACACCCCTATTTGCGCGATCTTCCTGATGCCGAGCTGACGCTGCTCGATACCGGCATTTTGCGCTGGAGGACAAGCTCGACGAGATGGCTCCGCTCATCCGGTCGTTCCTGGATCGAAACCTGACCGACCGCTGATCGGGAAGCGACCCCAGCCCGATGCAATCCGCCGGTCATCCGGCGGGGCCGGTCACCCAGCCTTGGTCGCGACCCAGATGACATGGCGGGCGCCCCGGCCATTCGCCCTGGCTCTGACTTTGACCTCCTCGACCGAGAACCCGCCCCTTCTGAGGCGGCGCGTGAAATCGGGGCTGGGACCTGAGGACCACACGGTCAGGACGCCCGCGGGTCGCAACGCCGACCAGGCCCGCTTCAGCCCGGATATGTCATAAAGCCCGCTGTTCTGCTCTCGACTGATCCCTTCCGGGCCATTGTCCACGTCCAGCAGGATCGCGTCATAGGCGAGCCTGTTGGCGGAGATGAGGTGTCCGACATCGCCAGTGACGATACGGACCCTGGGGTCGTCGAGGCAGCCCTCGAACATGGGAGCGAGCGGTCCATGTGCCCAGGCGATGACCTCGGGCACGATCTCCGCCACGATGATCTCGGCCTCTGGACCGAAGCACCTTAGGCCCGCGCGAAGCGTAAAGCCCATTCCGAGCCCGCCGATGAGCACCGTTGGACGAGCTTTCGCCGCCATCCGCTGGGAGGCAAGATCGGCCAGGGCTTGTTCGGAGCCGCTGAGGCGGCTGTTCATGAGCTCGTTCGAGCCCAGCATGATCGAGAACTCGTCGCCTCTCTGCATGAGGCGCAACCGCGTTGCTCCGCCTGGGACAGTCGCGGCGTCCAGTTGAACCCAAGGCTTCATGAGGAACTCGGCACGATCCGTTGCGAGCAGCGATACACTGCGCGCTTTATAGCAAGCCGCGCGAGACCGGCAACATGGGAGACTGCTCGGCTGTTCCAGAGCATCGGAACATGGGGACCCGGAACTCATCACCTAAACGGGATGCCCAAGCTGTTCGACGCCGATAGACTGAACTCATTTCGTCTTCTGGCTTTGAGTGAAGGGCTCGCACGCGAAGGAGAATGATGTGATGTCGTGGACACTCGACGAGACCGTGGCAACATCTGCAGGCGCAGTTGCCGCGGGTCGACGGGGCAGCGGGCCTGCCCTCGTGCTCGCCCATGGATGGCCATGGTTTTCATTCTCATGGCATCGGATCATTCCGGAGCTTGCACGGCATTATCATGTGCATTGGTACGACATGCCGGGATACGGGCGCTCCGAGAAATCCGCCGCACAGCGAACGTCGCTCGACGTGCAGGGTCGGGTATTCGCCGAGATGCTTGTCTATTGGAAACTGCAGCAGCCAAGGGTCTTGGCCCATGACTTTGGGGGCGCGATGACGCTACGAGCGCATGTGCTGCATGGCTGCGAGTTCAAGCGATATGTTCTCATGAATGTTGTCGCCTTGCGCCCTTGGGGATCGGAGTTCTTCGATCATGTCGGCCGCCATGTTGATGCCTTTCAGGGCCTGCCGACGCACATCCACAGGGCGGTCGTGGAGGCTTACATGAAGGGGGCGATCGTCAACAACATCGATCCCTGTGATCTTGCGACGCTGGTCGAGCCATGGCTTTCCGATGCGGGACGGGGCAGCTTCTATCGGCAATTCGAGCAAGCCGATGAAAATTATACCGCCGAGATCGAGCCGCTGTTCGGGACTATTCGCTGCCCGGTGCGGATACTCTGGGGGGAAGACGATCCGTGGATCCCGCTGGAACGCGGCAGAGCGCTTCATGGACTGATCCCTCGATCCTCCTTCGAAACGCTGCCCGGTGTCGGGCACTTGCCTCAGCTCGAAGCCCCGCAACGCCTGCTCGAACGACTGAACGCATTTCTATCGCGCGAGGACGACGACGGATGACGGGATCGACGCCTGGGAAGACGGACCCATTTCCCTCGCTCTCTTTGGTGTCCACTTCGGGGCCGACCCTCGACCCCGCGTAACGCTCTGGACAGATCTGGATACCTTTGCTAGACAGCAGGCCCTTCCTGAGGGCGCATAGCTCAGTTGGTAGAGCAGCTGACTCTTAATCAGCGGGTCCATGGTTCGAGTCCATGTGCGCCCACCATTCTTACCCGCTGGGTTCGTTTGGTCTTCCCCCGGAGAGGAATCGTCGTCCATCACATCGATCTCGGGCCGTCGCGGATCGGATCCGGCTGCCACGGTCGGCGTGAACCAGCGGCGCCGTGGTGTCAGGAATCCCCGCCCCCGATCCGATTGAGGATTCTCGAAGGCTCGGTCCGCATCCAGATGCGGACGGTCCTGTCCCGGCCGACCGCATAGGGCGCGCAGTCCTGCAACGCTTCGGCGGCCGTCCGAGCTGTGGATCGGCCGATCTCTCCACCAGGTCTGAACGTCACCAGGGTCAGCCCGGTTATGGCGCCCGCCTCGTCGAGGCTGATGTCGAACGCCACCTCGATTTGCCTTTCCGCGGCTCCGGCAGGCGGCACCCAGCACTTCTTTGCAGCCTCGGCGATGTCGCCGGCGATGTCGGCGCGGGCCGGTGAGATGGCGAGAGCGGAGAAAACAAGGAGTCCGGCGGTCAGTTTCATGCGTCTCCGGAGGCCCTGGCCTGCGCTGGCGTCAGATGCGAAAATGCTCATGAGAGCCTAACACGATCCCCCCCGGTTTGGCTGCATCGATCCTAAGGCGACAGCCGCGCGGAGACGTCGACTCGAGGGATACAGACGAAAGCTGGTCAGTCGCAGTGTTTGGATTTAGGTTCAGATCCCGCGGAACGCCACCCGAGGACAAGCGTGCAACGTGTTGTTCGAGCCCTGAGCCTGCCTGAGGTCGAACTGCTGATCAGCTGGGCCGCGGCGGAAGGTTGGAACCCGGGGCTTCAAGACCCCGCCAAATTCTACGTGACTGGTCCTGAAGGATTTATCGGCGCCTTCGTCGGAGGCGAGATGGTCTCCGGCGTGTCTGCCGTGGCCTATGGCGGCCACTACGGGTTCCTGGGGCTGTTCATCACGCGCCCGGATCGGCGGGGTGAAGGCCATGGCAAGTCCGTCTGGGAAGCGGCCATGAACAGGCTCAAAGGGCGCACGATCGGCCTGGATGCCGTCCCGGCCAGGCTGTCGGATTATGCAGCACTCGGCTTCGAGGCAGCCTACGGCACGGAGCGCCTGAGCGGTCATCTCCAGGGCACAGAGCCGACAGAGGCGGTGCGGCCCGTGACCCCCGCCATGATCGAGGACTTGATCCGCCTCGATCGCAGCATCTTTCCGGCGGAGAGGCGCGAATTCCTCGAGCATTGGCTCAGCCCCTCGCATCTCGCTTTGGCCGTGACCGATCGGGAGCGGGTGACCGGCTATGGCGTTGCCAGGCAGTGCCGAGAGGGCTGGAAGCTGGGTCCCCTTTGTGCACCGACGCCGGAAAAGGCCTTCCTGCTTCTGTCCGCCCTGTCGCGCGCGGCCGGCGATCCCCAACTCCATCTGGACATTCCGGACTCTGCCCGGGCCCTGCGCGATCAACTCTTGGCGATGGGCTTCACCACGGGCTTCCAGACCACGCGGATGTATCATGGCACCCCGCCCGGTCTCCGAAACCCGGATCACCTGTTTGCCATCACCACCCTCGAGCTGGGGTGACCGGCGCACGGAACCGGGACTGAGCCTTTACAGAGGATGCGCGATGCGCGCGGCATCGAGCATGGAGGCATGCAGGTTCCGCGACGCCCAGGCATCCCCCACTCTGAACAGACTGAAGCGCCCGGCCTCGTTGTTTCTGATGTCTTGGGGACGTGCGGCCGCCAGCGCGCCCAAATCCACCTCTCCCAGATTGCCCGACAGCGGTTTCAGCGTGAAATACAGCTCGTCATTGGGAAGAGTGCCATTCTCGCCGATCACCTGATCGACCATAAGCGGGGTCTCGTGACCGCTATAGGTGTTGGTGAGCACCGCGAGCAAACGGTTCCCCGACCGGGAAATCCTCGTGAGCCGCGTATCGGTGATGATGTGAACGTTCTTCTTGTAGAGTTCCGTCAAATGGGCGCCGAGATTGGTGCCTCCGAGTTCACGGCCGACCTCCCGGTCCGGAGTGGCCAGATGGACCTTCGAGCCCTGCGCGGCTGCAAACTCGGCACAGGACAATCCGGGGACTGAGCCGCTCTCGTCGAACAGGAGGATTTCGGCTGCACAGGAGGCTTGTCCGGAGAGAATGTCCCAGCTGGAAGTCGCCAGTTCCGCGCCCTCGAAGGAGCCGACATGGGGCACGCCGCCGGTTGCGGCGATGACCACATCGGGGTTTTCCGCCAGCACGTCCTCTTCGCTGGCATACGCGTTCAGGCGGACATCGACGTCGAGCACCTCCATCTGTCGCGCGAGCCACGTGGTAATGCCGGACATGTCGCGCTTCCAGGTCGCCTTGGCCGCCAGAAGGAGCTGCCCGCCCAGGGCCGGGGCTGCCTCGAAGAGAATGACGTGATGACCGCGGCGCGCGGCGATCCTCGCAGCCTCCATGCCCGCAGGCCCGCCTCCCACGACGACCACCCGCTTTTTGGGGCCCGGGCTCCTGGAGATCACCTGCGGAATCGTGGCCTCCCGCGTGGTCGCCACATTATGCGCGCAGACGGCGTCATGACCGGTGATGACCCGGTCCACGCAATATCCGGCCCCGACGCAGGGGCGGATGCTCTCCTCGTCTCCGGCCTTCAGCTTGTTGACGTGGTGCGGATCTGCCAGGAACGCACGCGTCATTCCGACCATGTCCACATAGCCGCCCTTCAAGGCATGTGCCGCCGTGGCCGCATCGGTCATGCGGGTCGCATGGAAGATCTTCACATAGCTGGAGACTTCGTCGCGGATGACTTTCGCGATCGGCAGATACGCCGCCGATGGGACCCACATGGTGGGCCAGATCCTCGCCTCCGACTGATAGTCGACGCCTTGGGCGCCGACCACGCTGATGAAGTCGATGAGGCCGCTGGCGGCATAGGTCTTGGCGATCTCCAGACAGTCGTCCTGCGTCAGACCACCCTTGAGCATTTCATCGCCCGGCATGCGGATGCCGACGACATAATCATCTCCCACGGCGCTCCGCACGGCGTTGAGAATCTCAAGCCCCAGACGCATCCGGTTGGCCAGCGAGCCGCCATAGCCATCCGTGCGCTGGTTCATGGCGGGCGACCAGAATTGCTCGATCAAGGTCGCGCTCTGGCACGAGATCTCCACCCCATCGAGATCACCCTCGCGCGCCCGCACGGCGGCCGAAGCGAAATCCCGGACCACGCGCCGAATGTCGTGATCTTCCATGATCACGGGGAACGACCCATGGATGATCTCGCGCAGCGGCGAGGAGGAAAAGGTCGGCAGCCAGTTCGCCACGTCCCACCGCTCCCGTCGACCTCCATGGGTCAGCTGAACCGTGCAGTGGGCGCCATGCTCGTGGATGGCGGCGGCCATTCTCCGATATTGAGGAATGACGGCATCGACGGAGCCGTTGATCTGCCCGTAGTGGAAGGAATTCTCCGTCGACGGCGCCGTTGCCCCGCCGAATTGCGTGAGCCCGACCCCGCCTTTGGCTTTTTCGGCCTGATATCGGATATACCGGTCCGTGATGTCGCCTCCGACCGCCAGACCCGGCGAGTGGCTGGTCGAGAGGAAGCGGTTGCGGATCGTCAGCCCCTTGAGCTGCAAGGGCTCGAACAGGGGATCATACTGGCTCATGGCAGCGTCCTGATGTGATCTTCAAAGCGGGGAGTGTGGCAATCGACGTTATTCGCCGGGAGAACCTTGGCCCCCCGATTGGGGCCATGCGGGGCTTCGTCCTAATGATCTCCTCCGGCCTCCTCCTGATGCGCTCGTGCCAGCGCTGCCATCGACGTGAAGCGAAAATTTGTGGACGGCATCGTCCCCGGGTTCATCGTGGCGCCGAACCCGTCCTGCTCATGGCGTCGGTATATCCAGCAGGTCGACAGGCTTTGTGCCGTGGCGGGAACATGGTCGTGAAACAAGCTTTCGGCAGTATGCAGGATGCCGGCCCGCTCCACACCCAGATCCGCCTGCAGATAGTCGATCATATAATCGAAATTGCGCGCTGCCGGCTTGTAGGAACCGATATCCTCCGCCGTATAGACGGCGTCGAAGTCCACGCCGAGCTTTTCATTGCTGGCGGCAAAGGACGCATTGTCGACATTCGACAGGACGACCAGCTTGTAATGGCTCTTGAGATAGCGAAGGGCCTCGGCCGAATCCGGGAAGGCGGGCCAGGACGGGATCGACTGCCCATAGACTTCGCACTCGTCCCAGCGCGTCGGCACCCCCCACTCTTCGCCGAGCCGCTTGTAGACCACGGCGAGAAGCTCGCTGTATTTCTTGGTCGGCGTGACCAGCTGCTGCTTCGATTCCTGGCGCGCATGCGCTTCCAGGATCTCGTTGCGGGTGAGCGTCCTCCCGACCTGGCGGGTCAGGGGCGTCAGGGCTTCCATGATGCCGCTTTCCCAGTCGATGAGCGTGCCGTAGCAATCGAAGGTAAGGGCCTTGAATTCCGACAAGCGCACTGTGAGGGTCCTCCGCATCGACCGAGTCGGGCGCATATTAAGGCACCTTGGTGCGGCGGCAATAGGAGACCGCCAGGGCGACCGACCATGAGGTTGCGACCTTTGCGACCGTCACCTCCGATCGTGAGGAGTGCGGCTCAGAGGACGTCGAAGCTGCGTGTAAACTTGTCCACCACGTCCTCCACATCTTCGGCGCCGAGACATAGAGGGGGACACATCCTGATGACGTTCCGGTACGGTCCCGAGCGGCTGGCGACGAGACCTTGGCGCCGCGTTTCCTCGAAGACCTTGAGGGCCTCCTCGGCGGCGGGCGCCTTGCTCCGCCGATCCTTGACCAGCTCGATGGCCAGCATGAGGCCTTTTCCGCGCACGTCGCCGATGATCGGATATTTGTTCTGCAGCTCTCTCAGCTGACTGATCAGCAGGGCGCCGACCTGGCGCGCATTCTCCTGGAGCTTCTCCTCCCGCATCACTTGCAGCACGGCCCGGCCCGCCGCACAGGCGACGGGGTTGGCGCCATAGGTGTGGAAGAGGAACTTGTCGGCCATGGCCTCGCCGATCTCGCGCTTGGCGATGACCGCGCCGAGGGGGATGCCGTTGCCGATCCCCTTCGCCACGACCATGATGTCGGGGATCACGCCGTGACCCTCGAAGGACCAGAAGTGATCGCCCGTGCGGCCGACCCCGGCCTGGACTTCGTCGACGATGCAAAGCCCGCCTTTGGCCCGCACGCGCTCGAACGCCCCGGCGATGTAGCCCTCGGGCATCGGCACGATTCCCCCATAACCTTGCACCGGCTCGATAATCATGCCGGCAAGCGCGCCGCTGGTTGAGGATGCGATTGTCCGGTCGATCTCGTCGAGATAGGGCGCCACGCCCTCGCCATAGATGCCGCGATATTGGTTCGGCTCCGCTACGAAGGCGACGCCACCGAGCTGGGGCACGTTGTGGCGGAAGCCCGCGATGCCGGTGAGCGCCTGGGCACCAAAGGTGGCGCCGTGATAGCTGCTGCGCAGCGCCAGCATGTCGATATTGCCGGTGAAGGACCGCGCCATGAGCAGGGCGAGGTCGATCGCCTCGGCGCCGCTGTTCGTGAAATGAACCACCCACTCGAAGGATTTCGGCATCGTCGCCGCCAGCTCTTCGGCGTAATGGGCGGGCGTCGGATGATAGAACATCGTCGTGCAATGCGTGAGCTGGGCGATCTGCTCGGAGGCTGCCTTCACGACCGCCGGATGCGCATGCCCCACGGAGATGCAGAGATTCATGCCCAGGAGGTCGGTATATTTCTTATCCGTCTCGTCCCAGACATATTGCCCCGCCCCGCGCTTGATGATCAGCGGCGTGCTGTAGGGCACGAACTTCCGCTGCGAGGCGGAGTAATAGCGATCGCGCCGCTCGACGATGGCCTCGGTGGACCAGTCGGTTTCGATGTCGGGATAGACAGGCATGCGGTCACTCCGTGAAGGGCTGGCGAATAACAGCACGGAGGCCCCGCCAGGGGCAGGAAAAGCAGCGGCGATCGCAATAACTGATGCTGAGGATTAGGCCTGCCGTCTCGCCCTCTCGGCCCCGCTCGGTCGCAATACCTCACGCGGGCGGCAGAGTGACGTTGTAATGCTCGGCCGTAAGGCTCGGGAGCCGGCTCTGGATGGCGGCGACCAAGGTATCCGCGCAACAGCGTGCAAAGACCTCCGGCAGCTCGCCGAACTCCCGCTCGCGGGCCACCAGCGTGATCTCCCGCGAAAAGCTCGCGATGGGCAGAGGATGAACGTCGATCTGCATCCCCTCCGCCACGCCATCGATGAGCAGGCTGGGCGACATGATGGCAAAGCCCATCCCGGCAGCGACCGGAGCCATGACGACACTGGAGCGATCGCCTTCCATCACCCGCGGCAGCTCGACCCGCACCCGGGAGAGATGCTGGTCCGTGCGCATGCCCACCGGGGTTTCACGGGAGAAGCGAACGAGCGGGAGCCGCTTCGCCAAGGCCGCCAGATCGTCCAGGGGGCCGCGAAACCCTTTTGGCGTGACCAGCAGAAATCTTTCGCTCAGCACCGGATAGCGCACCAATCCGTCGATCTCGAACAGATCCCCCGATGTGACGGCGAGGTCGGTGCGCCGGCTCCTGAGCAGGGTCACGTGATCATGGGCAAGGCTGGCAAACAGACTGAGTTCCGGCACTTTGAACCGGTTGCGGGCCAGCACCGAAAGCGCCGGTGCCAGCGTCGTCGCGATCGAGGCCAGCAGCGCGATGCGCAACAGCGGCAGGGGCGCTGAATTCTCTCGCCGCGCGTCAGTGAGCAGCCCCTCCACCTCACCGAGAATGGTGACCGCGCGCCGATGCAGCACCACACCCGCCTTGGTCAGCTCGATCGGCCGGAGGTTGCGGTCGATCAGCACGACGCCGAGAGCCCTTTCGAGGTTCTTCAAATGCTGCGACGCAGCCGACTGCGTCATGCCCAACATCTCCGCGGCCTGCGTGACATGGCGGGTCTCGACGACGGCGACGAACACCTCGATCGAACGGAACAGGTTGAAGTCGAACTTGGTGCCCTTGGCCATCGATCGGCCTTTCATAAGAATTCCTAATGCCCCGCACTTTGTCTTGAGAGGCTCGGGATTTCAACCGATTGTGGCCGCCGTCAGGAGACTAGAAGCAGACTTATGGCCGACATCGAACATGCCCAGATCGTGATCATCGGCGGTGGCGTCATCGGCCTCGGCATTGCCTTTCACCTCGCCGAGATGGGCGTCACCGATGTGGTTCTGGTGGAGCGCAACACCCTCACCAGCGGGACCTCCTGGCACGCCGCGGGAATTGTCGGCCCTTTGCGGTCGAGCTTGAACCTGACCAGGCTCGCGAGCTATGCGACCGAACTTTTCCCTGAGCTGGCGGCGCGGACCGGCCAGGATTCCGGATACCGCCGAACGGGTGGGCTGTGGCTGGCCCGCACGCAGGCGCGGCTGATCGAGTTGCGCCGCATTGCCGCCACCGGCGAGATCAGCGGCCTCGATGCGCGCATGATCGGACCCGAAGAGGCCTGTGAAAAGGCGGGACTTCTGTCGGAAGAGGGTCTCGCGGGAGCCCTCTGGGTCGCCGACGACGGCCAGGCCAATCCCATCGATATCTGTATGGCCTATGCGAAGCGGGCGCGGGGCGCGGGCATCCGCCTCCTGGAGGGAACCGCCTGCACGGGCTTTCAGCGGCGCAACGGCGCCGTGACGGGGATCGAACTGGCCACGGGAGGACGGATCTCCTGTGAGAAGATCGTCCTCTGCGCCGGAGCCTGGTCGCACGCTTTGGGCCGCCTCGCAGGCGTCCCCGTCCCCCTCCAGCCCGTCGAACACATGTATGTCGTGACGGAGCCGGTTCCGGGCCTCCCTCAGCCGTTCCCGATCCTGCGCGATCTCGACCGCGGGATCTATTTGAAGGAGGACTCGGGCAAGCTGGTCCTCGGCGGTTTCGAACCCCATGCCAAGATCTGGGACCCGACCGGCCCCGATGGCGACCGGCCCTTTCTGGAATTCGGTGAGGACTGGGAGCAGTTCGCGCCATTCATGGAGGCCGGCCTCTCCCTCGTCCCGGCGCTGGGCCAAGTGGGGATTCGCCATTTCATGAACGGCCCCGAGAGCTTCACGCCGGACACCCGGCCGCTGATGGGTGAATCGCCGTTCCTGAAGGGATTTTTCGTGGCGGCCGGTTTCAACTCCACGGGCATGATGTCCTCCGCCGGCGTGGGCCGGGCGATGGCGGAATGGCTGGTCGACGGTCGGCCCTCCCTTGATCTCTGGGCGCTCGACATCGCACGCTTCGACAGGGCGTCGGCAGCCCCCTCCTACCTGCATGCGAGAATGGAGGAAAGCGTCGCCGATCTCTTCGAGATGCACTGGCCCTATAAGCAGCAGAAAGCCGGACGCGACGCCCGGCGCTCGCCCTTCCACCGGCAATTCGCAGAGGCGGGCGCCGTGTTCGGTGCGCCCACCGGCTGGGAGCGGCCGCTCTGGTACGCCCGCCATCCTGGTGAGGAGGTCATCGACTACGGCTTTGGCAGCCAGACGTGGTGGCCGGCGGCGGCACGCGAAGCCAGGCACATGTCCGAGACTGTGGCGCTGTTCGAACTCTCGCCCTTCACCAAGATCGACGTCAAAGGCCCGGACGCCGCGGCGCTTCTGCAATATCTCTGCACGAATGACGTGGCCCGCGACGTGGGTCGCGCGTTCTACACCCAGATGCTGAACGATGCCGGCGGCATCGAGGCGGACGTCACCGTGACCCGCTGCGGTGAAGACGCATTTCGCATCGTCAGCGGGGCTGCGACCCGTCAGAAGGACCTCGCCTGGCTGGAGCGCCATGCGGCGGGCCGCAGCGTCCAGATCTTCGATGCGACCTCGGCCGAAGCCGTGCTTGGGGTGATGGGACCCCGGTCCCGCGACCTGCTCCAGAGCCTCACGGATGCGGATCTCTCCGCCACGGCCTTTCCATTCGGAACCTCGCAAGTGATCGACATCGGCTATGCGAGCCTGCGGGCGACCAGGGTCAGCTTCGTCGGCGAACTCGGCTGGGAGCTGTATGTCCCCGCCGAATTTGCCGAGAGCCTGCTGCAGGTGATCATCGAGGCCGGCAAGCCCTACGACCTCGGGCTTGCGGGCCACTATGCCTTGGATGGCTGTCGGCTGGAGAAGGGGTATCGGCATTGGGGCCATGACATCGGACCTCTGGATACCCCTCTCGAGTCGGGACTGAGCTTTGCCATCGCCTGGACGAAGCCGGACGGGTTCCTGGGTCTTCCGGCGTTGGAGGCGCAGCGCCGGCAAGGTCTTGCCCGTCGGCTGATGCTCTTTGCCGTGGACGGAGCAACGCCGCTCCTGCTGCATGATGAGCCGGTCTATCGCGAGGGGGTCTATTGCGGGCTCACGACATCCGGCGGCCAAGGGTTCCGCACCGGCCTCAGCCTGTGCCTCGCCTATGTGGCGGTGCCTCCCGAAGCCGCGTCCGAGACGATGTTCGAAGCCACCTATCAAATCAAGGTCGCCGGCGAGGTCTTGCCGCTCCGCCCCTTGCGGCAGCCTCCCTACGATCCAGGCGGCCAGCGCTTGCGCGGCTGAGAGGAGTGTGCACGTGAAGACACAGGCGAGAGTGGTGGTGATCGGCGGCGGCGCCATGGGCGTGTCCCTGCTCTATCACCTGAGCAAGGGCGGCTGGACCGACGTGGTGCTGGTTGAAAGACAAGAGCTCACGGCGGGATCCACGTGGCATGCGGCAGGCCTCTGCACCCATTTCGCACATAACGCGACCATCATGGAGATGCGGGCTGAATCGGTGCGGCTGTACCGTGATGTCCTTCCCGCGGAGACCGGCCTGTCCACCGGCTTTCATGCCAGCGGCGCCTTGCGGATCACGCGCTCGCCGGACCGGATGGATGAGTTCAGACATGTGCAGGGGCTCGGCAAGTTCCTGGGCTATACCTTCAACATTCTGTCTCCTGCCGAACTCAAGGCCATCTATCCCCTCTGCATCGCCGATGGGATCATTGGGGCGATCCACGAGCCTGACGATGGCCATGTAGATCCGACCCTCGCCACGAACGCCATGGCGTCCGCAGCCCGCGCCCGGGGGGCTGAGATCTATCGCCACACGAAAGTCCTGGCCATCGATCGCACGGCCGGGGGCGAATGGCGGATCCGCACCGACAAGGGTGAAATCCTGGCCGAGCATGTGGTGAACGCGGCCGGAACATGGTGCCGGGAGATCGGCACCATGATGGGCCTCGACCTGCCCGTCGTTCCGATGCTGCACCAATATGTGGTGACCGACACGGTGCCGGAGATTGCCGCCAGACAGTCGGGCGGCCAGGCGGAACTGCCGATCATCCGCGACCCTGAAGAGAGTTGGTATCTTCGTCAGGAGCGCGATGGCTTCATCATTGGCCCCTATGAGAAGGCGGCAAGCCCCTGGGCGATCGACGGCGTGCCGCCGGCCTTTGGCATGGAGCTGCTGCCCCCGGATCTCGAAAGAGTGGAGCACATCCTGGCCCTTGCCATGGACCGGGTGCCGGCCCTGGCGCATGCCGGGATCAAGACCGTGGTGAACGGTCCCATCACCTTCACACCCGACGCCAACCCGTTGATAGGTCCTGCTTTCTCGCTTCCCAATGCCTGGCTCCTGACCGGCTCCAGCATGGGGGTCATGGAGGGCGGCGGGGCCGGCAGTTTCCTTGCCGACTGGATCATGTCTGGCGAACCGCCGCGGGACGCTCTGGCTATCGATTCCCGTCGTTTCGGAAACTACGCCGACCGCGCCTATAGGCTGGACAAGGCAGTCGAATGTTTTGGTCTGCAATTCGGCATTCACTACCCCTTCGAGGAGCGGGACGCCGGGCGCCCGAGACGGGTCACGCCGCTGGTCGAAACGCAATCCGAGGCCGGCGCCGTGTTCGGATGCGCCTATGGCTGGGAACGGCCGAACTTCTTTGCAGCGGATCAAAGTGCCGAGATCGCCCTGACCTTCCGGCGCCCGGCCTGGCTGGATGCCGTGGAAGGCGAATGCCTGGCTGTGCGCGACGGGGTCGGACTGGTCGACCTGTCTGCATTTTCGAAGTTTGAGATCACGGGTCCCGACGCCCTGCCCTTCCTCGACAGTCTGGGGGCGAACCGGGCCCCGCGGCGTGATGGTCGCATCGGCCTCACTCACGCCCTGACGCCCAAGGGCGGTGTGGCCTCGGAATTCACGGTGACCCGGTTGGCCACCGACCATTTCTATCTGACGAGTGCAGCCGCCGCCGAGCGCCATGATGAGGATCTTCTCAGACACAGGGCCAGGGCCGGATTTGATGTCGAGATCACCAACCGCACGGAACAGCTCGGCATCCTCGGCCTGATGGGCCCGCATTCCCGCGAGGTCTTGTCAGGCTGCACCGAGACCGATCTCGGTGATCCTTCCTTTCCATGGCTTTCCGCACAGACCTTGGAGATCGCTGGGCTCGAAATCAGGGCACTGCGCGTCTCCTATGCGGGCGAGCTCGGCTGGGAGCTTCATGCTCCCCTGGGCGAGCTGGACCGTGTGCACTCGGCCTTGAGTGTCGCGGGCAAGCCCTTCGACCTGCGCCCGTTCGGTGCCTACGCCCTCAACGCCATGCGGCTGGAGAAAGCCTGTCGGGCCTGGGGCATGGACCTGACCACCGAACGCACGCCGCTGGAGGCCGGGCTCGACGCCTTGGTTCAGGCAAAGGATCGCGACTTTATCGGCAAGGAGGCGATGCTGACGCGCGCCGCAAGTGGAAAGGCTTGGCACATGGCGCTCTTCGAAGTTGCAACGGATGGGGAAGTCCTCCCCTTCTATGCCCACAGCCTGATCCAGGACGGGCGCCCCGTTGGGATCGTGACATCTGGCACTTATGCTCCACGCACAAGCAAGACGCTCGCTTTGGCCTATCTGAAACCGGAGGCTGAAAGCGGGGATCTCTCGATCGAGATCCTGGGCCGCGCCTTCCCGGTGCGCCAGCTGTCGGAAGTTCCCTATGATCCGGGAAATGTTCGATTGCGCGGTCGCTCGCTTGAGCCAGCGCCCGTGGTGGCCCTGTGAGCCGCCAGGGCGGCGGCCGCGCCGGCCGTCTGAACGCGCGAGCCGACAGCGACGTGATCCGCAAACCTTACGTCAATCGCCGTCTGGGCACCTTCAACGTGCTCGATGAGGAGGGCTTGAGCCTCATTGAACGCAATGCCGATCGCCTGCTCAAGGAGACGGGCATGGAGTTTGTGGACGATCCCGAGCTTTTGGAGATCTTCCACGACGCCGGCGCCGACGTCCAGGGCACGCGGGTGCGCTTCGAGGAGGGCATGTGCCGCAAGCTCATCCGCGCGACGGCGCCCCAGCGCTTCAACCAGCTGGCGCGCAATCCTGCGAACACGGTCGTCATCGGCGGCGACAATACCGTCCTCTGCCCGTCCTGGGGACCTCCCTTCGTCCACGACCTGGACCGCGGCCGCCGCTACGGCACCATCGACGATTTCCGGGATCTGGTGAAGCTGCACCAGATGATCCCCTATCTCCATCACTCCGGTGGTGTCGTTTGCGAGCCGGTCGATCTGCCCGCGAATAAGCGCCATCTCGACATGCTCTACACCCATATCCGCTATTCGGATCGCTGCTTCATGGGCGCCTTCATCGGCGAAGTGCGTGCCCAGGATGCCGTGGACATGGCGAAGATCGTCTTTGGTGCGGAGACCGTCGCCACCAACGCGGTGCTCTACAACGTGAGCAACACCAACGCCCCGCTGGTGCTCGATGCCAACATGTCGGGATCGCTCAAGGTCTATGCCCGCAACAACCAGCCGGTGGCCTGCACCCCGTGGATGCTCGCCGGCGCCATGAGTCCCTGCACGGTGGCGGGAACACTCGCCCAGGTCCTCGCCGAGGCGCTGGCGACCCTGTGCCTGGTGCAGCTCATCAACCCCGGCGCCCCCTCTCTCATGGGCAGCTTCGCCAGCACGATTTCCATGCAGAGTGGCGCCCCGACCTTCGGCACCCCGGAAGCGGGCAAGATGGTGCTCGCCTGCGGCCAGCTCGCCCGGCGCCTTGGCGTGCCCTTCCACACCGTGGGGACGCTCTCGGCCTCCAAGGTGCCCGATGCCCAGTCGCAACAGGAGGCGACCTGGGGCCTGTTGATGTCCATGCTCGCCGGTGCCAATGTCATCAATCACGCGACCGGCTGGCTCGAGGGCGGCCTGGTGACGGGCTATGAGAAGACGATCATTGATGCCGATTTGTGCGGCAAGGTCATGAGCTTCTTCGAAGGCATTGATCTCTCTGACAATGCCCAGGCGATCGAGGCGATACAGGCCGTCGGGCCGGGGTCCCACTTCCTCGGCAGCGCCCACACTCAGGCCAATTTCATGAGTGCCTTTTACCGCTCCGCCATCAGCGACAACAATTCCTACGAGCAATGGAAGGCGGACGGCCAGCTGACGGCTGACCAGAGGGCGAACCTTCGGTGGAAGCAGCTGTTGCAGGATTATGCCGATCCAGGCCTCGATCCCGCCATCGACGAGGAGCTGTGCGCCTTCATCGCCAAGCGCAAGGAAAGCATGCCCGACATGGCCTATTTTTAGGGTCAATGCGCGCAGCTCCGCCGGCATGGGCAGAGGCCCCTAATGCGCATCATCGTTTTTCCTAATCATTCGCGCTGACGCATGGATCCAGCGGCGCTTGCGCTAACCTGCGCAGGGAACAAATTCCGCCAGAAAAAACCGACAGGGGATCGTTGTGAAAAATCGCCTTCTTGCCACCGCTTTCGGCATCTTCCTTTTGGGCACCGCCGGTCAGGCCTCGGCAGCCGACGTGACCATGCCGGATCCGAACTACGCCACCGCGACGGCGGCCATGAATGTGATCAAGGCCATCGCCGAGCAAGAGCTGGGGTTGGAAGTGGATACCGTCACCACCACAGCCGTGCCGGTGATCTGGGAAGCCATGGACCGGGGCAAGGGCGAAGTGGATATCTGGCCGGACGTCTGGCTCCCGAACCAGCAGGGCCTCGTGGACAAATATGTCGAAGCGAACAAGACGGTCAAACTCGCCAAGAATGGCTATGCGGCCGCACAGGGCTATTGCATCCCCACGGCAGCAGCCAAGAAGCACGGCATCAAGAGCGTCTACGATCTCGCCAATCCTGAGAATGCCAAGCTGTTCGACACCAATGGCGACGGCAAGGGTGAGATCTGGATCGGGGCACCGGGATGGCAGTCCACGAATATCGAAAAGGTCAAGGCGCGCGACTACGGCTTTGCTGAGTTCTTCGAGCTCCAGGCCACGGAAGAGGCGGTGGCCACCGCAAATCTTGACAAGGCGGTCAAGGCTGACAAGCCGTGGATCGGCTACTGCTACGGCCCGCACCAGAATTTCGCTCTCTATGAGCTGACGATGTTGGAAGAGCCGAAACATGATCCGGCCAAATTCGTCGTGGTGCAGCCGAACGACGATCCGAACTGGTTCGAGAAATCGAAGGTCTCTTCAGGCTATGCGGATACATCCGTCCACATCGCTTATTCGGCTTCCCTGGCCAGCCGTCAGCCGGAACTGGTCGCCGCTCTCGAACGCATTCAGTTCGACGCCAACGATATCAGCAAATGGGCCTACGAGATCATCGTCGACAAGAAGCCGGCGGCGGAAGTCGCCTCGGAATGGGTAAAGGCCCATCCTGATGCCGTCGGCAAATGGATGGGACGCTGAGCCAGGCTGCATGACTTGCCACGGCCTCCGGCTTGAGCTTCATTGGCGCGAGAGCGCGAGGTGCTGATGGAGCAGGTGGAGGCCGTCGAAGTTCCTGCATCCCCGGCCATCGAGTTGCGCGGGGTCTGGAAGCTTTTCGGCGACAAGGCATCCGAGGCGATGAGCGCCATCCACCGCGATGGCCTCACCAAGTCAGAGGTCCTGCAGCGCTACGACTGCGTGGTCGGCGTTGCGGATGCGAACCTGACGATTGCCCGTGGCGAGATCTTCTGCGTCATGGGCCTGTCGGGAAGCGGCAAGTCCACGCTCGTCCGCCACATCAATCGTCTGCTGGAACCGACATCCGGCGAGATCTATGTCGACGGCGAGGACATGCTGGGCAAGAAACCTGCCGAGCTCCGCAGCATGCGCGCCCGGCGCATCGGGATGGTGTTCCAGAATTTCGGCCTGCTGCCGCATCGGACCGTGAGGGACAATGTGGCCCTGCCCCTGGAGATCCAGGCCGCCACCAAGCATGATCGCTACACGATCGCCGAACGCGCCCTGGCGCAGGTCAACCTGACCGGCTGGGGTGATCACTATTGCTCGGCGCTGTCCGGCGGCATGCAACAGCGGGTTGGCCTCGCCCGGGCCTTGGCGGCGGACCCCTCGATCCTGCTGATGGACGAGCCCTTCAGCGCCCTCGACCCCCTGATCCGCCGGCAGCTCCAGGACGAGTTCATCAATCTGTCTCGAACCATGGGCAAGACCACCGTCTTCATCACCCATGATCTTGACGAGGCGATCCGGATTGGCGACCGCATCGCGATCATGAAGGATGGAGCGATCGTTCAGGTCGGCACGCCGGAAGACATCGTCACCGATCCGAAGGATGACTATGTCGCCGCCTTCGTCGCCAACATCTCCCGCCTCCACATCCTGTCTGCCAGAAGCATCATGGAGGCCCCTGACGCCTACCGCCGGCGCAACCCCGCTTGGAATGGCTCGACGGGCAACCCACCAGTGTCGGCGATGACGGATCTCGCAAGCTTGATTGACATCGCCACCGGCAATGACGAGCCCATCCTGGTGTCAGGGACAGAGAGCGAGACCGTAGGCATCATCGATCGGCACAGCCTGTTGCGGGCGATCCGCGGCGAGACCCGGCTGTGACGAGGCAAGCCAGCGAGGCCGACCAGCACGTGCCAGAGAACGACCGGCTGACGCAGGATTTTGCCGTCCAGAACCATGGCTATTACCGCCGCCAGTTCGATCGCATCGGCCACGCCCGGGGAGGTGTCTGGTCCTTCAACGTGAGCGCTGCCCTGCTCGGGCCCGTATGGATGGCCGCTCGCGGTTTGCGGCTCTTGTTTTGGCTCGCCTTCTTCCTGGAGGCCATCGGCATCGTCCAGCTCGCCATGGGGCTTGCCGGCAATCTCGGGGCCGATCAGGCGGCGCGGGCGGATCGGCTCGAGCTTCAGGCCGCGCGCCGGGATGCCGAAGCGAAGGAAGCGATCCGCACCGGCCAATCCTATGCTGAGGGTCTCGCGCGGTCGGCCGTCGCGCTGAAGGAGGCCGCCGCGCGCGCCCGCAGCCAGGCCGAAGCCGCGACGGCACAGGGATCGGTCCACGTGACCCTGGGCATCGGGGTCATCATTCTCGCCAAGCTGATCGAGGGCTTCCTCGCCAATCATGGCCTGGAGCGGCGCTTCCGGCGCTGGCGATCCGACCGCCGCCTGCGGACCGGACTGGATTATGGGACAGGTGCGCTGGCCGGCGCTTTCATCCTGGCAGCCTATGGCCTCCTCGCCTACCGTTTCGCAGCACAGGCGCCGCCGGACTGGTTGCTCTCGGCTCCGGCCAACCGCGCGTGGCAGATGGGTGCTGCGGGCTGGCTGAACACTGTTCTCGACAGAATTTCGGCAGGCGGAGATCGCCTCTTCTCCGGGATCAGTGCCTTCATCGCGGCGCTCCTGAACGGGATCGAATACGTCCTCATCACCTCGCCCTGGCCTGTGCCGATGGCCATCATCATCATCCTGGCCTGGCAGCTCGCCGGGCCCCGAGTGGCCATTTTTACCTCGGCCGCTTTGGCCTATCTGGCCGTGCTCGGCTATTGGGAAAAGAGCCTCGAGACCGTTGCTCTTCTGGGGACGGCGGCAATTCTATGTATCGCCATCGGGATTCCGCTGGGCATCTGGTGCGGTCGCCGTCCGGCGATCTATGCCGCACTCAGACCGGTGCTGGACTTCATGCAGACCATGCCGGCCTTCGTGTATCTCATTCCCGTCATTGCCCTCTTCGGGATCGGCAAGCCGCCCGGCATCATCGCGACGCTGATCTTCGGCACGCCCCCGATGGTTCGCCTCACCGCGCTTGGCATCCAAGGTGTTCCGGCTTCCATCAGGGAGGCCGCCGAGGCCTTTGGCGCGACCCGCTGGTTTCTGCTGACCCGCGTTGATCTGCCTCTCGCCCTTCCCTCCATCATGACGGGCGTCAACCAGACCATTCTGATGTGTCTTTCGATGGTGGTGATTGCATCCTTGATCGGTGCCAAGGGACTGGGCGAGGATGTACTGAACGCCCTGCAATATGCGGCTGTGGGCCAAGGCCTGCTGGCGGGCCTGGCGATCCTGCTCTGTGCCATGATCATCGACCGCATCGTCCAGGGCCGATCGCGCTGACCTCGCCCCCCTGCCGGCGCCGCCAGCGCCTTGGAGAGGGGGTCAAGCCGTCGTGTCGCGCTCGACGACGACCGGCGAGCCCTCCGGCCAGCTTAAACTGACTTTGGCCCCTGGCTCCAAGGCAAAGCCGGAATCCCCCGCCTGCGCCTCCACGCGCAGAACACCGAGCGCCGTCTCCACCAGGAGCTGGGTGGTATTGCCGTGATAGGTGACGTCCGTGAGCGTGGCGGGAATGGCGCCGTCACCGCCATCGCTATCCCCGGACAGGCGCATGCGTTCAGGCCGCAAGCTGACCGGGACGCGGCTTCCGACCACGGCCGCGGCTCCATGGGCACTCACGAAACTGTGGCCGCCCGCTTTCAGCACTGCATTCCGTGCCGCGTCCCGGCCGACGACCTCCGCCTCGATGAGATTGCTGCGCCCCATGAAATGGGCCACGAACTCGGTCTTCGGAAGTTCATAGACCTCGTGCGGCGTGCCGAGTTGGATGATCCGGCCATGGTTGATGACGGCGATCAGCGTCGACATGGACAAGGCTTCGTCCTGATCATGGGTCACGTTGACGACGCTCACGCCGAGTTTCCGATGCAGCTGCTTGAGTTCGCCCTGAAGCTGACTGCGCAATTGCCGGTCCAGCGCGCTCAGCGGCTCATCGAGCAGGATGAGCGGTGGTGCGAAGACCAGGGCGCGGGCCAGGGCGACCCGTTGCTGCTGGCCGCCGGAGAGCTGCGCGGGCTTGCGGTCGGCCAGGCCGGTGAGCTGCACCGTCTCAAGGCTCGCAGCCACCAGGCGGGCAATCTCGGGCTTGGGCAGTTTGCGCACCTCCAGGGGGAAGGCGACGTTCTCCGTCACGGTCATGTGCGGGAACAGGGCATAGCCTTGGAAGACGACGCCGAGATCCCGCTTCTCCGGCGGCAGCGCGGTGATGTCCTCGCCCTGCAGCCGGATCGTGCCCGAATTGGGTTTGACGAAGCCGGCGATCGCCATCAGCAAGGTCGTCTTGCCGGACCCGGACGGGCCCAGCAGGGTGAGGAATTCACCGCGCGGAATGCGCAGGCTCATCCCGTCGATGGCTTTGACGCGCCCATAATGCTTATGCAGGTCGTCGACGACGAGATAATCGGAACCGGGAATGTGCACGTTGCTTGTCCTCAGGCCTTGCTGCCGCGGCCGGCGAACCGCACGATGACGATGGCGACGGTCACGAGCACCATGACGGCCGAGACGGCTGCCACTGCGGGGTCGACCCGCTCCGACAGACTGTTCCAGATGACCACCGGCAGCGTCACGACGTTGCGGCTCGTCAGGAAGATGACGGAAATCACCTCGTCCCACGACGTCACGAAGGAGAACGCAGCGCCGGCGGCGACCCCTGGCGCGATGTTCGGGACGATGATCCGTCTCAGCACGGTGAGGTTCGAGGCCCCGAGGCTACGCGCCGCCTGCTCGATCCGCCGATCAAAGCCGCTCAGAGATGTCGCCACGGTGATCAGCACCAGCGGAATGCACAGGATGGTATGCGCGACGACCACACCGGCGATGGTGTCCAGCCATTTGAGATCGATCCAGGTGCGGTAAAAGGCCAGTGCGTGCACGATCGGCGGCACGATCAACGGCGCAAACAGCAGAATGCGGATATACTGCGTAAAGCGTGCATTGAGCCGCCAGAGGCCGATGGCGCAGAATGTGCCGAGGGTGGTGGCGGCAATGGTCGTGAGAATAGCGATCCAAAGACTGGTCAGGATGCTTTGCGACCAGCGGATGTCGGACAGGAGTTTGGCGTAATGCTGAAACGAGATGCTGCCCGACGGCATTGAAAGATAACGCTCAGGGGTGAGCGAAACGGGAAAGACGACGGCCAGGGGCGCCAGCAGGAAGATCAAGCCGAGCCAGCCGAGCGCGAGAACGATCGTCCGGCTGAGCCGCGGGGGTCCCGCCACATCCATCAATCGTCTCCCTTGCCGACGATGCTTTCCCAATCGGCAAAACGGCCGACCGCAAAGATGACCGCGAACACGGACACCAGCAGCACGGAGGCGAGCATCGTGGCGATGCCCCATTCCAGCGTCTCATGCACCTGAACGCTGATATATTCGGCGACCATCATGACGCGACCGCCACCCAGGATCGCCGGGGTCACGTAGAAGCCGAGCGAGAACACGAAAATGAGGATGAACGAAGAAAACAGACCCGGGACGGTCAGGGGAAAGAACACGCGACGGAAGATCGTCAGCCCGCTGGCGCCGAGGCTCCGGGCGGCATTCATCACCCGGGGATCGATGGTGCGCATGCTCGCATAGAGCGGCAGGATGCCGAAGGGCAGCATGTAATGGATCATGCCGATGGTCACCCCCAATTCGTTCCGCACCAGCGTGAGCGGCGACTCGATGAGGCCGGAGGAGAGCAGAGCACCGTTCAGGACCCCGTTGCTGCGCAGCACGGTGACCCAGGCGAAGGCGCGGATCAGGACCGAAAGCCACAACGGCAAGAGAATGCAGGCGAACATCACCGGGCGCAGACGGTCGCTCGCCAGGGTCAGTGCGCAGGCCATCAGATAGGACAGGACCAACGTGACGATCGTCGTGATCGCGCAGATCCGCAGCGTCGTCGCGATGACGCGTCCGATGGCAGGCGAGGTGAAGAGCTGGGCGTAGTTCGAAATCCCTCCCGGTGCTTCCGTGACGCTGAGGCCCAGGACGCGAATGAGCGGGAAGATGTAGAGCAGCAGCACCAGCAGCACGGCAGGAGCGATCATGGCCAGCGCCATGCGTGCGCGCTGGTCGAGCCCGCTCATCATGCCTGATAGGCCGTCTTACCACCGACGATCGTGCGCGCGACTTTGATATGCGGGATCCGTTCCGGATCAACAGTGAAGATGTCTTCCTCAAGGATCACGAAGTCGGCGAGCTTCCCCACCTCGATCGTGCCCTTGATGTCCTCCTCGCGCCCGGCATAGGCGCCGTGGATCGTATAGGCCTTCAGGGCGTCCCAGAGCTCCAACGCCTCCTCCGGTCCCAGGGACTGCGCCGTGTCGGTCTTTCGCGTCACGAGCGAATAGATTCCCCGCAGCGGATTGGGATGGCATATCGGGGCATCGGAATGGCCCGGCGCGATGACTCCCATTTCTTTCCAGGATTTGTGGGGCCACATGTCCTTCATGGCGGCCTCCCCCCGCACCCGGATATAGCCATCCCCCAGATCATAGAGAAAGCCCGTGGCCGAGGACGGGATGACGTTCAGCCGCTTCATGCGCTCCCGGATCGCGGGCGTGGCATAGCAGCTGTGTTCGACCCGCATGCGGCTGTCGGCATTGGGATGGGCAGCAAGCGCCGCCTCGAACGCGTCCAGCACGAAATCGATGCCCCGGTCGCCGATCCCGTCGGCGAAGACGACGAGGCCGGCTGCGGTTGCCTCCATCACTTTCCGGCGGAAATCCTCGCTGGAATAGAGCAGCATGCCGGTATTGTGCTCCGGCTCCCCGAGGACGCGGGTGCCTGTATAGGGCTCGTAATAGGCGGCGGTACGGCCGGTGGTGGAACAGTCGGGGCACCATTCGACGCCGATCACGCGGATCCACTCGTCGCCGAAGCCCGAGCGGATGCCGGCACGGATATAGGACTCCACCAGCCCCGGCTCCTTGCCGCTCACCATGATCCCGACACGCAACGGCAGTTCGCCGGCCGCGCGCATGTCCTGAAAGGCGCGGATGCCGTTGGAATGGGTCAGGGAATTGTGCAGGGAGGTGATGCCGTATTGAAGGAACTCGGCAAAGACCTGTCTCAGGCCCTTGCGAAAATCTTCGGTCGTATAATCCTTGCTCAGCTCATCCACGACCACGTAAGCCGCATTCTCCCGGACGAGGCCGGTTGGCTTCCCCGTGGCGGGGTCTCGGTCGATCCTCCCGAAAGGCGGGTCCTCGGTCAGTTTCGACAGCCCCGAGCGCTCGAAGGCTGCGCGATTGACGACGCCATTATGGTGATCGGTGCGATAGATGAAGACCGGATGACCGCGGCCCGCGTGATCCAGCTCCTCCATGGTCGGAAAGCCGCCGAGCTTCATGTCGTCGTAGCGGAAGCCGACAAACCAGGCGCCGTCTTCCAACGTTGCCGTGGCCTCGGCGATGATGCCGAGGACTTCATCCTTCGACGTGACGCGCGGCCAGCTGAAATCCGCCCACCGGTGAATGCGCGCGCCATAGATGTCGGCGTGGCAATGGCTTTCGATGAAGCCAGGCAGCACGGTGCGACCGCCGGCGTCGATGATCTCCGTCGCCGGGCCTTGCAAGGCATCGATCTCCGCCGGGCTGCCTGCTGCCACGATGCGGCCGTCGCGAACGGCGACCGCATCGACGAACGGCGTCGCATCGCACAGGGTGGCAACCTTGGCGTTACGGATGATCAGATCGGCTGTCTGCATGGGGGCTCCGGCAATTGGGAAGGCCGGCCTGCAGGCAGGCCTTCCGGTCATGGGCTTTGGATCAGGACGACATCAGATCCAGAAAGCGCTTGGTCACGGGGACGATATTGGCGCCGTACCATTCCGCATTTTGCAGAACCATGAGCTTGCGATTCTCCGGTGCGCCGGGGTTGATCGCGGCCAACTCGGGCGGATAGGTGCCTTCCGCCGCGGGATTGGCGGGGCCGTTGCCCAGCAATTCGAGCAGCTTCACCTGCGATTTCGGATCCTGCATCGAGGCCAGGAAATCCATCGCCACCTTCGTCCCGGCGGGATTGTTGACGGGCACCGACATGACACCCGGCTGCAACAGGCCCTGATTGAACGTGAAGTCGAAGCGGCCGCCGGACTCTTTCTTGATCAGATTGGCGCGCGTGTGCCAGATCTGTCCCATAACGACCTCGCCGTCGCGGAACACCTGCTGGCTGCTGGCTCCGGTGTCCCAGAGGATGAGATGCGGCTTGAGCACTTCGAGCTTCTTCAGGGCGCGGTCCACATCCAGCGGGTAGAGCTGGTCCATCGGCACGCCATCGGCCATGAGCGCGGCCTCCAGGGTGCCTGCCATGTACTTGTACATGACGCGCTTGCCCGGAAACTGCTCCACATCCCAGAAATCGACCCAGCTCTTCGGGGTCTTGCCGCCAAAGGCTTGTGTGTCGAATGTGAGGACATTGCCATAGACGAACACAGTCGCGCCCCAGCGATAGTCGGTGCCGGGCAGGGTCTTCTTGGGATCGACGATGGTATAGTCGATCTCCTGGGCAGCCTTTGCCGCCCCCAGAGCGGCTTGCGTCCCGACGCCGCCATCGATGATGTCCCAGGTGACGTTGCCGGCTTCGACCATGGCGCGGACCCGGCCGGAGGTCGGCCCGCTTCCGTCCATCACGACGTCGATCCCGGTCTTTGCCTTGAAGGGCTCGCCCCAGGCCGTCTGATAGGCCTGCTCGGCATCGCCACCCCACATGGCGAAGACGAGTTCCTTGGCCTGAGCCAGGGCGTCATCCGATCTGCCCACGAGTGCCGCACTTCCGAGAAGCGCGCTCAGCTGCAGGAACGTCCGGCGGTCGACGCCACCGGTTTTGACCCGCTCTGCGGCCAGCGTCCAAGCATCGTGAAAATAATTCTGGGCGTCCTTCATGTGCAGATCTCCCTCTTGCCCCTCCCTCAGGGGCGATCGCCAGCCAAAGCCAAATCTCCGGCTAAACTGACATGTCAGAAGAATTTTGGTCTGATAAGCATGTCATTGTCAATGCCGGTTCTCCGCCGTCTCTCTCTTTGACTGAAGTGTAGCCGTTCAAAAATTGACATGTTAGTTATAAACCGTTGCCGCAGTTCGGGCAGCTCACGGAGCAGTGATGTCCACAGTGAAAAGCAGCCTGGGAACCCCGGCGAAAGCGCCGTCGATGGCGAATGAGGCCTATGCGCGCCTGGAGGAGATGATCATTCTCGGCAAGCTGTCGCCGGACACCCGCCTGTCGGAGCAGATGCTCGCCCAGGCCCTCGGACTGGGCCGTACGCCGATCCGTGAGGCGTTGCAGATGCTGCGGGCGAACCATCTGGTGGAGATCCACCCCCGCGCCGGGGTCTTTGTGACGCGACTGGATTTCCGCAGCCAGCTCCTGGTCTTCGAGGTCCGCCGCGAGCTCGAGATCCTTGTCGCCGGACGTGCCGCACGTCGCGCCAGCCATGACCAGCGGACCGAGTTTCGCCAGATGGCGAGGGATATGCGGGCATCCAGCGAGAAGGGCGACAAGATCTGGCTGATGAATGTCGACCGGCGCTTCAAGGAGCTCGCCATAGCGGCGGCCAACAACCGCTATCTGGCGGTGGCGCTGGCGCCGATCTATGCCCATTCAAGACGCTTCTATTTCACCCATCTCGAGACCACCAATGTCTCGATCGCCCTTGCCCATGCTGCGGCCATGGAAGCCATTGCAGAGGGGAATGAGGCCGGGGCGACGGCTGCGGCGCGGCGCTTTCTGGCCGAAATGGAGGAGTTCACCAAGGCCGTGATCACTGAAGAACTCGTCAGCGCCTGACACACAGTAAGCCGGGAATCATCGCCTTGACCGATTTCAATCAACCCGCGCCAGGCGTTCTGGTCGGCCGTTCGGTGCGGCGCAAGGAAGACCATCGCTTCATCACCGGCGCCGGCCGCTTCGTCGACGACCTTGTCGTCCCCGGCGTGGCTCACGCACGTTTCCTGCGCTCGCCGCACGCCCATGCGGAGATCGGCGCGATCGACATCCGGGCAGCGCTCGCCATGCCCGGCGTCCTTGCAGTCTATACCGGCCGGGATCTCAAACAGGCCGGGATTGGCTCCCTGCCCTGCGGCTGGCAGCTCAAGGATCGGGCGGGAAACCCTATGGCCGAGCCGCCGCACTTCGTCCTGGCAACGGACAAGGCCCGCCATGTCGGCGAGCCGGTTGCTGTGGTGATCGCCGAGACCGCCGCGGCCGCCCAGGATGCGATCGAGGCCGTGTCGGTCGACTATCGCGTCCACGAGGCGGTGGCCGATGTAGCGCGGGCGATCCTCCCCGAAGCACCTCGGGTCTGGGACGAGGTCAAGGGCAATCTGTGTTGTGACTGGGAGATCGGGGACTCGTCTGCCGTGGCTGAGGCCATCGCCGGGGCGGCCCATGTGACGCGGATCGAGCTGATCAACAACCGGCTGGCCCCGGTCCCGATGGAGGGCCGGGCGGCCTTGGCGCGGTATGACGCTGGCACCGGATTGTTCACCCTCCACACGACGAGCCAGAACCCGCACACCGCCCGCAGCATCATCTGTGCGCTCCTCGGGATCAGCGACGGCGACATGCGTGTGATCTCCCCCGATGTGGGAGGCGGCTTCGGCGGCAAGATCCCCGTCTATCCCGAGGAGGTCTGCCTGTGCTGGGCCGCCCGGCAGCTGAATCGCGCGGTCCGATGGACCTCCGATCGGACGGAGGCCTTCCTCACCGACGTCCATGGCCGCGACCACAAGACCTGGGCCGAACTCGCCCTCGACCGCGACGGCACCTTCCTCGGCCTGCGGGTCAGGACGCTCGCCAATGTCGGCGCCTATCTGTCCCTGGGTGGCAGTGCCATTCCGACCTTCTACTATGCGCCGCTCCTATCGGGCGTCTACCGGCTGCCGGCGATCTACTGCAACGTTGAGCTCGTCTTTACCCATACCTCCCGCATCGACGCCTATCGCGGTGCCGGCCGACCCGAGGCCACCTATCTGCTAGAACGCTTGGTCGATCAGGCGGCCCATGAGTTGGGCATGGACCGCATTGCCCTGCGGCGGCGCAATTTCATTCCCCGCGAGGCGTTCCCCTACGAAACGCCCGTGGGACTGACCTATGATTCAGGGGATCACGAAGCCACACTCGATCTTGCGCTCGAGGCCGCTGACTGGCAGGGAGCCTCGCGACGTCGTGCCGAAGCCTCCGCGCGGGGGATGCTGCACGGCATCGGCCTGTCGACCTATGTGGAGATCGCCGGCGGCATGCCGAGCCATCAGGCGGCCAGCCTGGGTGCCCGCGGCGGACGGTCCGAGATTGCTCAGATCCGGGTCAATCCCGGAGGGTCGGTCACGGTGTTCAGCGGCGCCCACAGTCATGGTCAGGGCCACGAGACGACCTTCGCCCAGATCGTATCCGATCGATTGGGCATACCGATCGAATCCGTCAGGATCGTCCAGGGCGACACCGATCGCATTCCCTTCGGCCGCGGCACGGCGGCATCTCGCTCCCTGGTGCTGGCTGGCTCGGCCATCATTCGCGCACTGGCCAAGATCGAAGTCAAACTGCAGGCGATCGCAGCTCATCTGCTCGAGGCGCCGACTTCCGAGCTGAGCTTTTCAGAGGGCGTGTTTCGGATCGCCGGCACCAACCGCTCGGTGACCGTCAAGGAGGTGGCGGCGGCCGCCTACAGCCTCCGCAGCTATCCGCCAGGCCTCGAAGCGGGCCTCGATGAGACGGCCGCTTACGATCCCGCAAACTGGACCTATCCCGGCGGCTGTCATGTCTGTGAGCTTGAGATCGATCCCGAGACGGGCGAGATGAAAATCCTCAGAATCGTGGCGGTGGACGATGTCGGCCACATCATCAATCCCATGGTGGTCGAGGGTCAGATTCATGGAGCTCTGGCGCAAGGCTTCGGGCAGGCGGTGACCGAGCACTGCGTCTTCGACGATGCGGGCCAGATGCTGACGGCGTCGCTTCAGGATTACGCGGTGCCGCGCGCCGACGATCTGCCCGATTTCACCGTGCTCACGCATGCCACGGCCTGCGAGCACAACCCCCTCAAGGCCAAGGGATGTGCCGAGGTCGGCACTGTGGGTCTGCCCCCGGCGATCGTCAATGCCGCCCTGGATGCCGTGCGGCCTCTGGGCATCACCACCTTGGACATGCCGCTGACGCCGGACCGGCTGTGGCGGGCGATCGCCTCCTCCCGATAAGCAATCCGAGTTCCGGCTGGCCGATCCCTGTGACTGCAATACTGCCAACCCACAGGAAAAACTCGCCTTCCAAGCTTGCCACCTTCCACATATTCACATAAAGATGTCTTTATGTGATTGGTGGAAATGATTGTGTCAGGACAGGATTTGTCGCAGAACTCGCCAAGCTTCGGCGATGGGGCCGTAGCTGAAAAGCCGGATGGCGTTGAGATCAAGGCAGCGCTCCAGGCAGCCGCACGCGAACGCATCCTCATCCTCGACGGCGCCATGGGGACGCAGATCCAGGGTCTTGGCTTCGATGAGGATCACTTCCGCGGTGATCATTTCGTCGGCTGCGCCTGCCATCAGAAGGGCAATAACGACCTGCTGATCCTCTCCCAGCCGGCCGCGGTCGAGGAGATCCACTACCGCTACGCCAAGGCTGGCGCGGACATCATCGAGACGAACACCTTCTCCTCGACGGCGATCGCCCAGGCCGATTACGGCATGGAGGACATGGTCTACCGGCTGAACCTGGACGGAGCCCGCCTCGTGCGCCGAGCGGCCCTCCGCGCCGAGCGGGAGGACGGCAAGCGCCGCTTCGTCGCCGGCGCCTTAGGGCCCACGAACCGGACGGCCTCCATCTCGCCGGATGTCAACAACCCCGGCTATCGGGCCACCACCTTTGATGATTTGAGGATCGCCTATGGCGAGCAGTTGCGCGGCCTGATCGATGGCGGCGCCGACATCATCCTGATCGAGACGATCTTCGATACGTTGAACGCCAAGGCCGCGATCTTTGCCTGCGAGGAGATTTTCCTCGAAAAGGGCGTGCACCTGCCGATCATGATTTCCGGCACGATCACCGATCTGTCCGGCCGCACGTTGTCCGGCCAGACCCCCACCGCCTTCTGGCACTCGATTCGCCATGCCAAGCCGTTCACTGTCGGGCTCAATTGCGCCCTGGGCGCCGCCGCCATGCGCCCGCATCTGGCCGAATTGTCGGGCGCCGCGGACACGTTCCTCTGCGCCTATCCCAATGCCGGCCTTCCCAACGCCTTTGGCCAATATGACGAGAGCCCCGAATTCATGGCGGGCCAGGTCGAGGCCTTTGCGCGCGAAGGCCTGGTCAATGTCGTCGGCGGTTGCTGCGGCTCGACGCCCGAACATATCCGGGCCATCGCCGATGCGGTCGGGAAATATGCACCGCGCGCGATCCCGGAGTTTGAGCCGCTCATGCGCCTGTCCGGCCTCGAGCCGTTCACGCTGACCAAGGACATCCCCTTCGTCAATGTCGGCGAGCGCACCAATGTGACGGGCTCGGCCAAGTTCAGGAAGCTGATCACGGCCGGTGACTATGCCGCCGCCCTGGACGTCGCCCGCGACCAGGTCGAGAACGGCGCCCAGATCATCGACGTCAACATGGACGAGGGGCTGATCGATTCGCAGAAGGCAATGGTCGAGTATTTGAACTTGATCGCCGCCGAGCCGGACATCGCCCGCGTCCCCGTGATGATCGACAGCTCCAAATGGGAGGTGATCGAGGCCGGTCTGAAATGCGTGCAGGGCAAGCCGATCGTGAATTCGATCTCCATGAAGGAGGGTGAGGAGGCCTTCCTGCATCACGCCAGGCTGTGCCGGATCTATGGAGCGGCGGTGGTGGTCATGGCCTTCGACGAGCAGGGCCAGGCTGATACTCGCGCCCGCAAGGTCGAGATCTGCACCCGGGCCTATAAGCTGCTGACCGAGCAGGCGGGTTTCGCACCGGAAGACATCATTTTCGATCCCAATGTCTTCGCCGTCGCCACCGGCATCGAGGAGCACGACAATTACGGCGTCGACTTCATCGAGGCCACCGGCGAGATCACGGCGTCCCTGCCTCACGTCCACATCTCGGGCGGCGTGTCGAACCTGTCCTTCTCCTTCCGCGGCAACGAGCCGGTGCGTGAGGCCATGCACGCGGTCTTTCTCTACCATGCCATCCAGCGCGGCATGGACATGGGCATCGTCAATGCCGGCCAGCTCGCCGTCTACGACACTATAGAGCCGGGTCTGCGCGAGGCCTGCGAGGACGTCGTCCTCAACCGCCTGCCGAAAGCGGGCGGCCCGGCGACCGAGCGCCTGCTGGAGATTGCCGAGCGCTTCAAGGGCACGGCCGGCAAGGAGGCCCGGGAGAAGGACCTCGCCTGGCGTGAATGGCCCGTCGAGCAACGCATTTCCCACGCTCTGGTCAACGGCATCACCGAATTCATCGACATGGACACGGAAGAGGCCAGGCTTGCGGCCGAGCGCCCCCTCCATGTGATCGAGGGCCCGCTGATGGCGGGCATGAACGTGGTCGGCGACCTGTTCGGCGCCGGCAAGATGTTCCTGCCCCAGGTGGTCAAATCGGCCCGCGTGATGAAGCAGGCCGTGGCGGGGCTCCTGCCGCATATGGAGGCGGAAAAACTCGCCAACGCCGCCAAGGGCATCGACAATGGTGAGCGCCAGACCGCCGGCAAGATCCTCATGGCCACGGTGAAGGGCGACGTCCACGACATTGGCAAGAACATCGTCGGCGTCGTGCTCGCCTGCAACAATTACGAGATCATCGATCTCGGCGTGATGGTGCCGGCAACGAAGATCCTCGCCACCGCCAGGGAGGAGAATGTCGACATCATCGGCCTGTCCGGCCTGATCACCCCGTCCCTCGACGAGATGGCTCATGTGGCCGCCGAGATGGAGCGCGAAGGCTTCGACATTCCGCTCCTGATCGGCGGCGCGACCACCAGCCGGGTGCACACGGCGGTGAAGATCCACCCCCGCTACGCCCGCGGCCAGGCCGTCTATGTCACCGACGCCAGCCGTGCCGTCGGCGTGGTCTCCAACCTGCTCTCCCACGAGGCCAAGCCCGCCTATGTGGAGGCCCTGCGCGCCGAATACCGCAAGGTGACCGAAGCCCATGAGCGCTCCGAACGCGACAAGCAGCGCCTTTCGCTCGCCAGGGCGCGGGCCAATCCGCACCGGATCGACTGGTCGAACTACACCCCGCCGAAGCCGTCCTTTCTCGGCACCCGCAGTTTCGCCGGCTGGGACCTGGCCGAGCTCGCCCGCTACATCGACTGGACCCCTTTCTTCCAGACCTGGGAGCTGAAAGGCCGCTATCCCAAGATCCTCGAGGACGAGAAGCAGGGTGCCGCCGCGCGCCAGCTCTTCGAGGACGCCCAGGCCATGCTGGCCAAGATCATCGACGAGCAATGGTTTGTGCCGAAGGGCGTCATCGGCTTCTGGCCTGCAAATGCGGTCGGCGACGACATTCGCCTGTTCACGGATGACACCCGCACCACGGAGCTGGAGACCTTCGTCACGCTCCGCCAGCAGCTCTCCAAGCGCGACGGCAAGCCGAATGTCGCCCTCTCCGATTTCGTGGCGCCTCGCGACAGCGGCAAGCCGGATTATCTCGGCGGCTTCGTGGTGACGGCGGGCATCGAGGAAGTGGCGATCGCTCAGCGCTTCGAGAGAGCGAATGACGATTACAACTCCATCCTCGTGAAGGCGCTGGCCGACCGCTTTGCCGAAGCCTTTGCCGAGCGCCTGCATGAAAAGGTGCGCAAGGAATTCTGGGGCTATGCGCCACAAGAGAATCTGGCGCCCGAGGATCTGATCAGCGAGCCTTATCAGGGCATCCGCCCGGCGCCCGGCTATCCCGCACAGCCCGACCACACCGAGAAGACCACGCTGTTCAAGCTGCTGGACGCGGAGCGCGAGGCGGGTGTCACCCTGACCGAGAGCATGGCCATGTGGCCGGGATCCTCGGTGTCGGGAATGTATCTCTCCCACCCCGAAAGCTATTATTTTGGCGTGGCCAAGGTCGAGCGGGATCAGGTGGAGGATTATGCGGCCCGCAAGGCGATGTCGGTGCGGGACGTCGAGCGCTGGCTGGCACCGATCCTCAACTACATCCCCGCCGCACTCGCGGAAGCCGCCGAGTAGCGCCTGGCCTTGCGCTCCTCAGCGTCACGCACGGCGCCTTTGGCTCAAAGCCCCGGAGGCGTCTTTCGCCATTTATAGCCCGCAATCGCGGCCTCATAGCCGTAATTGAACAAAGCACGCATGTAGGACTGCTCAAACGGCGTCTTGTAGGGAACCGTGAAATCGGGACCGATCACTGCGAGGTTGAAATCCACCCCGTCACGTTGGGTGGTGGCGTAGATGCGATAGAGATCACCGATGCCATTGCTGGTGATCATGGTGTTGACGGCGCGGCCGGCGATGGACAGCGTCTGCCGGTCGACCGTCGTCCACGGCACGGAGAAGCGGCCATTGCGGATGATATACGCCTCGCGCTTGCGCTTGGGGCCGCCCTTGACGCTGATCGTCGGCGGATAGAGGAACACCTGTGCCACGGCGCCGCCATCCACATGCATCTCCTGGCGCGGTACGCCATTGACGTCGACATCGAACATGACCGGCGGGAAGGCGCCGGGGATCGAGGCCGACGCCAGAAGGATGCGTTTGATGGTCTCGATCGCCTGCGGATGGCCGCTATTGGCGATGGCGCCGATATTCCAGATGACCGGCCGCCCGGCATCCAGATTGGTGGTGGCGATGAGCAGCAGCCGCCCTTTGCGATACTCCTTAGCGATCCGCGCCATCAGGTTGGCGTCGACATATCTCGAGATCATGCGATAGAGCGGCGTGGTGTCCGACATGGCGTCGTTGGTGAGGGCCGCAAACACCATCCTCGGCGTGAAGATGTCCTTCTGCGAGGTCTCGGTATAGACGGCGCGCAGAACCCCGTCATAGTCGGAACCGAGAAACGCGAAGGGCGCGATGAGGGCACCGGTGCTGATGCCCGTGACGATCTTGAAGGACGGCCGCCGCCCTGTGGCCGTCCAGCCGACGAGCAGGCCGGCCCCGAAGGCGCCATCGTCACCGCCGCCCGACAAGGCGAGGAACCGCGCCGGAGGCAGGGGCGCTCCCGGCCTCAGACGCAGTGCGGCGAACTCTCGTTGGACGGATTTGGCGCCTTCCTCCTGCATGAGGGCGACGTCGGTGTCGATGTAGAAGCGGGCGTTCGGCAAGCCGAGGACCGTGGGTTCGGCGGCATCTGCTACGGTGACCGCGGGCACCCGACCGGGATGCATGCAGCCGGAAAGCCCAAGCATAGCCAGGGCGGCAAGCGCGAACGCCACTCTCTTGAACATCACCCCACCCTCGCATCCGCCCCGCCGCAAAGCCTAGTGCGACTGTGCAGGCAGCACCAATAAAGCTAACCGTATGAGTTAATCGTTTGCAAGCAACCGTGATGCAGTGCGACCCCCCGCGACCTGCGCCGACAGCAAAGGCCGTCCTGAAATTGTTTGCTTGACATTTTAGGCCACGAAAACAACCTTTCGCGACGCTGTTCGACTTCACTAGACTTGCGACGGAGCGAATGTGCCGAGATCGCAATGTGCAACGCGTCGGCAGATGAACCCCGCGCCCATGGGCCTCGACTGAGAGCCGCCTGTACCTTTCAAGGAGCCCGTGCATGACGGCCATGACGACGGAAATCGATGCACTCAGGGCGCTTCTGTCCGCTGCGCCCCGCCCGCAGGGCTGGTCAGAACGTCGGATGCGGCTGGACACGGTGGCAACGCTCGATCCGATCGGCAGCGACGTGACGCTGCAGGGCGAACGCTTCGGTGAGGTTCCGGTCGAATGGTCACGCACCGCCACGGCCGATCCGTCCTCGGTCCTGATCTATTTTCACGGCGGCGGCTATTGCTCGGGATCGATCGCCAGCCATCGTGGCCTCGTGACGGCGGCCGGCCGTGCGGCGTCCATCTCGACGCTGGCCGTCGGCTATCGCCTAGCCCTGAGCATCCCTTCCCCGCCGCCCTGGACGATGCCCTGCTGGCCTATCGAACGCTGCTGGCCAAGGGTTTTTCTCCGCGACGCCTGGTGCTGGGCGGCGACAGCGCCGGGACCGGCCTGGCGCTGGCGTTGATGATCTCATTGCGTGAGGCGAATGAACCGCTGCCGGCCTGCGCCTGGCTGATCTCGCCCTGGACCGATCTTAAGATGACCGGGGCGACTCTGAAGTCAAAGGATGCGGTCGATCCTTTGATCCACGAGGCCTATTTGCACGAGCTCGCCGCGGCCTATCTCGGCACCACGGCGCCGGATGCCCCCCTCGCCTCCCCGCTCTACGCTGAGCTCCGCGGGCTTCCTCCGATGCTGATCCAGGTGGGAAGTGACGAGACGCTTCTCGACGACGCGGTGCGCCTGGCGGGCCGAGCGGGGGCCGCGGAGTGCCGGGTCATCCTGGAAGTCTGGCCGAAGATGATCCATGCCTGGCCGCTTTGGGCCGCCCGCCTGGAGCCGGGGCGCCAAGCGATCGCCAAGGCGGCCGATTTCATCCGGACCGCCTTGGCCTAGACCCACGCGACTTTCCAAAGCTCGGCTAGTGCTCGGCGAAAAGCCGTCCCTGTCCGGCAATCTTGTCCTTCACGCCCGCCAGCCGCAGGCAGTCCCAGGCCAGCGCCTGGTTGCTGGTGACCACCGGCTTGCCGATAGCCGCTTCGATCCGGTCGATGAGTGACGAGGTGCGAAGCCCGGTGCAGGAGATGAACAGGGCATCGCTGTCGGGATCGGTGGAGGCAATGGCCGCTTCGAGGATGGCGTCGCCGCTGACCCTGTTCATTTCCGGATCGCCGCCGAGGTCGAAGGTGGAGCGTTTGTCGATGGTCCAGCCATTGCTCTCGAAATAATTCCCGATGAGATTGGCGGTGTCCACGAGATAGGGCACGAGCAGCGAGATGCGCCGTGCGCCGAACTGGCTCAGCCCCTTGGCGCCTGCCTCGATGGGTGTGGCGATGGGAAGTCCCGGGCGCCCCTTGCCGATGCTGGCATGGACGCGGTCGAGCCCGACGGCGACAGTGCCAGAGGTGCAGCTGAAGCCGATGACGTCGAGGGGTGATCCCGGAACGAGCAGACTGGCGGCCCCTTCCAGATGATCGCCGAGCTGGCGCAGGGTCTCGGGCGTGGCGACTGTGCTCATGGCGACCCGGGTCGAGAACACGGCCACGCCTTTGGCGCTCGCCAGGAATTGTTCCACGTCCCATACCCCGACCCGATCCGTGCTCAGCGCGATCACGCCGATGGATGCCACGGGTCCGACACCGTCGTCGAAGCTGCTTTGCGAACGTCCCCAGTTTCCGTTGCTGCTCATGTTTGCCTTCCGCCTGAATCGTGCCGACCGCTCCGCGAGCGAGCGCGTCTGCATTCATAGATGAGATTGTGGCAATTGCCACATACAGCTTTGCTTCACGGCATCACTCTATCGGCGTTGACCGCAGCGATCCCACGAACAGAGGAGCTCCAACGATCGCGGACGGTTCTGACCTGGAAAGGGAGGATGAAGTCGTGCCCGTCAATGACATGATGACCCGGTTTTGGCAGCAGAGCGGAAGCCAGATCCACACGGTGGACCTCAACTTCGCACCGACCCACACCTTTGTGACGGCCGCGCTCAGCGGTACGACGGGAAGAGGCACCCAGTTCTGCGGCATCGTCGGAGCGCGAACCCGGCCGCGTCCCGGTGGCGAGGAATTCCCCGAGACCTTCGGCAACTGGTTTCAATGGCGGTCATCCTTGTTCAGACAGAACATGACCTCCGTGACCTGCGGCATTGCCACGGGAGAGGACCAGACGGCCCAGGGCCTGTTCACGCTGTCGTTTTTCTGACGTCCATGATGGGAGGATGCAATGCAGGTTGATTTTTCAGGCGGCGTTGAGGTCAAGGCTCACCAGGCCTGCGTGGTCTTCGACACCCGCTCCGGCGCAGTTGCGCATATCCATGAGAGCATCACACTCCAAGGAGCCGATCCGCCCTCGCCCGAGGCGCTGGCGGCGCAGGCGTTGAACCACTTCCGGGCATTCGCCCGAGAAACGCAACTCACCCGCCTGGACACCGTCGACGTGTTGCATGTACCGGCCGAGGGATTGGCCTCCGGCGGGACGGTCACGGTCGATCTCCGGACTCGCAAGCTGGTGGTGGCGGAAGCAGCCGGGGCGCCCTCCCTGCAGGGCGGCCGGATGTCGGACTGATGGGCGACCATCGGCGCGCGGCTCCTGGCCGGTGGGTCTCTCTCCCCACGGGCTCAGGAGCCGAGTCGCCGGATCATTGCTGGTCCGGATCGCGATAGTTCTTTTTGACGATTTCGTCGGTCCGGGCCTTCTGCGCCGGGGTCTGGTTCTTTCTTCGCCACATCATGATGCCGTAGATCATGGCTCCGGCAAGCACCACCACGGCGATGACATCGATGATCAGCCATTGCAGGCCGCCAGCTTCCGCATCCATTCAAATCTCCTCATGATCAATTGCTCTAGGAAGAACCCTCCAGCCGGAATTTCGTTCGCAACCGGCTTGCAAGCCCTCCTCACTTTTTGCTGCGCTTGGAACCTGTTCGCGCACGAGCGATTGACTGGAGACTTTCAGGCAACGCAGCGAGGACATCATGGGCAAGACGATCGTTGGAACCTTCGAGACCCGGGAGCAGGCCGAGCTCGCCGTCGAGCACCTGGTGCAGGAACTCGGCCTTGACCGCAGCGACGTCTTCGTTGCCGCAGCCGAAGCGGAGAATACGGCGGGTGAAGAATTCGACATCGTTGAAGCCGAGCGCGGCGGTCCCGACCCGGCGAAGAGCGAGGCAACGGCGCTCAACGGATTATCGAAGTCTCCGCCGACATTCAGGATGCAGGCGCCGCCGGCCGGGTGGAGGAGACCATGCGGTCACTGGGAGCCCAATCGATTCAGAGCCATTGAGGCTGCGCAACCGTCACTCAGCGGATCTGTCGCATGTTCTCCGGCAGCCAGGTGGCGAGTTCGGGCACGGCGATGAGGACGAACACCATCAGCAGCATGATCGCGAACATCGGCAGCGCCGCCCGGGCGATATAGCTCATGGAATGCTTCGTCATGCCCTGCAGCACGAAGAGGTTGAAGCCGATGGGCGGCGTGATCTGCGCCATCTCCACCACCACGACGATGAAGATGCCGAACCAGATGATGTCGATGCCCGCCTGCCGGATCATCGGCTCCACGATGGCGATCGTCAGCACGACCACCGAGATGCCGTCCAGGAAGCAGCCGAGAATGATGTAGAAGACGAGCAGCACCATCAGCAGTTCGAAGCGACTGAGCTGCAGCGCCCCGATCCATTCGGCAAGCGCCCGCGGCAGGCCGGTGAATCCCATCGACAGGGACAGGAACGCGGCACCGGCCAGGATGAAGGCGATCATGGCTGAGGTTCGGGTCGCCCCCATCAGGCTTTCGGTGAATGTCTGCCAGGTCAGTGTGCCTTGCGCGGCAGCCAGCACCAGCGCGCCGATGACGCCGATGGCGGCAGCCTCGGTGGCGGTGGCAAGGCCGAGATACATCGAGCCGATGACGACGACGATCAACAGCAGAACGGGCACCAGGAAGCGCGATCGTTTGACCTTCTCCAGGAACGGCACCGCCGGCTCGATGTCGGGATTGTAGCTCTTGGAGAGCTTCGACATGGCGACCACGTAGCCGGCGAAGGCGGCGGCGAGCACGAGCCCCGGCACGATGCCGGCGATGAAGAGCTTGGTGATGGATTCGTTGATGGCCACGCCATAGACGATCAGGGTCAGGGAAGGCGGGATCATCAACCCCAGCGTTGCCGAGCCTGCCAGAGTGCCGATTGTCAGCTGCTCCGGGTAATTGCGGCGGCGCAGCTCCGGGATCGTCATCTTGCCGACCGTGGTCAGGGTCGCGGCCGAGGAGCCGGACACCGCAGCGAAGATCGTGCAGCCCGCCACATTGGTATGAAGTAGCCCACCGGGCAACCGTCCCATCCACGGGGCGAGCCCCTTGAACATGTCCTCCGACAGCCGCGTCCGGTAGAGGATTTCCCCCATCCAGATGAACATGGGGAGGGCCGTGAGCGACCAGGACGAGGCCGCTCGCCAGATCACCGTCATCATGGCGTCTCCGGTCGGTCGGCCCGTGAACATTTCCATGCCCACATAGGCCACGCCGAGCAGGGCAAAGCCGATCCACACGCCCGACCCGAGCAGGACGAAGAGCACCAGGAGGAACAGTCCGATGGCGAAGAAGGGCTCCATCGCCTACTCCGCGTGGCTCTGTTCGACGCTATCCTCGCGGATATTGTCGCGGCCCGAGACGACGAGGCTGACGAGATTGTCGATGACGCAGAGCGCCAGGATCACGGCGCCCACGGCCATCGGCGCCTGCGCGATCCATAGCGGCGTCATGTCCTGGCCTTGGCTCACATCCTTCAGCCTGAAGGACCAGTAGACGAGCTTGACCGCATACCAGGCGAGAAAGGAGGCCGCCGCAGAGGCGACGATCAGGCAGCCGAGCTCACCCCAGAAACGCCGGGCGCCCAGGGCATTGAGCAGCAATCCGACCCGGATATGGGCCCCTCGGTTCAGGGCATGCGCGAAGGCGAGGAAAGAGGCCGACGCCATGAAATAGCCGGCATATTCGCTGGAGCCGTTGAAGGGAATGCCGGCCCAACGCGCGACCACCTGCGCTGAGATGACCACGAGGATGGCAAGGAGGCACAGCGCGGCGAGGACCGCCGCGCTGTCATAGAGGGCATTGAGGCCGCGCCGGATCATGAGGGGCGCTCGCAGTCATGGGGGCGGTGCGCGTTCACGCCTTCGCCTTTAATTGGCGCGATAGGCCTCGATGATCACCTTGCCGTCGTCGCCGGCCTTGGCGAGCCATTCCTCGGTCATGGTCTGGCCGAAGCCCTTCAGCTCGCCAGCCAGTGGCTCGCCGGCGGGAGCGACCTTCATGCCGTTGTCGGCCAGTGTCTTCAGATAGACTCCGGTCAACTCCTTGACCTTTGCCAGCCCGCTGGCGGCGGCCTTTTCCCCGCAGGAGGTCAGCGCCGCCTTGCCGGCATCGTCAAGGCCGTCCCAGGCGTCCTTGTTGACGAAAACCACATTGCGCGGCACCCAGGCCTGCACGTCATAGAAATGGGTCAGCTGCTCCCAGACCTTCGAATCAACGCCGGTCGCTCCTGAGGAAATGAAGCTCTCGACGACTCCGGTGGCGAGGGCCTGGCTCAGCTCGGCCGCTTCGATCTGCACCGGCGCCATGCCGGCGAGATCGGCGATCCGGGCCGTCGCGGCGTTATAGGCGCGGAACTTGACCCCCTTTAGATCGGCGACCGAACCCACATCTTTCTTGGTGAAGAGCCCCTGAGCCGGCCACGGCACGGCGTAGACATAGACCAGATTGTCCTTCTCCAACGCCGCCTTCAGCTTCTCGCTGGCAGCCGCCCAAAGCTTGTCCGAGGCCTCGAAGGAGGTCGCCAGGAACGGAATGCTGTCGATGCCGTAGAGAGGGTTCTCATTGGCATGGGCCGAGAGCAGCCGCTCGCCGATGGGCGCCTGCCCCGTCTGCACCGCGCGCTTGATGTCATTGCCGCTGAACAGGGCGCCATTGGGATGGGTGACGATCTCGATCTTGCCGCCCGAAGCATCCTTCACGCAGGCGGCAAACGCGACGGCGTTCTCCGAATGGAAGTTGGTGGCGGGATAGGCCATGGGCATGTCCCACGTCTCCGCCAGCGCCGCTGTTGCCGAAGTGGTCGCCAATGCGGCTGCCATTGCCACTCTGTTCAGGAATTTCATCGAGACGGCTCCCTCATGTTGCTTTTGTCCTGCCCTCGCCATGGGTGACGAAGCTTACCCTGATTTACCCTCGCCATTCCAGTCCGGCCTTCCAATGCTACTTTCGTTTGACTGCATCGCCCGAGGCTCTGCGCTGGACGACTTTTCGCTAACTGGCCAACGGCCGCAACTTGGGCTAGTTGCTGCACCATGTGGCAGCTCGGCACCTGACAGAGTCATGACCCACGGTGGTTTCCGCTTACTCGCCTCTGGCGCCTCGCATCGATGGGGCATCCATTGGGCAGCGCCCGTTCTGGCTCTGGGCGTTTTCTCCGTGGATACGTTTACCGATATCCGCAGCGCCATTGCGGTTCTTTATGTGCTGGTGCTGTTGCTGGCCGGTCCGGCGCTCTCCCGCCGGGGCATCATCGTGCTGGCGAGCATCTGCTGCGGCCTGACCTTTCTGTCGTTCCTGATCGCCCACGGCCTCGACGCGGACACCTCCACCCTGCTGCGCTGTGCCGTCGCCATCGCTGCGATCGTCATCACCGCCGGCCTGCTGCTGCAGAACGACAGCGCAAGGCAGCTTCTGATCCAGTCCCACGCGGCGTTGAGCCGGAGCGAGAGCCGCTACCGCTCAATGTTCGAACAGACCCGCTTTTCGCTGTGGGAACAAGACTTCAGCAAGGTGATGGTGAGACTGGACGAGCTTCGTGGAGCGGGCGTGGACGATCTTCGGGGTCACCTGGAGCACCATCCTGACGTTGCGCGACAGCTCCTCCGTGACATCGTCACGCTTGATGTGAATGACGCGACGGTCGAACTCCTCGATGCGCCGTCACGGGCCGACATCATTGGCAGTCTCGAACGCTATGTGAACCCTGACGATCCCGCGCTGCTGGGCGTTCTGGACGCGATCTATCGCGGCGCCAATCAATTTGAGGGCACGGGAAGGCTTCTGCGTCACGACGGAACTCCCCTCACCGTCCTACTGGGCATGACCTTTCCCGATGATCCGGGAGGCTTCGACCGGATCGTGGCGGGAATTGCCGATATCACCCAGCGGGAGCAGACGCGCGAGGCGTTGATGGCGGCGCAGTCCGAACTTGCCCGGGCATCCCGAGCGGCCACTCTGGGCGCCCTGTCGGCCTCCATCGCCCACGAGCTCAACCAGCCATTGGGGGCCCTCGTCATGAATGCCCAGACCTGCCTGCGCTGGCTGCGCCGCGAGCCACCGGACATCACGGCCGCCATCAATGCGGGCGAGCGCATCGTGCGCGATGCCAAGCGTGCCAGCGAGATCGTTCAACACACGCGAAGCCAAGTGGTCAGAGGACTGCCCGAGGATGAACCGGTCGACTTGGCGACCCTCATTGAGGATACGGTGGCTCTCCTCGATCGGGAGATCGCCATGGTCGAAGCACGGGTGGTGACCAATGTCGCCCCCGGCATTCCCTCCATCCACGTCAACCGGACCAATCTCCAGCAGGTGCTCCTCAACCTGATGAACAATGGCCTGCAGGCGATGGCGGAGACGCGGGGAGCGCGGCTCTTGACGATCACCGTCGCGCGCGAAGAGGCCGATGACATCGCCGTGTCCATTCGTGATCGCGGCACGGGCATCGCCGAGGAGAGCCTTGCGCGCCTGTTTGATCCCTTCTTCACGACCAAGAGCGGAGGCATGGGCATGGGCTTGGCGATCTGCCGCTCGACCATCGAGGGTCTCGGCGGTCGACTTTCAGCGCGAAATGATCAGGATGGCGGTGCTGTCTTCGAATTTACGATTCCCATCTCTTAGCCGGGCTCATCAATGCAGCAACCCATCTCAGCCGCAAAGTCGCGAGAGCCGATCGTTCTGGTGGTCGACGATGACGAAGCCATTCGCGAAGCGCTGTGCGATCTGCTGAAATCGGTGGGAACGGATGCCATGTGCTTTGCCTCGACCCGGGAGATGTTGGACGCCAAGGTGCCCGACCGGCCCGGCTGCATCGTGCTGGATGTGCGCCTGCCCGGCGGCAGCGGCTTGGATCTGCAGGCGCAGCTCACGAAACAGGGCAACCGGATGCCCATCGTGTTCATGACCGGCCACGGCGATATCCCCATGACGGTTCGGGCGATGAAGGCTGGCGCATCCGATTTTCTCACCAAGCCCTTTCGCGACCAGGACATGCTGGACGCAGTGGCGGCAGCCATCGACAAGGATGTTGCGCGTCGCCTCGAGATGCAGGCGGCGGAGCAGGCGAAACTATTGGCCGATACTCTCACGGCGCGGGAGAAGGATGTCATGGCCGCCGTTGTTCGCGGCTTGATGAACAAGCAGATCGCAGGCGAGCTCGGTATCAGCGAGATCACAGTCAAGCTGCACCGCGGCAATGTCATGCGCAAGATGCAGGTTCGCTCCGTGGCGGACCTGGTGCGCAAGGTGACGCTGCTCGAGCCGACCTGACCTCATGTCCTGCCCGCCTAAACCTACGTATGGTATCATTCTTTTAGATTACGCCGCACATAATGGGTTGAAGTCTGGAGTTTGACCAAGAGGGTGCCGGCCGTGTCTCGTGTTCCGCTCATCGCCGTCGTGGACGACGATCATGCCATTCGCGAAGCCCTCGACGATCTGATCCGGTCGCTCGGCTATCGAAGTGCGCTGTTCTGTTCCGCCGAGGCCTTTCTGGCCGATGCCGATCGGGACGCCGTCGGCTGCATGGTGGTCGACGTCCAGATGCCGGGCCTCAGCGGTTTGGAGCTGCAGGCGCAGCTGAATCGGGAGGGCGGAAAGCCCCCGATGATCTTCATGAGTTCGTATTTCGATGAGACGACCCGCTCCAAGGCCTTGAAGGCGGGAGCCCATTGCTTTCTCAGCAAGCCCGTGGATGACGAGATCCTGATCTCGGAAATGCACGCGGCGCTTTCGGCCTCTACTGGATCGCTGTGAGGCCTGTCTCTCCTATACTTTGATTTAGGTCACCTGTACTCAGAGCTCATCTGATCACCCTGGCGTACAATGGCTGAAACCGGCCGCAAGGCTCACTCTGACCCTGTCGATGAAACCCGGAATGTCCGGACATATGAGACGGGAGAACATCATGAGCCGACCCCTCGCAGCCCTGATCGCCGGCCTTGGACTGCTTTCCGCAGCCTTCCTCCCAATGGCGACCTATTCTGGTCCGGACCTGCCGGCCCTTGAAAACCCAAACTCGCGTTTGCGCACGCAGTTGCAAGATCAGTCGAAGGCTCCCGTCCCGAGCCAGTGGGTTTACGACGATCCTGCAGTCCGTCGGCTCCATGCCTGAGGAAGTGCGAAAGCTCTCCTCCTCAGGCTTCATACCTAAACGAAAGGCGGCCCGCTCGGACCGCCTTTTCTGCTGCTGGGTATGGCTCGGATCGAGCGCGCTAGGCTGCAAAACGCCTGCGGCAGAGGTCAGCCGCATCCTGCCGGCGCCAGCGATAGGGAGTTTCCCCCACGAAGCGTTTGAACACCGTCGTGAAATGCGCCTGGGTCTGGAAGCCGACATTGAGGGCGATTTCGACGAGACTGTCCTCGGAGTTACGCATCATGTCCTGCGCCCGCTCGATCCGGCGACGCAGCAGGAATTCATGCGGTCGGAGGCCGGTGGCCAGCCTGAACTGGGCGGCGAAATGCATGCGCGTCAACCCCGCCGACTGAGCGAGGTCCTCGGCTCCGACCGGCTCGGACAGATTGGCGTCGATGAACTCCAGAGCCCGCTTGAGCCGCCATTTTGGCAACGGCCAGAGCTTCCGGCGGCCGCCGTCGGCGCTTTCCTGACGCAGACCGACGACCCGTGCCACGAGCGCAAGGCTTGCCGCTTCGACGAACAGCGCATCCCACTCGCCTTGCGCCTCCTCCATGCGGATCAGCGTTCTGGCCAGGCGCTCTGCTGTCTCGTCGTGAAATTGGGCGGTGAGGTCGATCAAGCCGCCTTCGCTCGGGTGCAAGTTCTTGAGGCGGTCGAGCAGGGCACTGCTGGTGAGACAGATGCGGATCGTCGTCCCGTCTTCGGTGCGCAGGTGTTCCAGCATGGTGGCACCGGCCGGATGCCCGTGACCGAAGCCGGCGGGTGACACGAGGAATTCGAAACGGACATGGTCGATGTCCATCCGGACCGTCAAGGGGTCCGCCGGCACCCTCTCATGCGCGGCCCAGGACGCAGAGCCGGCCTTGACGGTGAGCTGCCATTCGGCGGCAAGATCGGTGGGGGCGGAACTGAGCTCTATAAGCATCTCTGCACTCCTTCGGGGAAATTGCAGAGAAAGCTTCACCCGCCGGTGCCGGAACATCCATTCTACAGGAGGTTCGTGGAGGTATCGCTTGGTCTACCGCCCTCTATACACAAGTATAGGGGACACGGCTCAGGCGGCGGTCAGCGGGTTGGTGGGTAGCCGTCGGGCAGGTTGAAGCCCGTGGGAAACGGGTCGCTCGGATCGAGGACATATTGGTGAAACGCGGTGATCCATCCGGAGCCCGTGATCGCCGGCCGGATCGCAGGAGCTCCGGCCATGTCGGTGGTCTCGACGATTTCGCCGATGAACTCGGTGCCGATGATGGACCGGTGGAAGAGTTTTTGGCCGGGCTCGATCAGTCCGCGCGCATTCATGACTGCCAGCCGGGCGCAGGTCCCGGTGCCGCAGGGCGAGCGGTCCAGTCTACCCGGCGAGACGACCACCGTGTTGCGGCTGGCGAGCCCGCCCTCCACCGTCTCAACCGGCCCCGTGAACAGGGTCTGGTTGATGGTGTGGATCTCGCTATTCTCCGGATGGACCGCGGGAACCTGTTCGGCCGCAGCTTTCTTGATGCGCTCACCGAGCTCCACCAGGGCTCTCCCTTCCGAGGGGACGATCTGGAACCCGAGACTTTCGGCGTCGACCACGGCATAGATCATCCCGCCATAGGCGACGTCCACGCTGATCGTGCCGAGCCCCGGCACATCGACCGGGCAATCGAGCCCGAAGACGAAGCTGGGGACGTTGACGAAACGCACCGAGCGGCATTTGCCATCCCGGCACTCCGCCGTCACCCGCACGAGCCCGGCCGGCGCCTCCAGGGTGAGCTCGGTCACGGGCTCCGTCATCGGGAACATGCCGGTCTCGAGCATCGCCGTGACGGTGCAGATCGTGTTCGATCCCGACATGGGCACGTAATATTCGGATTCCATGATGATGAATCCGAAATCCGCATCGGGATCCGTCGCTGGCACGATGAGATTGACGCATTGCGTCACCCGGCCCCGCGGCTCGTTGAGCAGGAACAGCCGCAGCGCGTCGGCTTTGGTCTCCAGATGTTTCATCTTCTCGAACACCGTTCGCCCCGGAACATCCAGGACGCCGCCGGTGATGACCTCGTTCAGCTCGCCGCAGGCATGGACGCCGACGACGTTGATCATTCGGGAAAAGCGCATGACGAATGGCACCCTGTGAGACTTGCGGCGTTTTGCTGTAACCCCTGCGCCGGGACGCTACAATATTGCGACGGGGAATGTCAGCCCTTCCAGTGCCCCTGAGGAGCAATTCGATGAAGAAGATCTTTCTCCTGGTGAGTGTGGCCGTGACCCTCTCGAGCCAGCCGGCCTCGGCAATCCTGATGCAGAAGCAGAAATTCGATCTCGAAACCTTCTGCGGTGACGCCATTCGCAAATATTGCCCGAAGGTGGACAGGGATAGCATCCATGCTCTGTGGGCATGTCTCTCGCCGCACTTCCTCGGCACGAATCCGCTGTGCAAGGCGACGCTTCAGCAAATCCAACAGAACTGATCCGGCGGGCCTATGGGTGAGTCGATCACGGGAATGTGAACGCAGTCCTAAATGCTCCAGCGAGCCACGATTCCCGGCGAAGCCGCGGAAAACCGTAAAATTGCGTATAAATCTCTTCTGGAACATCTGGAGGTTTGGCGGCTTGATGCACCCGCGAGGTGGGGTGGGAGAACGGGGTGGCAATTCTTGAGACGCAGAGCCTTTGGCTCGGCAGTCTTTCGCAGCAAGAACGTAACCGACTCTGGGAGCGTATCGCCGGAGAGGTTCCCGCCATGAATCCGTCGGCTGGCGATCTTCTCACTCTCCTCCAGACGCTGGACGGCTCGCTGACGGCTCAGCCTTTCATCTCCGGAACGCCCCCTGGAGGAAACCTGCGCCCCAGTCCACCCAAAGGGGCCCATGCGCAGAGGCCGCCAAGAGGCTTGGCCCGACGTCGGATCGCCTATTGACGGTGCAGATGAGTTCTGCGCCGATCCCAGCCCCGAGTAACAACCAGACCATAAAAACGGTACCGGCCGGGATGGGAGCCGGCAATTTTCACAATCATCAACAACACCTCTAATCATCCACCCCTATAACTACCAAAAATAAAATTTTAAAACATTTTTATATTACGAAATCTCCATTATCTTCTGTCTTTATCGGAACTAAATGTCGCACCAGCACGATTTATCAATATCGGGTGGAGCTTTTGCATCCGTCGATATTGTTAATTCGGAGGTAAGACCAATGCATTCAACAAAAATCAAGTCAAAGCATATGGCGGTGCTTCTAAGTGTTGTTTTCCTGTCGGCAGCGTCCTTCCAGGTTCACTCGGTCTCCGCGGCCGGAGTTGGAGTGGGCGTCGGCGCTGGCGCAGGCGGTGGCAAAGGGTTGGGAGTGGGCGCTGGCGTCGGAGTGGGCGGCGGTAAGGGCGTCGGTGTGGGTGCAGGCGTCGGCGTTGGCGGCGGCAAGGGTGTCGGCGTCGGCGCAGGAGCCTCGGCCGGCGGGAGCAAGGGTGTAGGCGTTGGGGCCGGCGCGTCCGCGGGCGGATCGAAAGGCGTGAGCGCCGGAGCAGGAGCATCGGTTGGCGGCTCCAAGGGCGTGAGCGCCGGGCTCGGCGCCTCGGTGGGCGGCTCCAAGGGCGTGAGCGCTGGTGCCGGAACATCGATCGGCGGCTCGTCAGGAGTGAACGCCGGGCTCGGCGCCTCGATCGGAGGGTCGAACGGTGTCAATGCGGGTCTAGGCAGTGCCATCGGCGGTGGGCAGGGCATCCAGGCAGGCCTAGGCACGACCATCGGAAATTCTCAGGACATCAAGGCCGGAGCGGGAGCCTCCATTGGCGGCGGCAAAGGCATCCAGGCTGGACTCGGAGCATCCTTAGGGGGATCTAAGGGCGTGAAGGCCGGCGCTGGCGCATCAATCGGCGGCAGCAAAGGCGTACAGGCTGGCCTCGGCGCCTCCCTGGGCGGCTCCAAGGGCGTGAATGCCGGCGCGGGCGCCTCGATCGGCGGGGGCGGAGGAATTAACGCCGGCGTCGGCATAGGCATCGGTGGTGGCTCCGGGGGAGGCGGCTCTGGTGGAGGCGGCAGCACCCCGGGCGGCGGAGGAAATGGTGGCACGCCGGGCGGTGGCGGCGGCATGGCCGGCGGCGGCAATGGCGGGGCACCGGGCGGCGGCTCCCCAGGCGGCGGCTCGGGCAACCCTGGGTCAGGGGGTCTGAACCCTGGCAGCGTGGCGGGTGCGGTCTCCGGCCTGTCTGGGGTCGATCGCGCCGAGCTTCGGCGGACCTGCCAGACCGTGATGCAGCGGCCGGACCGTTATTCGCGCGAACAGGTGGCCGTCTGCCGCATCGTTGCCTCACTTTAGAAAACGACAATAGCGACAGCAACGGGGCGCTTCGGCGCCCCGTTTTCATGACTAGATCAGGCGATCTTTTGCTTAGCCTGCAACTGATAGGCTACCTGGACGATTGTTTTTCTGGTGGCTGTGCCCGCACAGGCGCCATGCCGGCGCGGTAAAAGTGCCCTATCTCGAGCCGCGCCGGCGCTTCTCCCGGCTTCTGATGAAGCGCGTCACGGCCTGATCGCCACCTTCAGAACGCCCTCCCGCTGATGTCCGAAAAGATCATACGCGGTCTCGATCTCCTCGAGTTTGAAGCGATGCGTGACCAGCGGCTTGAGGTCGACCCGACCCGACGCCACCACCTCCATCAGCCGACGCATCCGTTCCTTGCCGCCCGGACACAGCGTGGTGACGATCTTGGTATCGCCCAATCCCGCCGAGAACGCGTCCAGGGGGATGCGAAGATCCGTCGAGTAGACCCCCAGGCTCGACAGCGTGCCTCCTGGCCGCAGGACCCGCAGGGCGGCTTCGAAGGTTCCCTGGGTCCCGAGGGCCTCGATGGCGGCATCGACTCCGCGTCCGTCCGTGAGCTCCATGATCTGGGCCACGGGATCACCCTGCTTGAAGTCGACGGCGACGTCTGCTCCGAGCTGCCGAGCCATGGCCAAACGCTCCGGGACGGTGTCCACGCCGATGATGGTGGTGGCACCCATCAGCTTCGCGCCGGCGACCGCGCAGAGGCCGATCGGACCCAGCGCGAAGACAGCGACTGTATCGCCGATGCGGATGGAGGCGCTCTCGGCGCCGGAAAAACCCGTGGACATGATGTCCGGGCACATCAGCACCTGTTCGTCCGTCAGTGCGTCCGGAATCGGGCTCAGATTGACCATTGCGTCGGGAACCAGGACATAATCCGCCTGGGCGCCGTCGATCGTATTGCCGAAGCGCCAGCCGCCGGCAGGCTTGAACCCGTGGCGCGAACTGCCTCCATCCTGGGAGTGGCAGCCGCAGAGGCTGGCATAGCTGTGCCCCGAGGGGGTGATGGCGCCCGCGATGACCCGTTGGCCCTCCCGATAGCCGGACACGGCGGACCCCAGCTTTTCGATGATGCCGACGGGTTCATGCCCGATGGTGAGTCCCTTCGCGACAGGATATTCACCCTTGAGGATATGGATGTCGGTACCGCAGATGGTGGTGGTCGTAATCCGCACCAGGGCGTCCAGGGGCCCCACATCCGGGACGGGCTTGTCTTCGAGGACAATCCTGCCCTTCTCGACGAATACTGCCGCCTTCATCATTTTCATGGGAAACTCCAAATCATTGTCGCCTTTCCGGGCGATTGTTGAAGTATCCCCGCTGAAACTCGCCGACCTTGACTTGTGTCAACACCTGCCCGCGGGATCGCGCCCAAAGTGCAGTGATGGAGCGTCCAGGAGGCATTATGAGCACGGTTTCCACGATCAAAGATATCATGGTGCATCTCGATGGAACGGATGAAGATGAGGTTCGCCTCGCCCATGCCGAGGCCCTGGCATCGAGCTTCGAGGCCTATCTCACGGGCTTGTACATCAACTTGATCCCTGGAGATGGCTGGCCCTTGGCGCCGGAATTCCTGAGCGAGCTTCTGGTCGAGCTTCAGGAGAAAACCCGCGACGACGGCAATCGGGTGGAGACCCGCCTCGATCAGAGGTTCCAGCGATTGGCGGTGCCGAACCAATTGAAACGGCTCGATCTGTATCTGGTGGAGCTGTATCACGCGATCGCAGTGCAGACACGGTGCACGGATCTGTTCATTGCCAGCAGGCCCTACGACGCCACTGGCGAGGATCGTTGGACAGGGGTGTTCGAGACCGCGCTCTATCATTCGGGACGAGCCGCCTACATTCTGCCACCCGGACGTCAGCCGACTGCTGGAGACAGCGTCTTGGTCGCCTGGAACGGCTCGCGCCAGGCGTCTCGGGCCGTCGCCGAGGCGATCCCGTTCATGCAGCGTGCCAAGCAGGTTCATATCGCCCTTGTCGAGGACGGAGCGGCGGAGGAGCGCGGCGAGGAGAATGGCGCCGACTTGGCGCGGCATCTGTCGCGCCATGGCATAGCGGTCGAGATTCGGCATGTCGCCGACTGGCATCGCCGCTCGGCGGCCCTGTTGAATGAAATCGAACGCCTGGGTTGCGATCTGGTGGTGATGGGAGCCTATGGCCATTCCCGCCTGCAGGAATGGATGCTGGGGGGCGTCACACGAGATTTCCTGAAGAAATGTCCCGTTCCGATGCTGATGGCCCGCTGACGGAGCATCTCATAAATCGGCTGTACTTTGCGGTTGATCAATGTGGACCGAACGGACGGGACTATTCATCTAGCGAGGTGCTGGGTTTTACTCGGAGCGAACATGATTAACTGGTTGCTGAGACCGATCCTCGCTTTGGCTGGCGTCATCGCAGCCTGGATGATCGCGACCGATTCACCGAATTACGGCCTGGTTCAGGCGATGATCACCATCATCCTGGTTGTCGGCTTAGTGGGCGCGGCGGCATTCTGGCCCGCGCGCTGGACAGAATGGCTGACGGGCAAGACGCGGCAAAAGTAGACGCCTCGACTGTCCGGTAGGGATCCTCACCTGAGGTGCAAGCTTGCCAGGGTAAGCGTGGGCTCCTCGGGATGGGTCTTCATGTTGAACCCGAGCTCCCGGCACATCTGCAGCATGCGGGTATTCTCTCTGAGGATCACGCCGTCAATGCGATGCAGCCCATCGGCACGGCCATACTCGATCAGCTGCTGCAAGAGGGCCCAGCCGAGGCCCTGCCCCTGGAGATTGCTTCGCACCAGAATTCCATACTCGGCGATTTGGTGATCAGGGTCGGCGGAGATCCGGGCGACACCTGCGAGTTCCCCCGAGGGATCGAGGGCAATGAAGGCCATGTCCCGGTCGTAATCGAGCTGGGTGAGCCGCACCAGCATGTCTTCCGAAACGCTTTTTTGGGTCGAGAAGAAGCGAAGCCGCATGTCGTCCTGGGAGACATGGCGGAGGAAGGTCTCATAGAGCGCGGCATCGGCTGGCCGTATCGGCCTGAGCCGGTAGTGGTTGCCCTTCCGTTCGACCTCCTTCGACCATCCCGAGGGATAAGGCTGGATGATGAGATCCGGATTGGGTCCGGTCCGGTCGATTTCCGCGGGCTCGATCTCGACCCGCGCATCGAGGGCGATGATGCCGTCGCTGTCGGCAAGCAGCGGATTGATGTCCATGGCGACGATGCAGGGGAAATCCACGATCATTTGCGACAGCCCGAGGAGCGCGCCGATGATCGCCGGCCGGTCGGCGGGTTTACGGTCGCGATAGCCCGCGAGCAGGCGCGCGATCCGCGTCTGGTCGATCAGATCCCCCGCCAGCACGTCGTCCAGCGGCGGCAGACCGATCGCCGTGTCGTCGACGACCTCGACCGAAACCCCGCCGGCACCGAACAGGATGACGGGGCCGAAGAGAGGGTCCCGGTTGATGCCGAGGATCAGCTCCTGGGCTCGGCTGCGCGCGATCATCGGCTGCACCGCATAGCCCTCGATGGCGCTTTGCTGTCCGACGTCCTGCAGCCGTCGGGCGATCGCCGCCGCAGCGTCTCTGGCAGCCTCAGGCGTCTCGATATTCAGCACCACGCCGCCAATGTCGGATTTATGCGTGATGGTCTTCGACAGGAGCTTGACCACGATCTTGTCGGCACTCTCGAGCAATTGGGCGGCAGCCACCTCCACGTCCTCGATCGAGGAGGCCACGAATGTGTCCGGCACGGGGATGCCATAGGCCTGGATGGCCGCTTTCGCCTCCGGCTCCGTCAGCATGCGCCGGCCCTCCGCCGCCACCTGTCGCAGCAGCTTTTCGACCCTCTTCCGACCGTCGCCGGGGATCTCGCTTTCGCTTTGCGGCACCCGCGTCAGCAGCGCCTGGGTTCGCGACCAGCTGCTCAAATAGGTCATGGCCACTGCCGTGGCGGCCGGCGTCTCATAGCTGGCGACGCCGCTGTCCTGCAGGATCCGCCGTCCCTCCCGCGCGGTATGTTCGCCAAGCCAGCATGACAGCACCGGTTTTCCCTCGATCAGGCCCTGCTTTGCCAGCGATGCGACCGCATGCGCTGCCGCCTCCGCCGAGGCAAGGCCCGTGGGGCAGTTCAAGACCATCAGCGCGTCCACCCCCGGATCTGCCGCCACGATCGCCAGTGCGGATGTGTAGCGCTCGGGCGGTGCGTCCCCGATGATGTCCACCGGATTGCCATGCGACCAGTTCGCCGGGAGCACGGCGTTGAGCCGCATGATCGTCTCCTCTGACAACTCGGCAAGCACTCCCTTGCCGTCCATCAGCTGGTCGACGGCGAGAACCCCTGCCCCACCGCCATTGGTGACGATTGCGGTGCGCAGCTGGGTGAGCGGCCGGAAACGGGAGATGGTTTCGGTGGCGTCGAACAGCTCGCCCAGGCCGCCGACCCGCAGCACGCCGGCGCGGGCGAAGACGGCCTCGACGACACGGTCGGAGCCCGACAGGGCGCCCGTATGGGTCGCTGCAGCCTTGGCGGCCTCCTTATGCCGCCCTGGCTTGATGACGATGACCGGCTTGAGCCGCGCGGCCGCCCGGGCCGCGGACATGAACTTGCGCGGGCTGGGGATCGATTCCAGATACATGACGATCGCCCGCGTGCGGGGATCGCGCGCCAGCAGATCGAGAAAATCCCCCACATCCACATCTGCCATGTCGCCCAGCGAGACGATCTGCGAGAAGCCCAATTGATTGTCTGCGGCCCAGTCGATGAGCGACACGGCGATCGCCCCCGATTGCGACAGGAGCGCGATATTGCCGGGCTCTGCGCCCATATGGGAGAAGCTCGCATTGAGCTTGGCCGGCGGAATCACGAGACCCACGGTATTGGGGCCGATGATGCGGAACAGATAAGGCTTGGCCGCATCCAGCATCGCTTGGCGCAGCCCGTTGCTCTCGCTCAGTCCCGCCGTAATGACCACTGCGGCCCGCGTCCCCTTCTCGCCGAGTGCGTGGATGAGGGCCGGCACCGAAGCTGGCGGCGTGATGATGACGGCGAGATCCGGCACGCCGGGAATGTCCTTGACCTCCCCATGGCAGGGGAGGTCACCGATGTGGCGGTATTTCGGGTTGACCGGCCAGATGTCGCCCTCGAATCCGCCGGCCAGGATGTTGTTCAGAACCACCGTTCCCACGGCTCCGGGGCGTTGCGAAGCGCCGATGACGGCGACGGAGCGGGGATGCAAGGCATGATCGAGGTTTCGGATGGTCATTGGGTCCTGACGTGACGATTGCGCTGTCGATAGAGTGAGCGAAACAGAATCTGCATCAAAGCACATGACAGATGCATTGCGGCATGGAACTGATCTGCATCAAGGCCAGGATCCGCACACCTCGCTAAAGAGGCAAGCTCATCGGAAGCTCATGATGCATCACGGCAGCGATCATTCGGGACTCTCGGCTTTGCGGACAGGCAGAATTGCACTCCTTCTCATGGCGATCCTCGGGGTCGTTTCGTTCTCCGGAACCCCCACCACCCATGCCCAGGAAGCGAATTTCAAGCAGCGTCTGCAGGAGCTGTGGCAGCGGTTCGGTGGCGACCGGCTGCCTCGCGACGTCGCTTCCTCCAACGGCCGCATCGAGGCCGAGCAGATCCTGGTCTCGGCGAAGTTTGCCGGCCGCATCGCAGAGCTGCTCGTGGAGGAGGGCCAGACGGTCGAGGCCGGCAGCGTCGTCGGACGCATGGACACCTCCGAATTGGAAGCGCAGCTCAAGGGGGCCGAGGCCCAGGTCCGGCGCAGTGAGCGGGCCATAGCGGAATCGGAGGCCGCCATCGCCCAGCGGCAGAGCGAATTGCTTCTCACCCAGCAGGAGTTTCGTCGCACGGAAACCCTCCAGTCCCGGGGCTATGCCACGCAACAGGAGCTCGACAACCGCCGCAGCCGGCTGAATGTGGCGGAGGCTGGCGAGCGCGCCGCCCATGCCAGCTACGATGAAGCGCAAGCCGGTGCCGACGTCGCCCGCGCCGAGGTGGCGCGCATCCGCTCGCTGCTGGACGATGCGGTCCTGACGGCACCCCGCCGGGGGCGGGTGGAGTACCGCCTTGCCCATGCCGGCGAGGTGGTCGCCGCCGGCGCGCCGGTCGTGACGCTGCTCGATCTCTCCGACGTCTACATGACGATCTTCCTGCCCGCCTATGCCGCCGGCCGCCTGGCGCTCGGCGACGAAGCCCGCATCGTCCTCGACCCCGCCCCGGACTATGTGATCCCGGCCACCATCTCCTTCGTGGCCGCGGGCGCCCAGTTCACGCCGAAATCCGTCGAGACCGCCGACGAGCGCGAGAAGCTCATGTTCCGGGTCAAGCTGCAGCTCTCCTCCGCCCTCCTGAAGCAATATGAGAGCCGGGTGAAGATCGGCGTCCGCGGCATTGCCTATGTCCGCACCAGTCAGGCGGCCACATGGCCGGAGAAACTCGCAGTCAAGCTGCCGCAATGACCGACCCCGTCGTCACCTTCGGCCAGGTCAGCCATCGCTATGGCAAGACGATAGCACTGGAGAAGATCGAGCTCGCCATTCCCGGCGGCTGCCTCGCCGGCGTGATCGGGCCCGACGGTGTTGGCAAATCCACGCTGCTGTCGCTGGCAGCCGGCGTCACCCGTCTTCAAAATGGCGCGGTGCAGGTGCTGGGCGGCGACATGTCGAAGGCAGCCGTCCGTCGCGCCCGGGTCGCGCGGATCGCCTACATGCCGCAAGGATTGGGTCGCAACCTCTATCCCACCCTGAGCGTAGAGGAAAACCTGCATTTCTTTGGCCGTCTCTTCGGCCAGGGTGGTGCGGAACGACGCGAGCGAATCGACGAGTTGCTGGCCGCAACCGACCTTCGCGCCTTTGCCGACCGCCCGGCCCAGAAGCTCTCCGGCGGAATGAAGCAGAAGCTCGGCATCTGCGCCGCCCTCATTCACGATCCTGACCTTCTGATCCTTGACGAGCCGACCACCGGCGTCGATCCGCTGTCGCGCCGGCAGTTCTGGGAACTCATCAATCGAATGCGCCTTCGGCGGCCACAGATGAGTGTCGTCGTTGCTACCGCCTATATGGAAGAGGCTGACGGCTTCGACTGGCTGGCCGCTCTGGACAAGGGCCGGGTCATCGCCACCGGCACCTCCTCGGAGATCAAGGCGCGCACGGGCGCGGTCGATCTCGAACGGGCCTTCATCGCCCTCCTCCCGGACGGCCAGCGCGGCACGGCCGAGCCGTTTCCCGATCCGCCGCCGATGCGCCATGAGGGGCCCCCAGCCATCGAAGCGGAGGGCTTGACGTGCCGGTTCGGGACCTTCACCGCCGTCGATCATGTGAGCTTCCGGATTGGCAAGGGCGAGATCTTCGGCTTCCTCGGCTCCAACGGGAGCGGCAAGAGCACCACCATGAAGATGCTCACCGGGCTGCTTCCGGCCACCGAAGGCGAGGCCAAGCTGTTCGGCCACACGCTCGATGCCAACGACATGAACACCCGTCGCCGCGTTGGCTACATGTCCCAATCGTTTTCCCTCTATGCTGAATTGACGGTGCGGCAGAACCTCGTGCTGCATGCGCAATTGTTCGACCTTCCGCCGTCGGAGGTCGGCCCCCGCGTGCGCGAGATGCTCGAGCGTTTCGATCTGGTCGCGAGCGCCGACAGCCGGCCCGACGCCTTGCCCTTGGGGATCCGCCAGAGGTTGCAGCTGGCCGTGGCGCTCATTCATGGCCCGGAGATCCTTATCCTCGACGAGCCGACCTCCGGCGTTGATCCTGTGGCGCGCGACACCTTCTGGCGCAGCCTGATCGAGCTCTCCCGCAAGGACGGAGTGACGATCTTCCTCTCCACCCATTTCATGAATGAGGCCGAACGCTGCGACCGCATTTCCCTGATGCATGCCGGCAAGGTCCTCGCCGTCGGCAGTCCAGCGGAGCTGAAGGCGGCCCATGGGGATGGAACGCTTGAGGATGTCTTCATCGCGGTGCTCGAGAAGGAGACGGTCCCCGGTGCGGCCGCTGCGCCCCCCGCCCCGGTCGTCCATTCCCGGGAGCAGAAATCCCGCCTCTTCGATCCCCGACGGCTCTGGGCCTATTCCTGGCGCGAGACTCTGGAGATCCTGCGTGATCCCGCACGCCTCGCCTTCGCGCTTCTGGGTCCAGCGCTCCTGCTCCTCACCTTCGGCTTCGGCATTTCCTTTGACGTGGAGGACCTCCCCTTCGCGGTCTTCGACCAGGATCAATCCACCCAGAGCCGGGAACTGTTGGAGAGCTTCCAGGGCTCGCGCTATTTCGAGGAACGGCCACCCATTGCCAATGCCGCCGATCTCGAGAGCCGGCTGAAGAGCGGGGAGCTCAAGCTGGCGATCGAGATCCCACCCGATTTCGGCCGCGACCTGCTGCGCGGTCTGCGCCCCGAACTGGGCGTCTGGCTCGACGGCGCCATGCCGTTCCGCGCCGAGACCACCCGCAGCTACGTGACCGGCATCGCCTTGAGCTACATGGCGGATCAGTCGCTTCGCCGATACGGCATCGCGCAGGCGCCCTACCCCATCACCATTGAGCCCCGCTTCCGTTACAATCAGGCCTTCAAAAGCGTCAATGCCATCGTGCCCAGCGTCATCATGCTCATGCTGGTGCTGATCCCCGCCATCATGTCGGCCCTCGGCATCGTGAAGGAGAAGGAGACCGGGTCCATCGCGAATTTCCAGTCGACCCCGGTCACCAAGCTGGAATTTCTCCTCGGCAAGCAGCTCCCTTATGTGGTCATCGCGTTTCTGAGCTTCATATCGCTGGTCCTTCTGACCCGCTTCGTCTTCGACGTACCGGTCAAGGGCTCCCTGGCGACCCTGGTGCTCGCCTCGATCGTCTATATTTTTGCCACCACCGGCTTCGGCCTCTTCTTGTCGAGTTTCGTCAGCAGCCAAGTCGCGGCCATTTTCGCCACCGCCATCATCGCCATCATTCCTGCCGTCAATTTCTCCGGCCTCCTGGTCCCCGTCTCCTCTCTCACCGGCGCCGGTCGGGTGATCGGCCTGGGCTTCCCCTCCGCCTGGTATCAACCCGTCACCGTCGGCGTCTTCACCAAGGGACTGGGTTTCGAGGCGCTCTGGTTGGATATCCTGGTGCTGGCCCTGTTCGCGATCGGCTTCATTGCAGCCTCCGCGCTCGCACTCCGCAAGCAGAGGCCGTGAGATGCTGAGCAGCCTCAAGACGGTCTTCCGCCTCGGCATCAAGGAGCTGTACAGCCTCAAGGCCGATCCGGTGCTGGCGTTGTTGATCCTCTATACGTTCACCATTGCAGTCTACACCGTCGGCACCAGTGCCAAGTTCGAGGTCGAGAACGCCTCCGTCGCGGTGGTTGACGAAGATCGCTCGGCTCTCTCCTTCCGTCTGCGCGATGCCTTGCTCCAACCGTTCTTCAAGGAGCCGGTTCTCATCGACGCCGACGAAATCGATCCCGCCATGGATGCCGGCCGCTACATCTTCGTCATCGAGATTCCCCCAAAATTCCAGCAGGACGTCGTTGCCGGCCTGCAACCATCCATCCAGCTCGACATCGACGCGACCGCCATGTCCCTGGCCGGCAATGGTGCCGCTTACATCCAGAACATTCTCGTCCAGGAGGTGCTGGCGACGGTTCCCCAGGCCGCCAGGGAGCAGCCCATCGAAGTCGTCGTCCGCGCCAAATTCAATCCGAACCTGAAATCCGCCTGGTTCACCTCGGTCATGCAGGTCATCAACAATATCACCATGCTCGCGGCGATCCTCACCGGTGCCGCTTTGATCCGCGAACGCGAGCACGGAACGATCGAACATCTGCTGGTCATGCCCGTGTCGGCCACTCAGATCATGCTGGCCAAGATCTGGGCGAATGGTCTCGTCATAATCGTTGCGGCCGCCGTCTCGCTCATGGTCGTCGTCGAGATCATGCTCGGCGTGCCGATCGCCGGTTCGATTTCCCTCTTCCTTCTGGCAACGGCGCTCTATTTGTTCTCGATCACCGCCCTCGGCATCCTGATCGCCACCGTCTCCAGCTCCATGGCCCAGTTCGGCCTGATCGTCATGCCGGTGCTGATCATCATGAACCTCCTGTCCGGCAGCACCACTCCGCTGGAAAGCATGCCGACATGGCTCCAGGCGATCATGCAGGTCTCGCCTGCCCTGCATTTCGTGAGCCTGTCCCAGGCGATCCTCTACCGTGGCGCCGGGCTGTCGACGGTGTGGCCGCAACTGACGCTCCTGGTGGTCTTCGGCGTGGCGTTCTTTCTCTTCGCCAAGCTGCGCTTCCGAAAGGCGCTGCTGACCATGCGCTGAGGCCTCCGCGAGGCCGCGGACTTTGCGCTAGATCATAGTGGAACCGGATCCGCAGGCTAATGTTGCACCATGATGACCAAGCCCTCGGCGCCGCCAACCTACAAGATCGACGTCATGGTGCGAGACCAGACGGACTTGGCCTTTCCGTTGGTGCAGGCCCTGTGGCCGCCAATGGAGCTGACGGACTGGCGCGGTTTTTGTGATCTGGTGTTCGCTTCGGGAGGAATCCTCTCTGGCGGCCGCAGCCTTTACGTGGCCGTCGCTCCCAAGGGTTACATACGCGGCCTGTGCCTGGTCGCCGTGAGCCGCGACCCTAGCCAGGGTGACGTCCTCGACGTTCCGATTCTCATCATCAGCAGTGCCGCCGACGAGGCTGGCGTCACAGCGGAGTTGATCGACCATCTGAAGGCGATCGCTTGGGGCCTCGATTGCCGCACGCTGCGGCTGATGACCTTGTCCTGGGAGGCGGTGGCTCAGTATCTCCGCAATGAGCCTCATGAGGCGTCCAGCATTCAGCTTCTTGCCGTCGAGCCGCAGAACAGCGGCCGATCAGGACATCTTCCCGGTGAAGACATAGCCGACGCCGCGCACCGACTTGATGAGCGCGGGTGATTTCGGATCCTTTTCGATTTTCTTGCGCAGCCGCGCCACCTGCGCGTCGATGACCCTGTCGAAGGCGTCGAAGGCCCTCCCCCTTGTCAAATCCATCAAGGTCTCGCGGGTGAACACGCGCCCTGGATGGCGGGCCATGATGGCGAGGAGATCGAACTCCGCCGTCGTCAGCGCGACGTCGACGCCCTCGTCCGAGATCAGCTGACGCCGATCCAGATCGAGGCTCCAACCGTCGAACTGGAGGCTCCTCTTCGACTCGCTGCTGGGTGCTGCAGCCGGCTTGCGGCGGCGCATGACGGTCTTCATGCGCGCCAGCACTTCCCGCAGATGGAAAGGCTTGGTCACATAGTCATCGGCTCCGATCTCGAGACCGACGATTCGGTCGACCACGTCGTCGCGCCCGGTCACCATGATGATCGGCACGTCGGAGCCGCTGCGGATCGCTCGGGCGACGCTGAGGCCGTCATCGCCGCCAGGGAGTTGCAGGTCGAGGAGGATGATGTCGATGGAGTGGCGCGCCAGGCAGTCATGCGCAGCCTGCGCGTCGGCGACGGCGGACACCCGATAACCCTCGCCCTCGAGATAGCGGAGGAGCATCTGCCGGATGCGTGCATCGTCGTCGACGACGAGCACATGCTCCGGATCGGCTTGCGGCTCAGCCATTTGGGCCCCCGAACTTCTGTCCGCTGTCACAAACGGTTACAATTTTGCACGATCCGTCACAACACAATCGTTCTGCAGTTACGTGACGCCCGTCAGATGGCGCTGTCAACGTCATCACGGGAACACCGCCATGTATGTGGAACACGCACTCGCACGGTTTGCCGACGCCAGCAAGGCTGTCGCGCCGACGGATATGCCCGCGCCCACGCTGCAAGCGTTGTTTTCCAACCAGCCGGTGGAGAAGTTTGACTGCGGAGCTGCCCTGTTCTGGGAGGGTGACGATGCCACCCATGTCTTCGAAGTCCTGGAAGGCGTCCTGCGCATCTTCAGGATCCTCGGGGACGGTCGGCGGGTCATCACCGGTTTCATTTATCCCGGCGATCTGGTTGGCGTCTCCCTGAAAAAGCGTTACCTTTATACCGCTGAGGCTATCACACCGACGAAGGTCCGTCGCTTCACCCGCATGCGTTTCGAAACCGAAATCAACGAAAGTCCCGAGCTCCGACCGCAGCTCTTTGCCAGGCTCTGCGACGAGATGGCCGCGGCCCAGGATCAGATGGTGCTCCTCGCGCGCAAGAATGCCGAGGAGCGGGTCGCGAGCTTTCTCCTGATGCTGGCCCGGCGCCTGTGCCAGGATGCTGCACTCTGCCCGGAAATCGAGCTCCCTATGACCCGGCTGGACATGGCCGACTATCTGGGCCTGACCATCGAGACGGTCTCGCGCACGATGACGAAGCTCTTCAACCGGAAGATCATCGCTCCGAGTGGTCGCCATGCCATCATCATCCGCAACATGAAGGAACTTGCCACCATTGCGGGGGACGACGACGAGGATTTTCGCCCCACCATCCACGCGAATGTCCATCAGGCCGTATGGCCCCATGCATGATCTGCGGAACCGATCTCTGTGACGACGACTGAGCGGGTCGCGCCGAATGATCGGATTCTGGATGAGATTGTCCAGGTTCTCGATGGCACGAACATCATCGTGCATGATTTCTCAGGCCGCATCAGCCGCTGGACGGGCGGTTGCGAGCAGCTTTATGGCTGGAGCCGCAACGAAGCCATTGGCCAGGTCTTTCACGAGCTTCTGCGCACCGAATTCCCGATTCCCGTAGCCGAGATCCGTTCCTGGATTCAGCGGTTCGGCAGTTGGGAAGGCGAGCTTCTCCATCGCCATAAGAACCACCAGGCGGTCCACGTCGCCAGCCGCTGGGTCGTCCCCAATCCGAGCCAGGCCAGCGAGCTGGTGATCGTCCAGACCAGCAACGACATCAGCGATCTCAAGCTCGCCCAGGGGGTTCTCGCGACCCGCGAGGCGCATCTGAGTTCCATTCTCGATACCATACCCGAAGCCATGGTTGTCATCGACGAGCGCGGGACGGTGACCTCGTTTAGCGCCGCGGCGGAGAAGCTGTTCGGATATACCGCCCATCAGGTTCGCGGACAGAACGTGAAGATGCTGATGCCCAACCCCGACCGCGAGGCGCATGACCAGTATCTCAGTCGCTATCTCCACACCGGAGAGCGCCGCATCATCGGCTATGGCCGGGTCGTGAACGGTCTGAAGAAGGATGGAACTGTCTTTCCCATGGAGCTGGCGATTGGCGAGGCCATCGCCGAGGGAGAACGCATCTTCACCGGCTTCATCCGGGATCTCACCAGCCGCCACAAGATGGAGGAGGAACTGCGTCAGGCCCAGAAGATGGAGGCAGTAGGTCAGCTGACCGGGGGCATTGCCCATGATTTCAATAATCTTTTGACGGTCATCAGCGGCAATCTCGAGATGCTGGAGAGCCGGATTCGCGACGAGAACCTCCGCATCCTGCTGCAGGAGGCCCAGGACGCGGCGAATGATGGCGCCAAGCTCACGGGGCAATTGCTGGCCTTCGGCCGACGGCAGCCTCTCAACCCGAAGCTCGCTGATATCGGCCGGCTGGTGACGAACTTCTCCGACCTGTTACGTCGCGCCCTTGGTGAGACCATCGAGCTGCGCACCGTCGTCGTCGGCGCCGCCAATGATGCCCTTGTCGATGCCTCGCAGCTCCAGAATGCCCTGCTCAATCTGGCGATCAATGCCCGCGATGCCATGCCCCGGGGCGGCCAGTTGTCCATCGAGATCGCGCGCAGCCAGATCGACGTCGACTATGCCCGCCTGTATCCCGAAGTGCGAACCGGTGATTTCGTTCTCGTCTCCGTGACAGACACCGGTAAGGGCATGTCGGCGGAGGTCCGGCAGCGCGCTTTCGAGCCGTTCTTCACCACGAAGGGACCGGGGTCTGGAACCGGCCTCGGTCTGAGCATGGTCTACGGCTTCGTGCGGCAGTCCGGCGGCCATGTCCAGATCTACAGCGAGCTCGGGAAGGGCACGAGCGTGCGGCTGTTCCTCCCGGCAGCCAAGAACCAGATGCCGGCCGTGAGTCTTGAACTGGCCGATAGTGCCCGGTCCGACCTTCCTCGCGGGCATGAGACGATCCTCGTCGTCGAGGACGACCCGCGTGTCCGCCGCATCGCTGTGGCGCGTTTGCAGGAGGCCGGATACACGGTCCTGGAAGCGAGCAATGGTCTCGATGCACTGGCCCTCATCGGCGGGCATCCCGAGATCCGGTTGCTGTTCACCGATGTCGTGATGCCGGGGGGACTGAGCGGCGATGAACTCGCCAGGAAGGTTCGCGCCACGCGGCCTGAGATCAAGGTGTTGTTCACGTCCGGCTATGCCGAGCCGAGCATCGCCGGCCGCGAGCTTGCCGAGACCGGCAGCTGGCTGAAGAAGCCCTACACGGCGAAGGATCTCGCCATCCGTCTGCGGGAATTGTTGGACTAGCCCCGGCCGAGGACGAGCGCCTGCAGCCTCTCGAGCAAAGGTTGCTGCGCCTTCAGGATCTTTCTCTGCGCCACCGGCAGGGCGAACCATTCGACCCTGTCGACTTCGGGAAAGCTTTGCATGCTCCCGCTCCGCGCCGGCCACTCCATCTCGAAGGAATTGCTTCGGAACTCCGCCGGGTCGAACGCCGCCTCGGCAGCGAAGGCCGTGACCTGCTTCCCATTGCCCTGCCGGATGCTGCCGAGAGGCTGAAGCGCGCACTCCGGCAGGCATCCCACCTCTTCCGAAAATTCCCGCCGGGCTGCGTCCTCGGGATCCTCCTCACGGCCATATTGGCCCTTCGGGATCGACCACGCCCCGAGATCCCGCCGCCTCCAGAACGGTCCCCCGGGATGCACCAGGAGGACGAAGATCTCGCCATCCTCCACCTGGTACAATACGATCCCGGCGCTCCTGACGGCCATGGCTGGTGTCTCCCGTCTCACCGGGAGCGGCGAGAGCTCTCTTCATATCGAAGACCTGTTCGGTGTGACAAGCCTCGCAGATCGCCGGCGGCCATCACCTTTGATCGACGTCAAGCCGCTTGTGCGGGAGGCATGCCATCATGGGGGTGGGATCGACCAGCGGCTCGCTCCCCGAGCCCGACCGGAATGAGGAATGTAGCCATGTCAGACATGCGATTGAGCGCGAGAGGACCGCGCCTTTGCGTTGCCAACGTGATGACCACGAGACCCGTGACCGTCGCACCGTCGGCGTCCATCAAGCAGGCGGTTCAGCTGATGCTCGACCACCATATCAGCGGCCTTCCCGTCGTGGATGGCAATGGCGAGCTCCTCGGCATGATCACCGAGGGTGATCTCCTTCACCGCAGCGAACTGCGAACCGACCGCAAGCGCCCGTGGTGGCGCGACATCCTGATGAGCCCGGGCAGGAGTGCGGAGGAATATGTCCACGCCCATGGTTGCAGGGTCGGCGAGTTGATGTCGACGGACGTGAAGGTGACCAGTCTCGATGCCGAACTCCTCGATGTGGTCGAATCCATCGAGACCTATAATATCAAGCGCCTGCCTGTCGTGGATAGGGGCAGGCTGGTGGGAATTATCGCCCGTGCCGACATCCTGCGCGCTTTGTTGAACGTCCTCCCGGAAAGCGGATCCGCGTTCCTCGATGACCAGCAGATAAGGTCAGCCATCCTGGCGGAGCTCAAGCACCAGAGCTGGGGCCGCAGCGGCATGATCGATGCGATCGTCCGCTTTGGCCATGTGGAACTGACCGGCAGCGTCCTGGATGAGCGCGAGCGCCTGGCGGCCCGGGTGCTAGCGGAAAATATTAGCGGCGTGAAGTCGGTCACCAACAATCTGCAATGGATCGAGCCCATGTCGGGCATGGCCGTCACCGCCCCCGAAATGGAGGATCAGTCAGGTAGCCCACGATGAAGGCGATGGTGCTCGCAGCAATCGGCCGGCCGCTCCAGCTGGAGGAGCGACCCGATCCCGTTCCCGGGCAGGGCGAGATCCGGGTGAAGGTGGAGGCCTGCGCCGTCTGTCGCACCGACCTTCATGTCGTCGATGGCGATCTGACGCAAGCGAGCCTGCCCATCATTCCCGGCCATGAGATCGTCGGCCGCGTCGACGCGCTCGGCGCCGGGGTCACCACCCACGCCGTCGGCACCCGCGTCGGCATTCCCTGGCTGGGGCATACCTGCGGCCAGTGCAGCTACTGCCGTGCGGGCCGGGAGAACCTGTGCGACCACCCCGCCTTCACCGGCTACACCCGCGACGGCGGCTTTGCCACTCACGTGGTGGCGGACGCCGACTTCGCGTTCCCTCTGGAGGAGGGTGGCGATCCGGTCGCTGCGGCACCGCTGATGTGCGCGGGCCTGATCGGCTGGCGTTCCCTCTGCATCGCCGGCGACGGCCACCGGATCGGCCTCTACGGTTTCGGCGCTGCGGCCCACATCCTCGCGCAGGTCTGTCGCTGGCAAGGCCGCGAGGTCTATGCCTTCACCCGCGACGGCGATGAGGCGGCCCAGGCGCTGGCCCGATCCCTCGGCGTCAAATGGGCGGGCGCCTCTCACGAGCCGCCGCCCGAGCCCCTGGACACGGCCATCATCTTTGCGCCCGTCGGCGCCCTTGTCCCCCTGGCGCTGCGGGCGGTCCGCAAGGGCGGCCGCGTGGTCTGCGGCGGGATCCACATGAGCGACATCCCGCAATTTTCCTACGATCTCCTCTGGGAGGAGCGGGAGCTCGTTTCGGTCGCCAACCTGACCCGTCGCGACGCCGTCGAATTCCTGAAGCTGGCACCGCAGATGGGAATCGAGATGACCACCACCGTCTATCCTCTCGAGCGCGCCAACGAGGCGCTGGAGGATCTGCGCGAAGGCCGCTTCCAAGGTGCTGCCGTTCTGGTGCCGTGACCATGCTGCTGCAGCTGCTGATGCCCTGTGGGGGCTCACCGCCGAAGGCGTGCGGCGATCCCTGCAGCCTTTGCCCCCTCGAGCAGCAGAACGACGGCAACCGCTGCGCCGATCGACATGCCGAAGCCGGCCATTCCGACGGCGCCGAACTGGAACAGCCGCGCGAGCTGGGGCACGCCGAAGACCAAGGCGAGGATGGAAAGGGCCGCCGCGACCACCAGCATCAGCGCCCTGTTCGGCCGCGTCAGGGCCGTCCAGAGCGACGAGCTGAAAGAGCGGTCCACGATGATCAGCGCGAGGTTCGAAAGGACCAGCGCGAGGAAGGTGCGGCTGCGAACAATGTCCTGAGGCGCATCGAGCTCTAGCGACAGGACATAGACCGTGCCGGCCGCAGCGAAGGCGGCCAGTCCTTGCACCAGGCTCCACAACATGAGCGAGAGCGGCAGGAGCGGTGCCGCTGCCGGACGCGGCGGCCGGTCCATGAGATCGCGCTCCTCAGGCTCGGCTTCGAAGGCGATGGAGCACACCGGATCGATGAACATCTCCACGAAGGCGATGTGTAAGGGCCCCAGCAAGGGCGGCAGACCCATGACCAAGGGCAGGAAGGCGATGCCGGCGATGGGGACATGCATCGCCATGACATAGCTCATGGCCTTGCGAAGATTATCGAAGGTGCGCCGTCCCAGCCTTATGGTGCGCACGATCGAGCTGAAATCATCGTCGAGGAGCACCATGGCGGCGGCTTCGCGGGCGACATCCGTGCCGCGTCCGCCCATGGCGATCCCGATATGGGCGGCCTTGAGGGCGGGGGCATCATTCACCCCGTCCCCCGTCATGGCGACGATCGCCCCTTGCGCCTTCAGCCGTTGCACGATGCGCAGCTTCTGTTCCGGCAGGATGCGGGCGAACACGGCCGCCTCGCGAACTTTTCTGTCGAAGCCCTCATCATCCAGGGCAGCGAGCTCGAGACCGGTGACCACCGGTTCGGCGGCAAGGCCCGCCTCGCCTGCAATGGCCGCCGCCGTGCCGGGATGGTCGCCCGTGACCATGGCGATGCGGATGCCGGCGGCGCGGCACTCTCGCACGGCATCGGGAATGCCTTCGCGCAGCGGATCGGCCAGGGCGAGCAGTCCTCGGAACTGAAGTGTCTGGTCTTCCAGCCGGGCGCTGCCACGATCGATGAACTCACCATCCGCAAGCCCGAGGACGCGCAGGCCCCGCATCGCCATCTCGCGCGCGGCGGCAAGGGCGGTGGTGGCCTCCGGATCCGACAGGCGGCAAAGCCTGACCACGGCTTCTGGCGCCCCCTTTGCGGCCAGGATCCTGCGCTCCGAGCCAGCCTCTTGCCAGGCCCGTGCCATGACCGGCAGGTCTTCGCGCAGACCGAAATCGCGAACTGGCGCCAGCGATTCGACATCGGCGGATGCGCCGACCTGGTGAATGGCGCGTTCCATGGGATCGAAGCTGTTGTCGCGACTGGCCCGCACCGCAATTTGCATCAGCGGTGCACCCGCGCGATCCCGGTCCGGGCCAGAAGGAATGGTGACGAGCCGGCCATGGGCGTTGCGCAGCTCCACCACCTTCATTCTGTTCTCGGTCAGTGTCCCGGTCTTGTCCGTGCACAGGACGGTCGCCGCGCCAAGCGCCTCGATCGCCGCGGCACGCCGCGTCAGGACGCGGGCTTTCGCGATGCGAATGGCGCCCATGACCGTGAACACGGTGAGGATGAGGGGAAATTCTTCCGGCAGCATTGCCATGGCCAAGGCGATGCCGGCGAGCGTGGCCGTGGACCAGTCCTCGCCCGCAAGCGTGTAATAGAGGAGGCCAGCCAGCACGCTCACGAAGACGGCAACGATGGCGAAAAGGCGGACAAGTCGCCGCGTCTCGGCGCGCAGCCGGGGCGGCTCACGCTCGATGTCGCTGAGACTCTGGCCGATGCGCCCGAGCTCCGTGCGCCCGCCGGTATTCACCACGCGGGCGCGGCCATGGCCGCCCACGACAAGGGCACCGGAGAAGATGGCGCTGGGAGTGTCGCTGCCCGCCCGAACGGCGCCCGAAGGTGCACCATGGCTTGCCGACTTGCGCACCGAGATCGATTCGCCCGTCAGGAGCGACTCGTCCACCTCCAGGCTGGCGGCGGCCAGCAGCATGCCATCCGCCGGAATGCGATCACCCTCGGCGATGAGGATGACATCGCCCTCCACCACCTCCCGCCCCGGAATGCGCCGTTCCACACCGTCTCGCAGGACTAGCGCGCGCGGGCTCGAGAGATCGCGCAGGGCTTCGAGCGCTCGCTCTGTCCGCAGTTCTTGGACTACGGCGATGACCACCGAAAGGGTCGCAAAACCGAACAGGATTGCGGCCTCGAGCGGATCGCCGATGATGAAATAGAGAACACCGGCCGCGAGCAGCAGCATGAACATGGGCTCGCGCACCGTATCGAGCACGATGCGCAAGGAAGAGCGGTGCTCCGCGCGCGGCAGCTCATTGGGTCCGTCTCGACGCAGACGGATGGCCGCTTCCGCCGACGTCAGCCCCATCTCGGGCGAGCGGGCATCTACAGCAGAAATCATCCTGCTCGCCTAAACTTTCTGCTCAAGGCTCTTCGAGGGTCTTTAGATAGCCTATCACATCAATGATCTCGGCGGGGTGAAGCTGGAATTCCGGCATTGACGGATGCCCGGTGACGATCCCTTCCGCCAGCGCTTCGCTGAGATCTTCCACGGGATAGTTCTTGTGCAGGTCGCGGAACTTCGGCGCGATGGCGAGCGGGCTCTCACCGGTCAGGCCGATGGCGTGGCAGGAAGAGCAATAGAGCTGCACCAGTGCCCGGCCGCGGCGGATGGATGGAGTCTCGGATGGGGTCTCGGCCTGAGCTGCGGTCACCCCCGCGAGCATCAGCACCATCCCCGTGACTGCCGCCCTCACGGCCGCGGGCCCGCGATGCCGCTGACCGCGGCGGAGGACGGTTGGGGTGACGGGACCGCTGAAACGCTTGCGATCCGAAAGGTGTGCGCACCCTGTTGGTCTTTGATCGTCACATATTCGCCTGGCGCGAAGACATGCGACTCCAACCGATAGCCAGGCTCGTCATCGTCGCTCGAGTCGGGGTCGTAATCGATGATCCACGTGGCTCCATGGGCACCTCCGGCCTTGTGCCGTAGCAGGCCGTGCCGGTCGTCCTCATTGGCCCAGAACCTGCGGACGGTGCAGCGATCGCGAGCTCCCGCCCAGACGTCCGGATCGAGATGGCCGGCCTCCGTCAGCGGCGCCACAAGATTGTAGCCGTGTCGGACGCTGCCTGCGGGAAACTCTGCGTTGCGGGCGAGATGCAGGGTGATGTGATGAAGCATGGTCGATCTCCTCCTGTTACAGCCGAGAATTGACGTTCGAGCGAGGGAGCGCCTTGATATCGATCAATGCGGCAGGACAAGTGTGACGCTGTTGTTGGGGCGCATAGGAGGATCCACCGTGAACCAGAGACTTTCGGAAATCAGGGACGTGATGGTGCATCTCGATGGCACGTCCGGCGACGAGGCCCGCATCAAACATGCTGAAAGCCTCGCCCTCCGGTTCGGTGCCCACCTGACCGGACTTTATACGAACTTGATCCCCGCCGAGGTCTGGGCTCCGACCCCGGAATTCTCCGGTGCACTTCTTCTGGCCGAGCTTCAGCAAAAGGGCCGCGTCGATTCCGAGCGGGTCAAGGACCGTCTCGCGGAGCGGTTCCGCTTGCTGCAGGTCAATGGCGAGGTGCGCAAGCTGGACCTCTTCATGATGGAGATGCGCGACGCGATCGCCGATCAGTCACGATCGAGCGATCTCTTCGTGGTGACCCGCCCTTACTCGAAGGATGACCGCGACAGTCGTTGGCCGAATGTCTTCGAAGCCGCGTTGTTCGAATCCGGTCGCAGCGTCTATGTCGTGCCCCCGGCAAGCGAACCCCGCGACGCTGCGGCATCGGTTCTGATCGCCTGGAACGGTTCGCGCGAGGCGACCCGGGCGATCGCCGAGGGCATGCCTTTTCTGCGACGCGCGGAACAGGTGGTGGTCGCTCTCACGGATGTGGAGCGGCCGGCAGAGGAGGCGGGCGAGGAACGAGGTGCGGACCTCGCCCGTCACCTTTCGCGTCACGGGATTGCGGCGGAGCTCAGACATATCCCGGAATGGCACAGCCAATCGGCGGGTCTTTTGAACGAGATCGAACGCCTTGGCTCCGATCTCGTTATCATGGGAGGCTATGGACATTCCCGCTTGCGGGAAACGGTTCTCGGCGGGATGACGCGAGACTTCCTGACCGAGTGCCCGGTGCCCATGCTGATGGCCCATTGATCACGCGCACCAATCAGCGGAAGGATTCCTCAATGAGTGTTCGGCTTCACCACGATGAACACGTGCTGGTCTGCGACGGAACCAAGGCTCTGCTCTTGCGGAATCAGGGCGATGCCATCGCCCTCAACCTGCAGGTGGAGCGGGAGTTTTCAAGCGGCAGCAATCCCAAGACCTCTGACCAGGGCACTGAGCGTCCCGGCCGCCAGCAGGGCCGCAGCTTCCCCACCAGCGCCGTCGAGCAGACGGACTGGCACCAGCAAGGCGAGGACGAATTCGTCCGCAGCGTGGCCGAGGCGATCAACGACACGTTTCGCGACCGCGCCGCAGGCGGCATGATCGTTGCGGCACCACCCAAGGCCCTGGCCGAGTTGAGGCGCCATCTCGATCCCGCTGTCACCTCCGCCGTCAAGGCGGAGCTGGACAAGGAGCTGACCAATCTTCCCGTCAATGAGATCGAGAAGCACGTGGCGAGACTCTGGACCTGAGAGCCGTGCATTTCCTGGCGCTCGCAGCAGACTATGACGGCACCATCGCCAAGGACGGCATCGTTGCGCCGGCCACTTTGGCAGCCCTTGAGCGCCTGAAGTCGACCGGGCGCCGCTTGATCCTGGTGACCGGCCGCGAGCTGCCGGAGCTCTTGCCGATCTTTCCTGGGATCGGGGTCTTCGACCGCGTCGTCGCGGAGAATGGGGCGCTCATCTTCGATCCCCTGTCGGGGCAGGAGCGCCTGCTCGCGCCGCCGCCGTCCGCCGCCTTCATCGAACGGCTGAAAGCCCTCGAAGTCGAACCCCTTTCCGTTGGCCGCGGCATTGTCGCGACCTGGGAGCCCTGCCAGGGAAAAGTTCTCCGCGCCATCCAGGAGCTGGGTCTCGAGCTGCAGATCGTGTTCAACAAGGGTGCGGTGATGGTTTTGCCGACGGGCGTCAACAAAGCCAGCGGCCTCTCTGCGGCACTCCATGAGCTCGATATCTCTCGGCTGAATGTGGTCGCCGTCGGTGATGCCGAGAACGACCACGCTTTCCTCCAGGCCTGCGGCTGCGCGGCTGCGGTCGCCAATGCGCTCCCGGCCGTCAAGGCGGCGGCGGACATCTGCCTGCGCGGGGATCATGGCGCCGGCATCGTCGAATTGGTGGAGCGTATCATTCGCGAAGATGCAAAGCTCGCGTCTCCCCGGAACGCCGGCATCCGGCTCGGCCGCGGTTCCGGCGGCGAAGCGATCGACCTCCAGTCGACCGACGGCAGCGTGCTGATCGTCGGCCCCTCCGGTTCGGGCAAATCGACGTTGGCGACGGCACTGACGGAGCACATGGCCGAGCAGAATTTCGAGTTCTGCATTCTCGATCCGGAAGGCGACTACGTCGATCTGCAGCATGCGGTCCCCATCGGCAGCCCGGGGGTCCCCCCGAGGGCGGATGAAGCGCTGAAGCTGCTCAACGAGACGGGCGTGAGCATCGTCATCAACACCCAGATGCTGAACCTGGAGGAACGCTGCAGGGTCTTCGCCTCGGTTTTGCTCCAGACGTCACGGCTGCGGCAAAGGACGGGCCGGCCCCATTGGCTCATCATCGATGAGGCGCATCAGGTGCTGCCCGCCTGCTGTCCGGTAACGGATCTGCTGTCCGGTGACGACATCCCCACCGCCATCCTCCTGACGCTCTTCCCAAACTCCCTTGCCATAGAGGCGCTGCGACAGGTGACGACGGTGATCGTGCTGGATGGATCTCCGGAGCACGCCATCAAGGCCTTCGCCGAATCCACCGGCAGGCCTGTTCCGGAGCGCATTCCAGCACCCAGGACAGGCGAGGCGCTCTATTGGTCCTTGCGCTCCGGCATATTGGAGCATGTGATCCTGGAGGTCCCGGTCCAGACCCATAAGCGCCATGCCGGCAAGTATGCCGTCGGCGACGTCGGCCACTGGCACAGCTTCTATTTTCGTGGGCCGGACCTCGCTGTGAACCTCCGGGCGCCGAACCTGTTTCGCTTCATCGAGATTGGCGATTCGGTCGACGACGCGACCTGGAACCATCACCTGCGCGCCGGTGATTATTCCTCCTGGTTCAGGAAGGTCATCAAGGACGAGGGCCTTGCTGCCGCCGCCGCCAGGATCGAGGCGGATCCGACCCTCGATGCGGCGGAGAGTCGTCGCCGCATGCGCAAGGCGATCTGGCGGCGTTATGCGGCGCCCGTGTCCTGACGCCGCGCTCTGGCGCCCTTTCCATCGGAATTGATCTGCATCAAGGCGACCCCCTCGAGACTCGGGATTTCTGGGTCCAAAGCGCGTGGCTGAGTGGGAAGACCGATGCACCTCATCATTATTTTTGGGCTGACCGCACTGGTGGCGATCGTCGCCAGCGCCAAGGCGCATGACACCCCCTTCGCGATCCAGATGGCGCTCATCGCGCTGATCATGCTGGGCGCCATGATCTGGCGTCTGCGGACAATGGATTTCACGGCCGACCGCATGATCCCGTTCCGCCAGGAGCAGACCGGTTACATGGATGACGTCGTCCGGGCCGGCGTGATCGCGACGGTGTTCTGGGGCGTGGTGGGTTTCCTCGTCGGCGTGGTGATCGCGAGCCAGCTCGCCTTCCCGGCCCTCAATCTCGACCTGGCCTATACCAGCTTCAGCCGGCTACGGCCGCTGCACACCTCGGCGGTGATCTTCGCCTTTGGCGGCAACGCGCTCATCGCCACCAGCTTTTATGTCGTCCAGCGCACCACCGGCGCCCGGCTCGCTTTCGGCAATTCCGCATGGTTCGTCTTTTGGGGCTATCAGCTGTTCATCGTCATTGCAGCGACCGGCTATCTCCTGGGCATCACCCAGTCGAAGGAATATGCCGAGCCGGAATGGTATGCGGACATCTGGCTGACCATCGTCTGGGTGGTCTATCTCGCGGTCTTCCTCGGCACGCTCTTCAAGCGCAAGGAACCGCATATCTACGTCGCCAACTGGTTCTATCTCTCCTTCATCGTGACCATCGCGATGCTGCATGTGATCAACAACCTGGCGATGCCGGTGTCCTTCCTCGGCTCGAAGAGCTATCCGATCTTCTCCGGCGTCCAGGATGCCCTGATCCAGTGGTGGTACGGCCACAACGCCGTCGGCTTCTTCCTCACCGCCGGCTTCCTGGGCATGATGTACTACTTCATCCCCAAGCAGGCGGAGCGGCCGGTCTATTCCTACCGACTGTCGATCGTCCATTTCTGGTCGCTGATCTTTCTCTACATTTGGGCCGGGCCCCATCACCTTCATTACACGGCCCTGCCGGATTGGGCGCAGACCCTTGGCATGGTGTTCTCGATCATGCTGTGGATGCCCTCCTGGGGCGGCATGATCAACGGTCTGATGACGCTCTCCGGCGCCTGGGACAAGCTCAGGACCGACCCGATCATCCGCATGATGGTCATCGCGGTCGCCTTCTACGGCATGTCGACCTTCGAGGGGCCGATGATGTCGATCAAGGCGGTGAATTCGCTGAGCCACTATACTGACTGGACGATCGGCCATGTCCATTCCGGAGCCCTCGGCTGGGTCGGCATGATCACCTTCGGCGCGGTCTACTTTCTGACGCCCCGGCTCTGGAACCGGGAACGGCTCTACTCGATGAACATGGTCAACTGGCACTTCTGGCTCGCGACCATCGGCATCGTTCTCTACGCCTCCGCCATGTGGGTGGCGGGCATCATGCAAGGCCTGATGTGGCGCGAATATGATGGCCTCGGCTTCCTGGTCTACTCCTTCGTCGAGACCGTCGCCGCCATGCATCCCTATTATGTGATCCGCACCCTTGGCGGGGTCCTCTACCTCACCGGCGGCATCCTCATGGCCATCAACGTGTGGAAGACGATCCGCGGCGATGTCAGGGCGAGAGAACCGCTCGTGGCGCTCCAGGCTGCCGAATAAGGAAAGCCGAGATGTTCAAGTTCAATCACGGCACCATCGAGCGCAACGCGACCCTGCTCCTCGTGCTGAGCTTCCTGGTGGTCACCGTCGGCGGCATCGTCGAGATCGTGCCTCTGTTCTACCTCCAGAACACCATCGAGAAGGTCGAGGGGATGCGCCCCTACACGCCTCTCGAACTGGCGGGCCGGGACATCTATGTCCGCGAGGGCTGCTACTCCTGCCACAGCCAGATGATCCGCCCCATGCGCGACGAGGTCGAGCGCTATGGCCATTACAGCCTGGCGGCGGAGTCCATGTATGACCATCCCTTCCAATGGGGCTCGAAGCGGACCGGACCGGACCTCGCCCGCGTCGGTGGCCGCTACTCCGATGACTGGCATGTGGAGCATCTGAAGGACCCCCGCGCCGTGGTGCCGGACTCGATCATGCCAGCCTATGGACAGCTCGCCGATCGAGCGCTGGACACGCGCGACATCGCCGGCCACCTGAAGGCCAATGCGGCGGTCGGGGTCCCCTATACCGCCGATATGATCGCCAATGCGAGGCAGGATCTCAAGGCCCAGGCCGACCCGGCCGGGGACGCCACGGCCCTCGCCGAGCGCTATGGCGACAAGGTCCAGGTGCGCGATTTCGACGGCAAGCCGCATGAGGTGACCGAGATGGACGCATTGGTGGCCTATCTGCAAATGCTCGGCACGCTGGTTGACTTTACCAGCTATGAGCCACGCACCCAGGCGGAGGCGCGCTGATGTCGGATGTCAGCTACGAGGCCTTGCGCCATTTCGCCGACAGCTGGGGGCTGGTGTTTCTGTTCTGCATCCTGGTGGGCATTTTCCTGTGGGTTCTGCGCCCCGGCGCTGCCGCTCACTATCGCGACCAGGCAAATATTCCCTTCCGAGACGAGAAAGAGGACTGATCATGGTCGATCGCCAAACCCCTCACGCCGGGGCCGATCGCGGCGGCGATTTTGATGCGGCCACCGGCCAGGAGACGACCGGCCACGAATGGGACGGAATCCGTGAGCTGGACCGGCCGCTCCCCCGCTGGTGGCTCTGGACCTTCTACGCGACGATCGTCTGGGCCATTGGCTACGTCATCCTCTATCCGGCCATTCCCATGGTCACCTCCTCGACCAAGGGCCTCTTGGGCTATTCGACCCGCGGTGACGTCGAGCAGCAGATTGCGGCGGCGAAGACGGCGCAGGCGGGAAAGCTCGAGCAGATCGCCCAAGGCTCCCTCGAGCAGATCCAGAATAACCCAGACCTGCTGCGCTTTGCCGTGTCCGGCGGCCATTCCGCATTCCAGGTGAATTGCATCCAGTGCCATGGCTCCGGCGCGGCAGGCAGCCCCGGCTATCCCAATCTGAATGATGACGAATGGCTCTGGGGCGGCACCCTGGAGGATATCTACACGACGATCCGCCATGGCATCCGCTTCACCGCCGATCCCGACACGCGATCCTCCGAGATGCCGGCCTTTGGCGCCGACGGGATCCTGGATCGCCCCCAGCTCGCCCAGGTTGCCGACTACGTCCTGTCCCTATCCGGCCGGCAGTCGCAAGGCGTGAACCTGGAGCCCGGCAAGCAGATCTTCGCCGATAACTGTGCAGCCTGCCATGGCGACAACGGCCAGGGCAACCGTGAGGTCGGTGCGCCCGCTCTGAACACCGCGATCGCCCTCTATGGGAGCGACCGCGCATCGATCCTCGCCCAGGTCACCCGGCCGCGGCACGGCGTCATGCCGGCCTGGTCGACACGGCTCGATGAGGCCACGCTGAAGGAACTCGCACTGTACGTCTATTCGCTGGGCGGCGGCGAGGCGAACAAGCAGCAGGCGGCAAAATGACGATCGTGGTCATGAAGGATTACCGCCCGCCGGATCCGCCGGTCGAGACGATCGACGTCGAGGCCGTCAACAGCCGCAAGCGCCAGTCCCTCTATGCGCCGCGGATCAAGATCTTCCCCAAGCGCGCCGCGGGCTTCTATCGCCAGCTCAAATGGTGGATCATGGCGGTCACCTTGGGGATCTATTGGATCACCCCCTGGATCCGCTGGGATCGCGGCGCCTATGCGCCGGATCAGGCGGTTCTGGTCGACCTCGCCAATCGCCGCTTCTATTTCTTTTTCATCGAGATCTGGCCGCAGGAATTCTACTACGTGGCTGGGCTGCTGATTATGGCGGGGCTCGGCTTGTTTCTGGTGACCTCGGTGCTGGGCCGCGCCTGGTGCGGATACACCTGTCCGCAGACGGTGTGGACGGACTTGTTCATCGCGGTTGAGCGCATGATCGAGGGGGATCGCAATGCGCGCATGAAGCTCGACAAGGCCCCCTGGACCTTTGAGAAGCTCCGCAAGCGGGTGTCTGTCAACGTCCTGTGGCTGTTGATCGGCCTCTGCACCGGAGGCGCGTGGATCTTCTATTTCGCCGACGCCCCGTCTTTGGCCCGCGGCCTCGTCACGTTTGAGGCGCCGGCCATCGCCTACACGACCATGGCGATCCTCACGGCGACGACCTTTGTCTTCGCCGGCTACATGCGTGAGCAGGTCTGCACCTATATGTGTCCCTGGCCCCGCATCCAAGGCGCGATGCTGGACGAGAGCTCGCTCATCGTCACCTATAATGGGTGGCGCGGGGAGCCGCGGTCCCGGCACCAGAAACGGGCGGAGGCGCAAGGGCTGCCGGTGGGAGATTGCGTCGACTGCAATGCCTGCGTCGCCGTCTGCCCCATGGGCATCGATATCCGCGACGGCGAGCAACTCGAATGCATCACCTGCGCCCTCTGCATCGACGCCTGCAACGACGTCATGGCCAAGGTGGACAAGCCCTTGGGGCTGATCTCCTACACGACCCTCGACGACTACCAGCGCTCGACCCAACAGGCGGAGCGTCTGGGCCGGGTCGAGGCGACGAAGCTGCAGCAGCCTTTCACCTGGCGCAAGATCTTCCGTCCGCGGACCATCCTGTACTCCGCCCTGTGGATGGCGGTCGGCATTGCCATGATGGTGTCCCTCACCATGCGCGACCGGCTGGGCCTGAACATCCTGCCCGATCGAAATCCGCTCTTCGTGACCCTCGCCGATGGGTCGATCCGCAACGGCTACACCATCAAGATCTTGAACATGCAGACCGTGCCGCAACGATTTGAGATCGCCCTCGTCGATCTGCAGGGCGGCAGCCTGTGGCAGGCGGGCGAGGAAGATGTCGGTCGGAGCCATCTCGAGGTGGAGGCCGGTGCGGACCAGGTGAAGGAAATGCGGATCTTCGTTCGTCAGGCGAGGGATGCGGTGCGCCCGGGCGTGCAGAATTTCGCCCTCACGGCCCGCAACCTCTCGACAGGGGAAGTCTCGACCGAAACCACCGAATTCCACGCCCCCGATCCTGGAGCGGGAAAATGAGGATCCTGCGCCTCGACGATGAGCATCCCCTGACCGGCTGGCATGCTTTGGCGATCGTGGTCTTGTTCTTCGGAACCATCATCACGGTCAATCTCATCATGGCGAGCTTCGCAACCGGCACGTTTCCCGGCCTGGTCGTCCAGAACAGCTATGTCGCCAGCCAGCACTACAACGCGTTGCTCGCCGCGGGCCGCGCCCAGGACAAACGCGGCTTGGTCGCTCGCATGGAGGCGGAAGGCGGATATCTGCGTTTCCGTCTGACCGGGGCCGATGGCAAGCCTCTGTCCGGCCTTGAAATCTCCGTCCATGTCGGCCGCCCCTCGACGGCCCGGGAAGACCGCACCCTGACCTTGCGGCCCGATGGCGACAGCTACCGGTCCGAAGCATCCCTCCCCCCAGGCCTGTGGGAAGTGGATCTTCAGGCCGAGCGGAACGGCGACTTGGTCTTCCGTCGGACCGAGGATGTGATGATTGCAGCCGGAGGGGCCGCTGATGGCCGGTAACCTCTCCCTGCCCGCTTTGGCGCCGGCCGCATGCTGTGCGGTCGCACCGGCGCCTCTGGACCTGGGGCCGCGCGTGGATGCATCCTTCATCCGCGTTCTGGAGCCGGGAATGGCACATGTGGACTTCCTGGTGCCCGAGATGCACTGCGCCGGCTGCATGTCCAAGATCGAGGCGGCCCTGCGCGACAGGGATGGGGTCGCTCATGCCCGGGCCAATCTGACCACCCATCGCGTCGGTGTCGACTTTGCCGAAAAGGACTGCGATGCCGACCAGCTGCTGGCGGCGATCGAGCGCTGTGGCTACCGGGCCCGCCCCTTCGACGCGGCAGCCCTCGACGCCTCCGCCGAGGACAAGACCGCCTCGCGGCTCTTGACGTCGCTGGCCGTGGCAGGCTTTGCCGCCGGCAATGTCATGCTGCTGTCGGTTTCGGTATGGTCCGGCGCCGACGGGGCGACGCGCGACCTGTTCCACTGGCTCTCCGCCCTCATCGCCCTTCCCTGCATCGCCTATGCGGGGCAGCCCTTCTTCCGCTCCGCCTATCGCGCTCTGAAGGCGGGCACGTTGAACATGGATGTGCCCATTTCCCTGGGGGTCATCCTTGCGTCCGCCATGAGCCTCTACGAGACTGCGACGAGCGGCCAGCACGCCTGGTTCGACGCTTCGGTGGGCCTGCTTTTCTTCCTGCTGCTCGGCCGTTATCTCGACCACCGCATGCGCGGCATCGCTAAGTCGGCGGCAGCCCAGCTCCTGTCGCTGTCGGCCCGCAGCGCCATGCGCCTGGAAGCCGATGGACGCGCCGCCCATGTGCCGATCTCCGAGATCGCCATCGACGACCTGATCCAGGTGGCGGCCGGCGAGCGTGTGCCGATCGATGGCCGGATTACCCAGGGGCTGAGCGAGGTCGACCGCTCCATGCTCACCGGCGAAGCCGATCCCGAGCGGGTGCGGGTCGGCGATCGCGTCTATGCCGGAACACTCAACCTGACCGGCAGCCTGGTGCTGCGTGCAACGGCTGTCGCCAAGGACACGCTGCTGGCGGAGATCGTCCGGCTCATGGAGGCCGCCGAGCGCGGCGATAGCGATTTCGTTCGCCTTGCCGACAGGGCCGCCCGTCTCTATTCACCGGCCGTCCACATTCTGGCCTTGGCGACACTCTTGGGCTGGCTGGCTCTCGGCGGCGGCTGGCACGAGAGCCTGACCGCAGCGCTGGCCGTCCTCATCATCACCTGTCCCTGTGCCCTGGGGCTCGCCGTGCCCGCGGTCCAGGTGGTAGCAAGCGGCTATCTCCTGCGGCGCGGAATCATGCTGAAGGACGGCGGCGCTCTGGAGCGCCTGGCCATGATCGACACGGTCGTCTTCGACAAGACCGGAACCCTGACGCGGGGCGAGCCGCAGCTCGTATCGCAGCCGGGATGGTCTTCGCCGGCCTGGCCGGTGGCCGCCGCGCTCGCGCAAGCCAGCCGCCACCCGCTGTCTCGCGCCCTTCAAGCGGCCGCTGCGGCGCGTGGCATCGAGCCGGCGCAGCTCACGGACATTGTTGAGACGCCAGGCTTTGGGTTGACGGGACGGCTGGGGGGCCGTCTGGCGCGGATGGGACGCCAAGGATTCGCCGGTCCTTCCTCATCTTCCGGGGGCCGGCAGCCCGAGCTCTGGGTCAGCCTGGAGGGGGATGCTCCTTCGGTCTTTCGCTTTCAGGACCAGTTGCGGGAAGATGCAGCCGCGACCGTCGCGACCCTGAACCAAGCCGGACTTGACACCCAGCTCCTGTCCGGTGATCGCCGGCAGAGCGTCTCGGAGACGGCAAGCCGCGCTGGCATCCAGGACTGGCGGGCAGAGCAGACGCCGGCGGAGAAGGCTGCCGTCCTGACCGAGCTGAGACATCAGGGTCGGCACGTTCTGATGGTGGGCGACGGGATCAACGATGCTCCCGCGCTCGCCTCGGCCTTCGTCTCCATGTCGCCGTCCAGCGCCGCCGATGTAAGCCAGACGGCGGCATCCTTGCTGTTCACGACCCAGAAGCTCGACGCTGTGCTCGTGGCCTGGCGCACGGCGCGTGTGGCGCGGAGGATCATCATCGAGAATTTCGCCTTGGCCATCGCCTACAACGCCATCGCAGTGCCCATCGCCATGGCCGGCATCGCGACCCCGCTCATCGCCGCCATCGCCATGTCGACATCCTCCATCCTGGTGACGGCCAATGCCCTGCGTCTGCCCTTGGCCACGCGCCGGCTGGGGCGGCGCATATCGGAGCTGCCGTTGCTCCAGGAGGCCGTGGCATGATAGGCCTGCTTGTCCTCATCCCCGTGGCGTTGTTTCTCGGCGCGATTGGCCTCGGCGCCTTCATCTGGGCCTTGCGGTCCGGACAGTTCGATGATCTGGACGGTGCCGCCGTACGAATTTTGAACGATGACGGCGCCATGGCAGCGCCCCGCCCTCCGTCCCGCCCCGACGGCGGGGTGGTCAGGAACAATGAGGGGCGCGGAGAAGAATAATGTTCAATAGAATTGTCGTGGCCGTCGATCTGACGGAAATGCAGCGCTCCGCAGAGACGTTGAGACAAACCGCAGATCTTGCAGGCTCGGCGACTGCCAAACTGCATATGATCTTTGTGCGACCGCTGCTGATCGAGGCTGTTCTGACCTACCTGCCGAAGAACTACTACCAGGACGAGGAGCGAACCTCGCTGGAGACGATGCAGGACATGGCGAAAGAGGCGAAACTGCCGCTTGACCGGCTGACCACCTCCAGTCCCGTCGGCAGCGCGTATGAACATGTCCTGGAATGCGCCGACCGCTTCAATGCCGACTTGATCGTCGTCGGGTCGCATCGCTCCGGCATGACCGGCTTTCTCCTCGGCTCGAATGCCGATCGCGTGGTGCGCCACGCCACCTGTTCCGTACTCGTCATCCGCTGAGCCGGACGTCCGAAGGAGTGCGTCGCTTCACCAGAGACGTTCTGTCTCCGGTGCGTAATCCTGGTGCCGGTCGACCTTGAACGGGGCCATGTCGAAGCTCGGCGCCACTCCGCTGACCAGCTCCGCCACGAGCTTGCCGGTGATGGGTCCCGCGGCATTGCCGAAGACGTGGCCGGCGGCCACGATCAGGCCCTCGTGACCCGGCAGGGGACCGATATAGGGCAGGCTGTCGGGCGTCGACGGCAGGAGCCCCGCCCAGCTTGTCGCGACCTCGGCGCGGGTGAGCTGGGGAAAATGCTCGGCGAACACTTTGGCGGTGATGCCGACCCCTTCCAGCGTCGCCGTCTGGTCATAGCCCGGATAATCCATGGGCAAGCCGAGCATGACGGTGCCATCATGCCGCTGCACCATGCATTCCAGCAGGTCCACATGGCGCAGACCCTCCTCGCTAAGCGAGCGGAACATGCCCTCGCGGTAGCTCGGCAGCTCCCGGATGATGGTATATTGCTTGAGCGCCAGCGGCCCGTAGAGCAGGCGGTCGAACAAGGGCGGCAGGGGCTTGGTGGCAACGGCCTGCAGCCGCATCGGGCGGATCGGCAGGTTCAGTCCGATCGTCTCAGCCAGCATGGGGCCCCAGGACCCGGTTGCCAGCACGGTGGTGTCCGCCGTGAACCGGCCGGCCGTCGTCTCCACGCCAGTGATCCGCTCGCCCGCGGTGATGAAGCCCGAGACGCCTGTCCCCTCGAGGATGTCGACGCCCGCGCCGCGGACCGCGCGTCCCAGCGCCTGGACGAATTTCGGAGTATAGATCTGGGCATCTTCCGGGCAGAAGGTGGCGCCTGTGACGCTGTCCGGCAGGATCGGGCACAACTCGCGCGCGGTCTTGCCGTCGACGACTTCCATGGCCAATCCGTCGGCGCGGCGTCGACCGGCGAGTTCCCGCAACACCTGCAGCTCGTCCTCGGCAAAGCAGTAGATCATGCCGCCATTGCGGCGATACTCGAACTCATTGCCGATATCCGCGATGATCTCGGGATACAGGTTGCCGCCGGCACGCGCGAAGTCCAGCTGCACCCCGGCCGGCCGCAGGCTCAGCCAGATAAAACCGGCATTTCGCCCCGACGCGCCCCAGGCAAGATGCTCCCGCTCGATCAGCCTGACCGAATGCCCGGCCTTGCGCAGGTAGTAGGCGCAGGATGTGCCCACCACGCCCCCGCCAATGACGATGACATCGCTGTGGGACTGGTTCATGCCAGGGTCCTCGCCGTGGCGGGTCGATCGAGCCACATCTGCTTCAATGCTTTCTTGTCCACCTTGCCGGTACTCCCCAAGGGCAGGCTGTCGAGCAGGACGATCTGCGCCGGCACCTTGAACTCGGCCAGGTGCTCGGCGCAGGACCGGCGCAGATCCTCGCCGGTCACGAAGGCCTGGCCCCGCAGGATCACGTAGGCGACGGGCACTTCGCCATATTTGGCATCCGGCACGCCGATGACCGCCGCGGTCAGCACCGCCTCATGGCTGTTGAGGATCTCCTCGATCTCGACGGGGGCAATATTCGCACCCCCCCGGATGATGATGTCCTTGATTCGGCCGGTGAGAAAATAATAGCCCTGGGCATCCCGGCGGCTGAGATCGCCCGTCTTGAACCAGCCGTCCCGAAGTGCTGCCCGGGTCTGCGCCTCGTCATTGTGGTAGCGCTTCAACATGGAGGGAGCCCGCACCAGGAGCTCGCCTTGGGCGCCGGCGGCGACATCCCTGCCCTCGCCGTCCACGACCCGTGCTTCGACCCGGGGTGCCAATTTGCCCAGCGAGCCCTTGGGCACGGGATCGCGATCCGTCCACGGCCGTCCGAAGATGGGCCGGACCTCCGTCAAGGCGTAGTAATCATCGATCTCCTTGTGGAAGCGGCTGGCGAACCGCTGCCGCAGCTCTTCCGACAAGGGAGCGCCGGCGCAGATCAGGAGCCGCAGGCCCGAGAGATCGACATCGAGATCGTTCTGCTCGGCATATTCGAGCAGCATGGCGAACATGGTCGGGACGCCATGGAAGAGGGTGACGCCGGCGTGCTGCAGAGCCCCGAGCACTTCGCCCGGATGGAACCGCCGCAGGATGACCACCTCCCCCCCGGCCTGCAGCGCCGCAGCCGCGGCGGTGGACAGGCCGTAGAGAAAGCCCATGGGCAGCGCCACCAGCGTGACGTCCTGGGGGCTGAGGCCCCAGAGCTCCGCCAGCATGTCGTTTCCGGCACTTTCGGCCGCCTGATCGAAGACGACGGCCTTCGGGATGCCGGTGGAGCCCGACGTATAGATCACCAGGAAGTCACCATGGTCCAGATTTCGCTCCGGAGCCGGTGTCCTTGTGGTCTCATCCAGTTTGGCAAACAAAGTCGAGATCAAGCAGCGCTGCGAGGCCTCGACGGCGACGGCGGCCACGTCGGCGAGAGCCTCGTCGTGATAGAGGACGGAGGCTCCGCTATGGTCCAGGATGAAGCGCACCTCGGGGGCGCTGAGACTTTGATTGACCGGAACGAAGACCGCGCCGAGCCGGGCTGCGGCGTAATAGAACAGCATGATCTCGATCGAATTCTCGCAGAGCACGACCAGGGGCTGGCCCGCCTGGACACCACGGTTCGCCAGCGTCGCGGCAAGTGCCGTGCTTTGGCGAACCACTGCACCATAAGTCAGGCTCTTGGCGCTGGTGCGCAGGGCAATTCTGTCGGGAGTGCCTTCGGCGACGGCCTGCAGGCGGGAGGATATGTTCATCGAGACCTTCACGGCTCACAGCTGTCCAATGAGTATAAAAATTCGTCTCCCCAGTCAATTGCGCTTGACGCTGAGGGAGCGTCTGGGCAGGAAATGAGCCGAGGCGAACCAGAGGATGACGGGATGACGTCGGAAGCAAAGCCATATTGGACGACTGCGGTCAGCGATGTCGACAGCTCGGATGTCTATGTCCGCGGTTATCCCCTGAAGGAGATCGTGGGCCGGCTCCCCTTTCCGGCGGCCTGCTTTCTGCTGATCCGCGCGCGCCTGCCCAGCCCCGGCGAGGCCAGGATGATGGACGCGATCCTGTGTTCGGTCTTGGATTATTCCCTGCAGAAGCCCGGCACCGTCGCAGCCCGCTATTGCGTGTCCGGCAACCCCTCCATGGTGGCCGGCATGGCGACGGCGGTCCTGTCCGTGGGCGAATACACTTTGGCACCCGACGACGCAGGCCGCTTCATCACCGAGACCTATGCGGTCTATCGTGCCTCGGGCGAGCCCATGGCAGCGCAGGCCGAGAAGCTGGTGGCAGCGCTGAAGTCTGAGGGCAAGCGCATACCGGGTCTGGGTCATCCCAATTTCCGCGTCATCGATCCCCGGGCCCAGCGCCTGAAGGAAACCGCGATCGCGGAAGGCGTCTGGGGCGACGCCTGCGACTGGTATGAAGCGGTTCACAAGGCATTCATCAGTTTGGCGGGCAAGCCGGATCTCGTCATCAACGAGGTCGGCATCATGGCGGCCGTTCTGGCCCAGATGGGCTTCACCCCGCCCGAAATGACCGGCGTGGCAATCATCTCCAGCCTGCCCGGTGTCGTGGCGCATGTGTCCGAAGAGCTGCAATCGAAGCAGCGCATCCGTGTCGTCCCCGACTCCATCGCCGAATATCCGCGGAGCCGCAAGGACCTCGAGGAGGACCTGGCATCGGCTGGCTGGGGTCGGAAATGATCTCCACGAAGGTCACCGAGGATTTTGGGCTCGTCCATCCGATCTTCTCCGCCGGCATGGCGCGCGTGTCCCAGGCGCCCTTGGTGGCGGCCGTGAGCGCGGCCGGAGGCATGGGCTGCCTCGGCGGCGTCACCTTCATGCCCGAGGCCCTTCGCGCCGAGATCGAGGCGATCCGCAAGGCGACGGACCGGCCCTTTGCCGTGAACATTTTTCCGCCCGAGGATGAGGACGCGGAGAAATGGACTGCCGCCCGCGAGGCCTGGGCCAGTCTGCCCCCGGTGCAGAGGGCAAAGCTCGCAGGCATAGAACCCATGCTGACGCCGGGCGTCTCCGCCGCCCAGTTGGACGTCGTCCTGGAAACGCGTCCTGCCGCTCTGGTCCTGACCTTCGGTGTGCCGCGCCACGTGGTCGAGCGCTGCCAGGCGCGCGGCATCAAGGTCATGGCCCTGTGCGGCTCGGTCGGTGCCGCCGTCACCGCTGATGCGGCAGGGGTCGATTACATCATTGCGCAAGGGGCCGAGGGCGGCGGCCATACCGGCCATGTGGGAAGCCTGGCTCTGGTGCCCACGGTGATCGATGCCGTGAAGGCGCCGGTGATCGCAGCCGGAGGGATCGTCGACGGCCGCGGTCTGGCTGCAGCCCTCTGTCTCGGAGCGGAAGCCGTCTGGTGCGGCACCCGTTTCATCGCCAGTGCGGAGGCCTTTGGCCATCCCGCCTACAAGCAGCGCGTCACCTCCGCTTCGGCCCGGGACACGACGCTCACCACCGCCTATACCGGCAAGAACCTCCGCGCCCTGCGCAACGACTGGACGGCACTTCACGAGGATGACCGACAAAAACGCAGCTTCCCTGCGCAATATGCCATTGCCGGGCAGCGGGTGGAGACGGGCTATCAGGATGGCGATCTGGCCGAGGGCATGATGCCCGCCGGGCAAGGCTTGGGTCTCGTGCGCGACATCCTCCCGGCAAGCGACATCCTGTCGCGAATGACAGCCGAGGCGGAGCGCGTGCTGAAGGCGAAAAGCGGCCTTTGCGGTTGACACGCCGCGATCGTCAATTATTCTGACTTCATAGTCGAATTTTAAGCCTTTAAAGACAGTTCATGGGTTGGAGATGGCGGATTACGATGCGCTGATCGTCGGTGCCGGTCACAATGGCTTGGTCTGCGGCGCCTATCTTGCCAAGGCGGGACTGAAGGTTCTGGCGCTCGAGCGGCGCCACGTCCTCGGCGGCCCGGCCGTCACCGAGGAACTCTGGCCAGGCTACAAGATCTCGGTTGCCTCCTTCGTCATGACCCTCCTGCAGCCGAAGATCATGCTCGACTTGGAGCTGCAAAAATTCGGCCTCGAAGTCATAGAGACTTCCCCAGGTTTTCAGCCATTCCCTGACGGCACGGGGATCGTCTTCTGGCCCGAGACCGAGAAAATGTGCGCTGAGATCGCGCAGTTCTCGCCCCATGATGCCGAAGCCTATCCCCGCTATCTCGACCACATGGAAAGCCTGGTTCCGCATTTGCGGAAGCTGCTCTTCGAGACGCCTGTGGATCCGACCACTTTGAAAGCCCGCGACATGGCCAGGAGTGCGGCCCTCGCCTGGCGTTTCCGCGATCTGGGCTCGAAATTCTACGACATTTGGGACCTGCTGACCCTGAGTGCCCACGACTTCCTCTCCCGGTGGTTCGAGAGCGAGAAGATGCGTGCGGTCTTGGGCTCCTATGCCTCCGGCAGCGGCGGCAATATCGGACCGAAGAGCCCGGGCTCGGCCTATGTGCTGGCCAGGCCCTTCTTGCGCGACCAGACCACGGCAGCGGGGGCCAGCGGCCTCGTCCGCGGCGGCATGGGCTCGATTTCCCAGGCGATCGCCAGATCCGGCGAACGTTTCGGCCTTCAGACGCGCACCGATGCTGAGGTGACGCGCATCCTCGTAGAGCAGGGCAAGGCGATCGGCGTGGAGCTCGCATCCGGCGAGACGATCCGCGCCAAGACGGTCATCGCCAATGCCAGTGCCAAGACCACCTTCCTCAGGCTGTTGGCCCCGGATCAGCTTCCTGCCGGCTTTCTCCAGGACATCCGGAACTTCCGTACCACCTCCACGTCCTTCAAGATCAACGTCGCCGTCGAGCAACTGCCCAGTTACAGCGCCTTCACCCGCAAAAGCCCTGGATTTGCCTATCCTGGAGCTGTGGTGATCGCCCCCAGTGTGGACGAGTTGGAGCGCGCCTTCGACAGTGCCAAATATGGCGAGATGGCAAAGCAGCCCTATCTGTGGATGCTCGCCCCCAGCATGTTCGACCCCACCGTGGCGCCGCCCGGCAAGCATGTCATGAGCATCTTTGGCGGCCACGTGCCCTACAAGCTCCAGGGCCGGGAATGGGACGACGCTGCCCGCGAGGAGCTGTTCCAGCTCGTCATGACCACGATCTCGGCCTATGCCCCGGGCTTTGGCAACAGCGTGATCCACAAGCAGGTGCTGACGCCTGTCGATCTTGAGCGCATCTTCGACCTGCCCGGCGGCCATGTCCATCATGGTGACCTGTCGATGGATCAGATCTTCTTCAAGCGTCCGGCCCGTCATTTTTCCGACTATCGGTCCCCGATTTCCGGGCTTTACCAGTGCGGCGCCTCCACCCATCCAGGCGGCGGCGTGTCAGGTGTGCCCGGCCATAACGCGGCACGGGTGGTGTTGCAGGATCTGGGGAAGCGAGCATGAGCGAATTCACGGGGCAGGTGGTGATCGTCACCGGCGGCGAATCGGGGATCGGCCGCGGCATCGTCGAGGCCTTCGCGGCCGAGGGGGCGACCGTCGTGATCGGCGGTATCCTCGAGGACAAGGCGCGGGAGACGCTGTCCGCCGTGTCCGGCACGGTGGAATTCGTCAAGACCGACGTTAGCGTCTGGGACGCTGTCGACGCCCTGGTCTCGGGCACCTTGGCCAAGCATGGCCGGCTCGACGTCTATGTGAACAATGCCGGCGTCTTCGACGGCTTTGCCTCCTGCCTGGAGACGACGGAGGCCCTGTGGGACCGGGTCATCGACATCAACCTGAAGGGCCAGTTCTTCGGCTGCAAGCGCGCCCTCCAGCACATGGTGCCGGCGGGCTATGGCCGCATCATCAACATGTCCTCCGTGGGCGGCCTGAAGGGCGGCGCCGACGGCACCAGCTACACCGCCTCGAAATTTGCCGTGATCGGCCTCACGAAGCAGCTGGCGACCACCTATTCGGGCTATGGCATTACCGTCAACGCGATCTGCCCCGGCGTCATCCAGACCCAGATCCGCGCCAACTCGGCGGCCGTGCTGGGCGAGATCGGACCCGACATGGAGCAGGGTGTCGGCGCCGATCCCGACGGTTACAAGCGCTTCGTCCCGGCCCAGCGCCGCGGGCAGCCGGATGAGGTCGCGGGACTGGCCCTCTACCTCGCCTCGAAGAAGGCGGGCTATGTGACCGGCCAGACCCTCACCATCGATGGAGGCTGGTCTGCCACCTGAGACCGTGCATCTGCAGGGAGACGATCCCGTCCTGGAGGCGATCCGCAATTTCATCGGACGCGAGGTGGCCCCTCATGTGGAGAGCCTGGAGGCGACCGGAGACTATCCCGACCATCTCGTCGGGCAGCTCCGCGACCTCGGCCTCTTCGGCCTTGCCATCCCCGAGCGCTTCGGCGGACTGGGCCTCGACATCGGCACCATCGCCCGGATCATGGAGATCCTTGCCGGCGGTTGGGCGAGCCTGGCCACCTATGTCAACAGCCACGCAACCGTCAGCTACCTTCTGACGAAATACGGCACCCCGGCGCAACAGGACCACTACCTGCCGAGAATGGCGACCGGGGACATACGGGGCGCTCTGACGCTCACGGAAGCCGGCGCCGGCTCGGACCTTCAGGCGATCCAGACGACCGCCCGTCCCCAGGGCGACGGCTTCCGCTTGTCCGGGAGCAAGATCTTCGTCACCAATGGCCGCCGCGCCGGAGTGCTTCTCGCCCTTGCGAGGACCGATCCTGCGGCCACGAAGCCGTCGCGCGGCATGAGCCTGATGCTCGTGGACAAGGCGCGTGCCGGCGTGGAGGTCGGCGGCGATTTCTCAAAGATGGCGCACGGCCTGGTCGATACCTGCGAGATCCATTACGCCGATGTCGATCTGCCGGCCGAGAGCCTGTTGGGCGGTGAGCCGGGACGCGGTCTTAGCTGGCTCCTCGACGGATTGGAGCTCGGCCGCATCATGATCGCTGCAAGCGCGGTCGGCCTCGGCGAGGCGGCCCTTGCCGCCGCAACCCGATACAGTCTCGAGCGCTGCTCCTTCGGCAAGCCCATCGCCGAGCACCAGGCGGTGCAGCTCGAGCTCGCAACCATGGCGACGAAGATCGAGGCGGCCCGTCAGCTCACCTACGAGGCCGCCCGCCGCAAGGAGAGCGACGGCCGCGCCGACATGATCTCCGGCATGGCGAAGCTCTTCGCCAGCGAGACGGCATTGGAGGTCGCAACCGGCGCCCTGCGGATCCATGGCGGCTACGGCTATATCCGGGGCTATGCGGTGGAGCGCTTCTTCCGCGAGGCCCCACTTTACATCGTTGGCGAGGGCACCAACGAGATCCAGAAACTGGTCATCGCCCGGCGCCTGCTCGAGGCCGCCAGGGAGGGAGCCGCGTGACCACCGTCTGCCTCACCTTCGATTTCGACGCCCTGTCGCTCTGGATCGGCACGTTCAAACAGGTGACACCGACGCCCCTGTCGCGCGGCGAATACGGCGCCCGGGTAGCGATCGACCGCATCCTTCGGGCTCTGGACGCCCAATCTGTTTCGGCCACGTTCTTTGTTCCCGGCCATACCGCGCGAACCTTCCCCGATTCGGTGCGGGCGATCGCCGCCGCCGGGCACGAGATCGGCGCCCATAACGATGTCCATGAGTCCCCCTCAGGCCTGAGCCGCGCCAAGGAGGTCGAGATCATGGACCGCGCCGAAGCCTCCCTGGCAGGGATCACGGGCGAACGGCCCCGAGGCTATCGTTCGCCGGCCTGGGACCTGAGCCCTCACACGATCGAGCTGCTGGCTGAGCGCGGCTATCTCTACGACAGCAGCTGCATGGCCGATGACTTCACGCCCTACCGGCCCCGCTTCCGGGACACGGTGGCGGAGGATGGCACCATCTCCTTCGGCGTGGAGGCCCCCCTCTGGGAGTTCCCCGTCGCGTGGGAGCTGGACGATTTCCCCTATTTCGCCCATGTGACGCGGCCGATCTTTCCCGGCTTGCGCAATCCTGAGGAGGTGGGCGAGATCTGGTTTCAGGAGTTCGACTACTGTCGTCGCCACGTGGCGGATGGCGTCTTCACCCTCACCACCCACCCGCAGATTATCGGTCGCGGCCCCCGCATCCTCATGCTGGAGCAGCTCATAGAGCGGATGAAGGCATCCGGCGACGTCACTTTCTCCACCATGGCGGCTGCCGCCAGAACCCAAGATTGCAAAAGGACCTGAGATGAGCACCGAAGTCGCCGAGCAAGCCCCGCCTGTGTTCAAGCCGGGCCCGTCCGCCCGTTACTATGATGATTTCACCATCGGCGAGAGCTGGATCAGTCCCGGCCGCACCATCACCGAGGCCGACGTGGTTGCCTTTGCCGGCCTCACCGGCGACTACAATCCCATCCATACCGACGAGGAATTCGCCAAGACGACGGTCTTCGGTGGACGCATTTTGCATGGGCCCGCCGGCTTCGCGATTGCGACCGGTCTCGAAAGCCGCCTGGGCATCAAGGACGGGACGGCGATCGCGTTTCTGGGCATGACCTGGGATCTGCGGGGCCCCATTCTCATCGGCGACACCATTCGCGTGCATGAGAAAGTGGCCGCCATGCGCGAATCCAAGAAGCCCACACAAGGGCTTGTAACCTTTGATGTTTCTGTTGTTAATCAGCGCGGCGAGGTCACCCAGGAAGGTCAGTGGAAGGTCCTGATGATGCGGCGGCCGAAGTGAAGCGGGAGTGAAGAAGACGGCGATGCCGCTGCAGGAGCGAAAGAAGACCAAGTCGGCCGTGAGCCCGCGCGAGGCGCTGAAGGCGCGCAAGCAGGCCCAGGTGCGCGAAGAGATCGTCCGCGTGGCATCCAGGCTGTTCGCCGACCGCGGCTATCGCGCCGTGACCATCGACGACATCGCCAACGAATTGGGTTTCACCAAATCCGCCGTCTATTATTATTTCGAGAACAAGGCCCAGATCCTCTGGCAGATCTTCGAAGACATTTACGACGGCTACATCAAGATGGTCTCGGAGGTCCGCGATCAGGGCTTGGCGCCCCGTGAGGCGCTGCACCGGATGATTTACCAGCACGCCATGTCGGTCATCGAGCGGCGGGACTGGACGGCGATCTATTTCCGCGAGGAGGGCGAGTTGACGCCCGAGCAGCAGAAGACGATCAGCCGCCGCAAGCGTGAATATGATGCCATCATCGAAGAGATCTATGCTGACGGCGTCCGCCAGGGCCTGTTTTCGGACATTCCGCCCCATATCGCCGTGAGCGGAATCCTCGGCATGTGCAACTGGTTGCATGTGTGGTTCAGCGAGAAGGGCTCGACCCGCCCCGACGAGATCGCCCGCTACTATGCCGAGTTGCTGGCCAAAGGCTACGAGCTCAGCGCCCCATCCTGAGGCGCGCTACGTCCGCACCCTCGTCCTTCCCCTCCGCAGCACCCCCGCCGTAAAGGCTACGGGCGCGCTCGACCTCCTCGAGATGATCGCCCGCCCAGACCCAGATCGAGCAGACGGCCTCGGCCAGGCTTTCCCCTAGCGCCGTCAGTGTATATTCCACCCGTGGCGGAACGACCGGATGCACGACCCGACTAACCAGCCCGTCGCGCTCCAGGACGCGCAGCGTCTTCGTCAGCATCTTCTGGCTGATTCCAGGGACCTGCTCGCGCAAACGTGAAAAGCGCAATTCGTTTTCGCCTTCCAGGGCGTCGATCACCAGAGGCGTCCACTTATCGGCAATACGCTCAAGGATTTGGCGGACCAGGGCATCGCGCCCCGGCGAATCCATACAAAGCTGGGAATTCGGGATATCCATGGTTTCCTCCCAGTTACTATGCAACCTCAAAGTGCCTTCTCGCCGGACACCAGGCAGATGAGATAGGTTCTAATCTAATGCTCGACGTGAAGAATACGAGCATCCTGAGGAGCGCCCGTTGCGTTGCGCCCGCCCGTGCATCTCCGCCGGGCGTGTAGGAGAATAACATGATCTCATTCACTTTAAACGGGGCCACGCAAAGTGTCGATGTCGAGCCCGACACGCCGCTCTTATGGGTCATCCGCGAGACCCTGGGCCTCACCGGCACCAAATTCGGCTGTGGCATTGCCCAATGCGGTGCCTGCACCGTGCATGTGGATGGGTCCACGCGCCGCTCCTGCGTCACCCCCATCGGCACCGTTGAAGGCTCGGACATCGTGACCATCGAGGGCATCGAAGGTCCCGAGGCCGAGGCGGTCTACGCAGCCTGGGTCAATGTCGACGTGCCGCAATGCGGCTATTGCCAGTCCGGTCAGATCATGTCGGCGGTCAACCTGCTGCAGAACCAGCCCAAGCCGAGCGATGCCGACATCGACGGCGCCCTGTCCGGAAACATCTGCCGCTGTGCCACCTATTTCCGCATTCGCCAGGCGGTCCACGAAGCCGCCTCGAAGCTGGAGGGCTGACCCATGCTGGACAAACCGATGACCATGACCCGGCGCGGCCTCTTCGCCGCGGGTGCGGGACTCGTGATCGCCTTCCACCTCGCGCCCTTGGGCAAGGCCCAGGCCGCCGCCCGTACCGTTGAGGGAATACCCGCAGGCGCACCCGGCAGTTTTGCGGCCAATGCCTTCGTCCATATCGCGCCCGATGACACGGTGACGGTGCTGAGCAAGCATATCGAGATGGGCCAGGGACCCTATACGGGCCTCACCACCATCGTGGCCGAAGAGCTCGATGCCGACTGGAGCCAGATGCGGGCCGAAGCCTCTCCGGCTGATGACGAGATCTACAAGAACCTCGCTTTCGGCATTCAGGGCACCGGCGGCTCGACGGCGATTGCCAACAGCTACGAGCAGCTTCGCAAGGCGGGAGCCACGGCGCGCGCCATGCTTGTCGAAGCGGCCGCCCGCCAATGGAACGTGCCAGCCTCCGAGATCACAGTGGTCAAGGGGCGGGTGCGCCACGCCCCGTCCAACCGCGAGAGCGGGTTCGGCGCACTTGCCAAGGCAGCCTCCGGCATCACGCCGCCAGCCGAACCCAAGCTGAAGGATCCTGCCGATTTCACCCTGATCGGCTCCGACATCAAGCGTCTCGACAGCGCCGCCAAGTCGGACGGCACCGCCGTCTTTACCATCGATGTGACCCTGCCCGGGATGCTGACGGCCCTGGTCGTCCATGCCGATTATTTCGGGGCGACGGTCGCCCGCTTCGACGACAAGGCGGCTCGCGCCGTCAAGGGCGTCGTGGACATCAAACCAGTGCCGGCAGGCGTTGCGGTCTATGCCGAGACCATGTGGGCGGCTCTGAAGGCCCGCGATGTGCTCGAGATCGAATGGGACCTGTCAAAGGCGGAGACACGCTCCTCCGCCGAGATCATCGCCGATTACGAGGCGAAGGCGAAATCCGCGGGCTTCGTCGTGACCAGTGCGGGCGATGTGGCCAAGGCCTCTGACGAGGCGGAGCAGGTCATCGAAGCCGACTACGTCTTTCCCTACCTGGCGCATGCGCCGATGGAGCCCCTCGATGCGGTGTTCGTGAAGGCCGCCGACGGCTCCATCGACATCTATTCCGGAGCCCAGTTCCCGACCAGCGACAAGGCGGTAACCGCCAAGATCCTGGGATTGAAGCCGGAGCAGGTGCGCGTGAACGTGCAATTCGCCGGCGGCAGCTTCGGTCGCCGCGCCCAGGCGGGCTCGCCTTACGCCATCGAGGCCGCCGAGGTGTTCAAGGCCAGCGGCGGCGATCGGCCGCTGAAGCATCTCTGGCTGCGGGAGGACGACATTCGCGGCGGCTATTACCGGCCGATTTACGTCCATCGCCTGCGGGGCACCATCGGCGCCGACAAGTCGATCACCTCCTGGCAACAGGTGGTGGTCGGCCAGTCCATCATCACCGGCACCCCCTTCGAGGCCATGATGGGCGACGGCTACGACCCGACATCGGTGGAGGGCGCCAGCGATCTCGCCTATGCGGTGCCGCACCGACAAGTCTCCTTGCACACCACTAAGGTGGACGTGCCCGTGCTTTGGTGGCGCTCCGTCGGCCACACCCATACCGGCTTCACCACCGAGGCCTTCATGGACGAACTCTTGGCTGCGGCGGGCAAGGACGCCGTGGAAGGCCGCCTGGCTCTCCTGGGCGAGCAGCCGCGCCACGCCGGCGTGCTGAAGCGGGTCGCCGAGATCGCCGATTGGGGCGGGCCCGTCCCGGCCGGCAGGGCGCGTGGGGTGGCGGTGCATAAGAGCTTCGACACCTATGTCGCCCAGATCGCGGAGATCTCCCAAGGGGAGAACGGCCTGCCGCGCGTGCATAAGGTGTGGTGCGCGGTCGATTGCGGCGTCCCCGTCAACCCGACCATCATCCGCGGTCAGATGGAAGGCGGCATCGGCTTCGGTCTGGGCGCCATGCTGTTCAGCGAGATCACGCTGGGCGAAGGCGGCCGCATCGTGCAGTCGAACTTCCACGACTACCGCTCTCTCCGCATCGACGAGATGCCCGAGGTGGAGGTGGCGATCATGGATTCACGGGAGAAGCCGACGGGTGTCGGCGAACCGGGAGTGCCTCCCATAGGCCCCGCGGTCGCCAATGCCTGGCGGGTGCTGACGGGAAAACCCGTGCGGCGCCTGCCTATGTTGCCCCCGGTCGACAGCCGGAGTCTCTCATGACCCTGACGCATCGTTGCGCCCTCGCCGGCATTGCCGCGAGCTTGGCTCTGGCCGGCTGGCTCGGGCTGAGCCAGAACGGCACCGCCCAGGAACAGACTGTGGAGCTGCGGCCGGCGGCCTCCTTTGCCGACATCGCCGATCCCAAGGCGCGATCGCTGGCGCTGTTCGAGGAAGCCGGAAAGGTCCTGCAGCATCCCCGCTGCGTGAACTGCCATCCAGCCGGCGACAGACCGCTGCAGGGCATGGCCATGCTGCCCCATCAGCCGCCCGTGTTCCGGGGCGAGGATAATTTCGGCCTCACCGGCATGAAGTGCAACACTTGCCACGGACCTCAGAACGTCGATCTCATGGCCCAGGCCGACGGCGTCGAGAGCATTCCCGGGCATGAAAGCTGGCATCTGGCGCCCATCGAAATGGCCTGGGAGAAAAAATCCCTGGGTGAAATCTGCCGGCAGATCAAGGATGTCGACCGGAATGGCGGCAAGGACATGGCCGCTCTTGTGCACCACATGGCGGAAGACAGCCTCGTGGGCTGGGGCTGGCATCCCGGCAAGGGTCGCGAGCCCGCCCCAGGCACTCAGAAGGAGTTCGGCGCCCTGATCAGCGCCTGGGCCGAGACGGGGGCGGAGTGTCCGCCGCTCTAATTCAAGATGAGGGCGGCCGGAGCGCGGCCGCCTTCACGCACCGAAGGCAGACCTGCGTCGTGCCGGCAGAACCGCAAGCAGGCTCGCCCCTCTGAGGATCAAAAACAGGTGCAGAGCGGCCCACAGGCCGTCATTGCCGAAGGTCGCACCGAGACCGAACAGCAGCCCCACATAAATGACGAAGGACAGGGCCATCATATTGCGCATGTCGCGCGACCAGGTGGCACCGATGAAGACCCCATCCATCTGGAAAGCAAGCACGCCGCTGAGGGCCGTGAGCGCCGCCCAGACGAGATCCTCGCGCGCCTCCTGCCGGATGACGGGCTCCGTCGTCACCAAGCCGATGAGGTCGCTGCCGACGACGAGGAAGACTGTGGCGGTCAACCCTGCCAGCGCGAAGCCCCAGATCGTGGTCAGGCTTACCCCGCGATCGAAGGCCTCGCGGCTGTGGGCGCCGATCGCCCGCCCCGCAATTTGCTCGGCGGCATTCGCAAAGCCATCCAGGAAATAGCCGGCCACCAGGAAAAAATTCATCAGCACCGCATTGGCCGCGAGAGTGCTGGTGCCGAGCTGCGCACCCTGGCGGGTGAACAGGGCGAAGGCCGCCAGCAGCAGGAACGAGCGGATCATGATGTCGCGGTTGAGGGAGAACATCCTGGTCAGCGCCGCCCGATCCAGCAGCCGGCTTCTCGGCAGTCTGTGCGACGTGGCAAAGCGGATGGCGAGAATGCTCAAGCCCACGGCGGCAGCCAGAGCCTCGCCTGCCACGCTGGCCCAGGCGACCCCGGCCACCCCCCAATGAAGCTCGAGAGCGAACAGGATGCAGAGCCCGACATTGGTGGAATTGAGGATGACCTGCAGCAGCAGGCCGAGAGCTCCCTCCCCGCGCCCCAGCACGTAGCCCAGGACGGCATAGTTGATGAGGGCCAAGGGAGCGCCCACCATGCGGACCCGGATATAGGTGGACATGGCCTCGGCCACCCCAGGATCGGCCCCCATGAAGGCAATGCCGCCCAGGGCGATCAGGGGTCCGAGCAGGGCGAGACCGACACCCGAGGCCACCGCGATGACGAAAGCGTGCCAGAACGCCGTCTTCTCTCCCAAGATGTCGCCGCGCCCCATCGCCTGGGCCGTCAGCCCGGTCGTCCCCGACCGCAGGAAATTGAAGCTGGTGAAAACCACGTCGAAGACGATGGCCCCGGCTGCAAGTCCGCCCAGCAAAGCTGCATTGCCGAGTTGGCCAATCACGACCGTCCCGACGATGCCGAGCAACGGGGTCGTCACATAGGCGAGCGTCATCGGCACCGCGATGGAGAGCACCAGCCGGTTCGTCACCAGAAAAGGCCGGGTTTGCGCCTCTGTTGCGGGAAGTTGCGTCACGAATGCGCCGTGAATGACGGCTCGAAAGAGCGTTTCATTGAGCCAGACTTCTCTCTCGACAAGCAGCGCCGTCATCTCTAGCGTATCTGTAGCATTTTCAATGACATGATTATCGCGAGGACTGGTGATGGCGCCACGGAATGCCCGAACTCCCGCGACCCTTCAGCCCCAGCGATACACCGGCGTTGCGCAGGCCCTGCACTGGCTCACCGTCATTCTCATAGCGGCGATCTTGCCGATTGCCTGGCTGGCCGAAACGGCGACCGGTGCGCTGCAGAATGAGTATTTCACCATCCACATGTCGTTGGGGGTGACGATCTTTGCGGTCATTGTTCTCCGCCTCATCTGGCGGGCCACGCATCCCGCACCGCCGCTCCCGGGCCATGCTGGCGCCGCTCTGGAAGTCTCCGCCAAGATCAGCCCCTGGCTGCTCTATTTGATTCTTCTGATTATGCCGATCACCGGCTACCTCATGGCCTCGAGTGGCTCGCCCGTCCCCTTTTTCGGTCTCTTTGAGCTTCCCGCTCTGCCGAAGAACGAGTCTTTGGCCGAATGGGCGGAAAAGCTCCATCTCCTGGGGCAGTGGGCGGTCTACGGCCTCATTGCTCTCCATATCGGGGCGACCGCATTCCACCTCATTATGCGCCGCGACGCGCTTCTCGATCGCATGCTTCCGCCGCAGACCGGACCCCATGCATGAGCATGGGTCCTGGGTAGAAATGCCTGTGGCATTGCTCTAGATGTTCCTGTGAATGAGGGCCCCGGCGCCAGCTGGGGCCTTTTCCGTGTTTGGAACACAGATGCTCCAGCCGAAAGCGCATGCGACCTCGCCGGCCCACCAGGATGGCCTGCCTGCGCCGCAGCGCGTCCAGGCCGCATTCGCGATCGCGGCAGCGATCGCCATGGCGACGCTGGACACGGCGATCACGAACACGGCCCTGCCCACCATTGCCACCGATATCGGCACGGACTCCGCAACCGCCATCTGGATCGTCAGCTCCTATCAGATTGCTGTGCTGGCCGCGATCCTGCCGCTGGCGGCTTTGGGAGATATCGTCGGCCATCGCAAGGTCTATATCACCGGCCTCGTGCTCTTCACATTGACCTCCCTGGCCTGCGGCCTGGCCTGGTCGCTGCCTTCCCTCGTTGCCGCCCGGGCGCTTCAGGGTTTGGGCGCTGCGGCGATCATGTCCGTCAACACCGCCCTGCTGCGCTACGTCTACCCCTCGAAGATGTTGGGCCAGGGCTTCGGCCTCAACTCGTTGGTCGTGGCGATGTCCTTCACGATCGGTCCGACCGTCGCCTCTCTGATCCTGTGGGTCGGCTCCTGGCACTGGCTGTTCCTGATCAATGTGCCCATCGGCGTGGCCGCGATCGTCCTCTCCTTGCGCAACCTCCCCCAGACGCCGCGATCAGCCCATGGTTTTCAACTGGGCGCGGCGATCCTAAGTGCCGGCTTTTTCGCCCTGCTCATGCTGGGCATCAATGATGCCTCCCATCAGGCGTCCTGGGCTTCGGTTGGGGTCGAAAGTCTGGGTTCGGTCGTCTGTCTCGTCCTGTTGATCTGGTGGCAGCGCGGACACCCTGCCCCCATGCTGGCCGTGGATCTCTTCAGGCGACCGGTCTTCGCCTTGTCGGCAATGACCGCTGTGGGAGCCTTCGCCGCCCAGGCCATCGCCTTCGTGGCGCTGCCCTTCCTGCTGCAGACCGGCCTCGGCCGCAGCCAGGTCGAGACGGGGTTCCTGATGACGTCATGGCCTGCGGTCGTCGCATTGATGGGTCCGATCGCGGGCCGCCTCTCCGACCGCTATCCCCCGGGCATCCTCGGGGGTGTGGGACTGATGACGATGTGCATCGGCATGGCCGCCTTGGCGCTGATGCCGGCGGATCCTTCGACCGCCGACATCGTCTGGCGCATGGCTCTCTGCGGTGCCGGCTTTGGCTTCTTCCAGTCGCCCAATCTGAAGGCGCTCATCACCAGCGCACCAGCGGAACGCGCCGGAGGAGCAAGCGGCATCGTCGCCGCGGCAAGGCTGTTTGGCCAGACGACCGGGGCAGCCCTGGTGGCCCTGTGCTTCCACCTGTTCAGCAGCGACGGATCGCTGCTGTCTCTTTGGCTCGGCTGCGGTTTCGCGGCCCTCGGGAGCCTAGCCAGCTTCCTTCGCCTGGCGGCACCGTCGGCCGCCAGGCCATAGCACAAGCGTTAATGGTCGTGGCTCGGGCCGGCAGAACCGATGGGCTCGACCTGGAACTGGACCTTGAGGGTTCCAGCCTTCTCGAAGGTAAGGGTGCCGGGCAGCGGTTCACCCTCCTGGATGGGCTGCTTGAGCTCGAGGAACATCAAGTGATACCCGCCGGGCTTCAACACGACCTTGCTCTTCGGCGCGAGTTCCAGGCCATTCGGCAAAGCGCGCATCTTCATCACGCCATTGTTCATGCTCATCTCATGAATCTCGGTCTGCCCCGCTGTCTCCAGAGTTGCAGAGAGGAGACGATCGGCCGTGTCACCTGTGTTGATGATGACGACATAGCCTCCCCCTGACGGTGCGCCCACCGGCGTTGCCCGCACCCATGGGTTCTCGACCTCGATGTCGCCGAGTTTGGTGCCATGGGCAAAAGCGCCAAATGTGGAGAGGCAGAGAAGGCCAGCGGCGATGGACAGAGTTGCAGTTCTGCGAGTCGGAGTCATATGGGGTTCCTTTTAGGATCAGGTCAGACAGTTTGATCGACAGTGCCTCTGCGCCGGGGCAGAGACGTTACCACGAGGTCCAGCGTCAGGACGAAGAGCAGCGAGAGCCCGACCAGGGGAAAGATGATCCCTCCGATCGCCAGCATCGCGGCCACCACATAGAGCTTGCGGCGGTCGGCGGGCATGGGCGGCACGCCGAGGCTGCCCTTGGGCCGCCGCTTCCACCACATCACGCCGGACGACACCGCCAGAGTGATGATGGCCAGGCACACGACCAGCATGACGATCTGATTGATCAGTCCGAATTCCTGGCCCATATGGGTGTTGATGCCCCACTCCATCGCTTTGGCGAAGGGCCCGTAATCGGCGTACGACATGTCGATCAGCGGCTGGCCGCTATACTGGTCGAGATGGACGATGCGTTGCTGGGAGAGATCGTCAGGATAGACGGTCGCGGAATAGACGCCCGTCTTGTCCTGAGGAAGGCCGACGGCAAAACCCTTGCTCAGCCCCATCGACTCAAACTTGGCGACCGCTGCATCCAGGCCGATCGCACTCGACTGCCCGGCCTGATGCGACATGGGGATCTGGGCCTGCTCCAGCGACCAGGGCGTCGGCGCAACGTGGTTCATATGCTCGTCGGAGACCGGCACGCCCACATAGACCCCTGAGGGATAGCCATAATTGGTCCCATTGGCCCATTCATTGACCTTGTCGCCCCAAAACACCGACCAGGGCATGCCGGACACGGCGAGGAAGACGATGAAGAATCCCGAGATCGCCCCCGTCACTGCGTGGGTGTCGCGCCAGAAGATCCGGGACTTGGGCGTGCCTCTCACGGAGAGCACGCCCCCCGCCTGCTTCCTCGGCCACCAGAGATAGAGCCCGGTCACCACGAGCAGGATCGCCCAGCCACCGACAATCTCGATGACGCCGTTAGCGATCGGGCCGAAATAGCCGAGGCTGTGGATCTGCCGGATGATCCACATTACCGTTCCCTTGAACGGGATCGTTCCGAGGACTTCGCCCGAATAGGGATTGACGAAGACGGACAACCGCTCCCCTGCCGGCGTCTTGACGCTGACCTCCGCCGACGCATCGGGTGACGCGGGTGGTGTGTATTGAACCGGTGTGCCCTGTACCGAGGCTGTCGCCGCCGCCACGATCTCGCTCGGCGGTTTTTGCGGCACGCTTTGCTGCGAGATGAATTTCACATCGCGATGGACGAAATTGTCGATGCCGTCACGAAACAGGTACAAGCCCCCGGTGATCGACAGCATGATGAGGAAGGGCAGGCAGAACAGGCCCGCATAGAAGTGCCAGCGCCAGACGGCGCGATAGAGGTCAAAGGAATGGACGCGCCGCAACGGGCGTTCCACGTCGGCAAGATCAGTCATTGAGCAAGTCCCACAGGCCGCAGCAGTCAGGCTGCGCGGCTGAATTCCAGTCTGCACGGTTGACGGCCCAGGCGGGCCGACGCTGCCTTAGGCGTGGGGCGGACCAGTGGGATCGGGGGGAGCTGAGCTCGCATTGCGGGTGGGAATTACCCGGAGCAGAGCCTCGCGCTCAGCGAGCCCGCCCCAGCACAGTGCCTTGGAGCCTTCCAGATCGGGAAGGGAGATGGGAATGAGTGGGCTCGCCTGCTGCACGAGACGGCAGGCGTCGCAAGGCTTTCCCAAGTCACCAGAGGATTGATCGGTATTGTGGGTGTCGACCCGGCAGATGGATGCAGCCAGGGGATCGACGACCGAACTGCCGCCAGGTAAGGCCGCCTGGATCTGGGCGATGGCGTGAAGCGGCGCGAGGACGCAAAGCACGAACACGGCGAGGAGCGATAGCCCCCGACCCCACCAAACGATCCTTGCACGCGGCTGAGCCACGATCCCTCGACTGTCCCATTGCCCGGTGCAATGGTTACGCGCGACGGTGGCACCGGTCACGCCGCAATACGTCGCAGCGGGGTTAGTGCGCCGCGTAGACCTCGGCTTGAGCGCTTGCCAGAAACGCGTCGAAATAGGCGATGGTCTTGGCGAGCCCTTCGCGCAACTCGATCGTCGGCTCCCAGTTCAGCAGCGACTTGGCAAGGCTGATATCCGGCCGGCGCTGCCGTGGATCGTCGACCGGCAGCGGCCGGCGCACCAGAGCCGAGCGCGATCCGGTCAGCTCCAGCACGGTCTCGGCCAGCGCCCGGATGGTGAATTCCCCTGGATTGCCGATATTGACGGGGCCGGTGACGCTGTCGGGGGTGCGGTCCATGAGTCGGATCATGCCTTCGACCAGATCGTCCACATAGCAGAAGGAACGCGTCTGCTCTCCGTCCCCGAACAGTGTAATCGGCTGGTTCGTCAAGGCCTGGATGATGAAGTTCGACACCACACGCCCATCATTCGGATGCATCCGCGGGCCATAGGTGTTGAAGATGCGCATCACCTTGATCGGCAGGTCATGTTGCATGCGATAGGCGAAGAACAGGGTCTCCGCGCAGCGCTTGCCCTCGTCGTAACACGCGCGCGGCCCGATGGGATTGACATTCCCCCAATAGGATTCCGGCTGCGGATGCACCTGCGGGTCCCCATAGACTTCGCTGGTGGAGGATTGCAGGATCTTCGCATTCAGACGTTTAGCAAGCCCGAGCATGTTGATGGCGCCATGGACCGAGGTCTTGATGGTCTGGGTGGGGTCACGCTGGTAGTGGATCGGTGACGCCGGGCAGGCGAGATTGTAGATCTCGTCGACCTCCACATAGAGCGGCATGGTGACGTCGTGGCGCATCAGCTCGAAATTCCTGTGGTCGAGCAGATGGGCGACATTGGCCCGCGCGCCGGTGAAGAAATTGTCGACGCAGAGCACCTCGTGCCCGGCATCCAGCAACCTCTCGCAAAGATGGCTCCCGATGAAGCCGGAACCGCCGGTGACGAGGATCCGCCGGTTCGAGGAGATGACGGCGGGTGTGAAGGAACGATTGATCTCGTTCATGCGGCGGACCTTTCGAAGGACGGATCTTTGGCGGTGAAATGGTCCCGCAGCCAGGCCAGGAGTGCGCCGACCGCAAGACCTGCGAGAAGGGCGCCGGCAAGGACCAGCAGGGCGGGCGGATAGGCGGCGCGGATCGGCGCCGAGGCTTTGGTGATGATACGGAAATTGCTCGTCGCGAGATCTTCCTGCTCGCTGCTCTGCTTGGCGCGGGTGAGCACGTTTTCGAGCACGGCCTTTGAGGCGTCGGCATCCCGTTGCAATTCGCGCAGCTTGATCTGCGCCTCGTTGTTGGTGAGCGCCACCTGCTTCATCCGCGACAGGCTGGCCGTCAGCGAGGTCTGGTCTGCCCGCGCAAGCTCCAGCTCGCTGCGCGCACGCTGCAGCACAAGGGAGAGCTCTTCCGCAAGCTGCCTCTGGGCAATGGCGTGTTGCGCCTCGATCGTCTTCATCTGGGGATGGCTGGGACCGAACACGGCGCTCAATTCCGCGCGTTTCCGGTCGATATCCGCAAGATTGGTCCGCAGTCCGCTAAGGGCCGGCGAATCCAGCCCGTCTGCGGCCGAGGCTGCAGCCGAGCCGGACCTGGCCAGCAGTTGCGCTTGGTCGAACCTGGCTTGAGCCGTCTCGACGCGAGCGCGCGCGGCGCCCAGGCGCTGATTGATGTCCTGCAGCTGTTGCTCATCGATCAGGACGCCTTGCGTGCCGATCAGATCATGCGCCTTTCGATAGTCCTCGACCCGGTTTTCGGCGCGCTCGACATTGGCGCGTAACTCGTCGAACCGCGCGGTGAGAGTGTCTGTGGCATCGCGCGTTGAGGACGAACTCGCCTGGACTTCGTCAGCGAGATAGGCCTCGGCGACCGCATTGGCGATGGCGGCGGCCTGCCGCCCGCTGGGCAGCAGCATGTAGATCTGGATGACATAGGTATTGCCGACGCGCTTGACGTAGAGCGCCTCGCGCAGCCGCTGCAGGGCAAGTTCTGTGGGATCCTGAGCGCTGTCAGCCCCGGAGGACTCTCCCAGCAGCGCAAGCAGCTTGGCGCGCAGTCCCAGGCTCATCGGTTTGGCGAATTCGGGATCGCGGGCAAGGCCCTGCGTCTCGACCACCCGGCGCAGCACGCTGTCCGAGCCGATGATCTCGATCTGGCTGTCCACGAGGAGCGAATCCGCCCCTTGCGATGAAGTCCCAAGGCCGCTGGGCACCACCTCTTCGGCCTGCAGGAAGCGCTTTGAGCGCGGATCGATGAGGATTTGTGTGGAGGAGCGATAGAGGGGCGTCGACAGGAGGACGAAGAGGAGACCGGCCGCGACGAACAGGGCTGCCGTGGCGATGATCGACAGCTTGCGCCGCCAGAGGATCCCAATCAGGGCTTTGAGATCCTGTCCGAAGGCGTCGAGTCCCGAGGCCGGGGGATCGAGCGGCCGGGCGCCGGAAAAGCTGTCGATGCGGTGATAATTGGCAATGTTCATGATGTTCGTCTCGAACCAAGACCATGAAGCTTCGGTCTGAACCCCCCGTAGCAAGCCCTGTGCCGTTTACGATCGCCCCGTCATCCGCTTCACTAGAGCGTGAAGACGGGGCTTGGTCTGGAGCCACCGGCGCCCCTGCCAGACGGCCACACCGAGCCGGCCCTTGACGCTGCGGGGGCTCAGCGCCTCGTAGAGCACGCGGTCGTCGGCACCGAGGCTCTGCTTGTAGGGCTCGTCTCCGACGGTGAGATCGAAATAGGTCATGCCATCTTCGGCAAAGGCTTCCATGGCCTTGAACAGCATGACCCGCCCCGGGGCGAGATGGCTGGGGCCATCCATGTCGAAGGCCATCATCAGCAAATGGAAGGCATCGTCATGGACAAGGCCGAAGCCGGTCGCAGCAAACGCGTCACCGACTTTCAACCCGATCACGCGGCCATAGGCCCGGGCGGTTTGACCCAGGGTCAGGTCCCGGTAGAATTCGCTCCACATGGCCTCGCGCATCATGTCCTCGCGCTGCAGCCGGCCGAAACGGTCGATCCGCTGATGGGCCAGAGTCTCATAGAGGGATTCCGCTTGGCCATCGCCGCTATGGGAGGCGAAAGAGACCGGGGCGATGGCATTCAGCTGGCGTTCGCGACGCCGCAGCCCGGACAGAGCCTTGCTGCTCATCACCATCCGCGCCTTTTCGGGCCACGGCGTGCCGATCCGCACCCCATGCGCCATGGCGCTGAACGGCGCCTTGATCGGAAGATGCAGCAGCGGATTGGTAAGCCCGCCGACTTTCTCTGGCAGTTTGCGCAGCCGGATGACGTCGGCATCGGGGAGCATCGCCTCGATGCGCCGCCACAGGTCGAGAAAGCCTGCCGCATCTTCCGCCGGGAAATCTGCCGCCAGGATCGGGGCGCAATAATCGGCGACGCGGAGATCCGCAACGCTGATCATCCTGAGCCCTCTCTCTCGATAGGCGCAGAGCGGCAGGATCATCATCGGCGCGGCCCCTGCCTGTGGACGCACCACGACCATCAGCGGCTGTGCCCGTTGGTGCCGTTGAAAGGCGGCGTAGAGCGGGGCAACGAAGTCGTAACGCTGGAAGGCGGTGACATGTCCCCCCTCCTCCAGCGCCCGCCATTCCGCTTCCAGCGGGGCACAGTCGCGGTGGACCTCGATGACGGCGGTCTCGAGGCCGCCAGCCGTGACCCGCAGGACATCGTCGCGGTAGAGCTCGAGATTGCGCACCGGATCGAACCGCCGGAACAGCTCGCCCGCCTCGGCCTCGATCCGTTTGCGATAGGCGTCATTGTCGCCGACCAGGGCCGTTAGCGCGCGGGCGACGTCCTCCGGGTCGTGAGGATCCGCCGCCTCGCCCACGGCGAGCCCGTCGAGATAGCCGTCGATCCCCGTCATTTTGGAATAGAGCACGGGCGTTCCGGCGAACAGGGCCTCGAGATAGACCATGCCGAACGTCTCGTCCCGCGATGGCAAGACCATCGCCAACCGGCTCGGAAACTCCTCGAGCAGCTGCGCATGGGGGACGTATCCCCGCAAGAAGGCGCGCCCCTGGAGACCGTGCCGCACAATCAGCGCCTTGGCGGCCTCGGCCCCCGCCGCACTCCCGTAACCGATGATCTCAAGCCGGACGTCCTTCAGCGCGTCGCCTGCGAGAGCGAAGGCCTGGAGCAGGGTCGGAAGGCCCTTCTTTTCCAGCGCATCGAGATTGAGGGCCGTCACCAGGATCGGCTCGGGAGCCACGGGCGTGATCTTCGGCCTCGCATTCTCCACGAAATTCGGCAACGTCCGGGTCTTCCTGGGGTCGATCCCGGTGACCCGCTCGAAGCCCTCGCGGAACCAGGCCGAGACATAGAACGCCCGCGTCGCATCGCGCGCCATGCGGCGGAACAATGGTCTGTAGGTGGGCTTGGCCCGGAACACCTTGGCTTCGACCTCTCCCCGGACGGAGTAGAACAGAGCAGCCTTCCGGCGTCGTGCCACGAGCCAGGCTGCGATGCCTTCGAAGGTGAACCTGTGGCTGTGGACCGTGGTGGGTACGATTCCTTCTTGCGTGAGGAAGCGCCCGATCCGTCGTGCGAGGAGAAACTGCGAGACGATCATGCCGACCCCGAAAGGCAGGGCGAAATAGCCATGGGCGATGAGCCGCCGCCCATTCACCTCGCCCAGGTCCTTCCAGTAGCAGCGGAACGGATTGCCGATGCGCTGCAGCGAGATGACGACCTGATCGAACAGGGTGAGGCGGTCCACCAGCCGCTCGACGGCCGTCGTGGTGGGCGTGCGGATGGGATTGGGATAGTCCGACGAGATATGCAGGATCACGGGGCGGGTCGGCGCGTCCTGGCGGTCTGCGGCCGCAATGCGGGTCATCTCCACCGGACGACCTCCTTGGCAAACAGCATCGCCAGCGGTCCGACGCTGAGGACATAGCGGCGCCAGAGCCTCCTGGGCTCCGAGAGCAGCCGGTGCAGCCATTCGAAACCGAGGCGCTGCATGACTTCCGGCGCCCGTGTCTTGACCCCGCCGATGAACTCCATGGCAGCGCCGATGCAGAATGCTGTGCCGGTTGCGCCCGGCGCACGCGAGATCGCATAGGCGACCTGCTCCGATTGCGGCGCACCCACGGCGATGAAGAGGAACCGGGCTCCGCAATGGGCACCGAACTCGACGCATTCGGAAAAGGCCTGCGGGTCGTTGACGAAGCCCATGGGCGGGACATGCCCGAAGAAATCATACTGTGGGAAATTGGTGCTGAGCGCCTCCAGCACGTCCGGCCGGGCCGCGATCACCGCAAGCCGGTCGCCGGGCCGCAGCACCTCGTCGAAGATGCGTTCGACCACATCTGTGCCGTTCAGATGCGGCAGCCTCAGCCCAACCAGAAAGCCCAGGCGCCGGACGATATGGCTGTCGCACCAGCTCTGCCAGGCGCTCTCATAAAGGGGCAGCAGGTCATGCCGCTCGGTGAGGCGCGTGACGTGATCGACATTCGGCGTGACGACGTAGCGGAAACGATCCTCGGGCCCGACGGCAAGGAGCGAGGCGAGAACCTCCTCGACGGCCCGGAGGTCATAAGGCGCGCCCAGAAAATGGACGCGGCCGCTTAGGCTGGCTGAATTCGTCATCGAAACAGGTCTCCGCATCGGAACGGCACGGCAGCAGTCGGGATCGTTTCATTTCGGCACGATCGCGAGCGCCTTTCGCTTGAAGCACGTTTCCCGTCGCAGTTTTCGTGCCTCGCTGAGGAGCCGGGGCCCTGCGCCGGATGGCACGCGGCCTGCAGGAGGTAGGGGCATCGATCACTCGAGAGACCCCATGCGCAAGGCGATCCTCCTGTCGCTCATCGACCAAGCCCTGCTCAGCGGCTTCAGCCTGGCGCTGAACCTGTTGCTGCTGGCGCATGTCTCTTCGCAGCAATTCGGCCTCTTCACCTACGCGCTCACGGTCCTGCTGATCTTGACCTCGCTGCATAACGCCATGATCGCCACGCCGATTGGCGTCGGCCTTCCCGGCCGGCCGGCTGAGAGTCAGGCCGCAACCCTGGCGAACCTGCTGACCATGGACCACGTGCTGAGGACGGCAGTGGTGCCCATGGTGCTCGGCCTCTGCGCCGTCACCAGTGGCGACTGGGTCTTTGCTCTCGCCGCCGCATCCCTATGTGCGACGGGCCTGTGGCGCGAGACCCAGCGCGCGGTGGCCTTCACCCTGCTGCGGCCGCACCGCGCCCTGGCGATCGATGCCTTGGCCGTGGCGCTGTCGGGCGCCGCCATCGCCGCGTTCTGGACGATCCTCGACCCCGTGAAGGCGATGCTCTTCGGCGTGTCGCTCGGCAACGCGGTGGCTGTTCTCTTGGCGGCGGGGTCCCACGCGTTGGCCCGCCTCGGAGCTGCCCTTGCCGCGTATCGCACGGTCTGGACGGAGAGCCGTTGGACCCTGACCGGGGCGGTCACGACGGAAGCGCAGTATCGAGGCTATGTCTTCGTCGTCGAAGCACTCCGCGGCGGCACCGTCCTGGGCGAGATCCAGGCGGGACGGGTGCTGATGGGGCCGATGCCGCTCCTGGCCTCCGCCTGGGGCCGCATCGCCCGTCCCGCCATGACCCGGGCAGTGGTCGAAGGCGATGTGCCCCGCGCCCGCCGCATCCTGTGGCAGGGCACGGCAGGCGTCCTCGGCCTCAGCCTTGTCTATCTCGCCGCTCTCGCGATCGCCTGGCGCTGGATCGAGCCCGCCCTGTTCCACGGCCGCTACCCCGACATCGCCATGCTCTCGGCGGCCTGGGGGCTCGCGACCGTGGTCAGCATGGCACAGATGTGCCTGGGCTATTACCTCCAGGCCGCCAGGCTGTTCCGCCAGCTCGCCTTCGTTTCGGTGGGGGCGTCCGCCGTGTCGCTGGTCGCGCTCTCCGGCCTCTCCGCCGCGGTGCCGCCGATCTATGCGATCTGGGCCGTCACAGCCGGCGAGACCGTGGCCCTCCTGTGGTCGGCCGTTCTGATCGCCCGCGCTCGACGCTCCGCCGGCCGCCTTTCGCTGGTGCCCGCATCATGAGCCTCGCCCTCGAAGTCCGCACCGATGCCGGCACCGAGATCTGGGCGCGCGCCGTAGCACGCTGGCTGCCCGCGCTGATCCTCTTTTACAGCCTCTTCATCTGGCCGGTCCTGTATGGCCAGAGCCCCGATACTGGCCCTGCGCTTGCC